>JBBQQW010000088.1:0-10790 GCA_038215455.1 Armatimonadota bacterium
GGTCAGTTATTCCTGCATATCCCACCACCGTGCGCGTCGCTGCCAGCCGTGCCATGCTGGTAGAGAGGATGAAACTGCCATCGTTGGCCACGTCATACACTGGCCGGGGCAGAGTGCGGCGTACTCCAGTGTGAATGTCCATAATCACTGCTATGTGCTGGCCGTCCGCTACATCATTGAAGATTATCTCGCGGTCAGCGGCACCGGGCAACCATTGTGCCATGCATCCCTGCTGCCAGTTCCATGCTCGTGTCTTGGTCAGGGGGGTAAACGCCAGCGTCTCCACTTCTATCAGTCCAATAGTTGCCGTCTCCCCCGCTTGCGGCATCCGGGTGAGTGACTCCGCCTCCAGAGCCAGCATGTAACGGCCCGTGGAATCCCACGGTGACTTGTCATAATAGCCAAACCAGTGGGCTTTAGCACCATGCGTTACAGCACGCACTGGGCAAGTGTGGTTGATAATGGGCATATGCATCTCCTCATGCGAGGTACTATTCCAGATATGGTATCCCAATGGCAGTGGGGGCCTCTCTGGCTACAGATTGTTGCCTGAATCTTGATTCGCATGTTTCGAGGATATTAGGTTGAGAATGATGCATCTACTGCTGGATAGCGATTTTCTATTTTACACTGATGGGAAACCCATTCCTGCTGCGGCTATCCAACAATGAAGACGAATAGCTATGCTATAATCCTCTAGTTATGCGAATCAAGGTTCTGCAATAATTGCGGATTAACCCCGCTTTTTCTCCACAAAGTCGGCGATGGAGTTCACGTCTTTGAAGAGGCTTAGGCGGAATTCATCTTCCTCGAAGGTGATGCCGTAGACGTCTTCGAGGCCTACTACCAGTTCAAAGAGGGCGACGGAGTCGATGCCCATCGTCTCCAGCAGGGCGGCGTCGTCGGGGATATCTTCCGGCTTCACGCGTAGGAAGAGGCGCTCGACGAGTAGTTCTTTGATCTCTTGTTTTAAATCTGCAGTTGCCATTGTCATTGCTCCAATCAGTTGTTATTCAGTTCTTCATGTGCCTGTGCCACGGCGGTGAATTCATCTTTTAGGTGGCCATAGAGTCGGGTAAAGATGGGGTAATACTTCTCGTACACGCGTACATTGCTGGCGTTTGGCTCCACGCGATCCACCACCTGGATGGTTTTGGCGCAGGCCTCCGGGACGCTACTATATACACCGGTGCCCACCCCGGCAAGCAGTGCCACGCCCAGCGCTGGCCCCTCGTCGATGTTGATGGTGACGCACTCGCTTCCGTAGATATCTGCCTGGATCTGCCGCCAGATAGCGGAGCGGGCACCGCCACCGGAGAGGCGGATCTGCGTCGGATGCACGTCCATGGTGCGGAAGATTTCCAGCGAGTCGCGCAGGCCGTAGCTGACGCCCTCCAGCACCGAGCGCACCATATAGGCACGGGTGGTGCGTAGCGTGAGGCCGAAGAAGACGCCACGCGCGAAGGGATCGGGGTAGGGGCAGCGCTCGCCGGTGAGGTAGGGGAGGAAGATCAGCCCCTCACTCCCCGCCGGGGCAACAGCGGCTTCCTGGCACAGCATATCATAGGGATCAATACCCACGGCATGTGCCACCGAGGTCTCGGCCTCGCCGAGGACATCGCGATACCAGCGGAATGAACCACCGGAGGAAAGCTGTACGCCCATGATGTGCCACTCGCCGGGGACAGCAGCACAAAAGGTGTGCGTACGCAGCAGTTTGTCGGTATTCGGCTTTTTCATATGCGCGAAGAGCACGCCGCTGGTGCCCACCGAGCAGGAGGCGATGCCTTCCTCGACGATGCCGTTGCCCACGGCACCGGCAGCCTGGTCGCCGCCACCGCCGACCACTGGGGTGCCTGCGGCCAAGCCGGTGAGCGCGGCGGCCTCTGCCGATACTTTTCCGCTCACCTCAGGAGATTCGTACACCTGGGGAAGCATATCTTCCGTGACGTTGCACGCCGCCAGCATCGGTGCCGACCACTGCCGTTTCGTCACATTCAGCAACCCGGTGCCCGAGGCATCGGATACTTCGGTGGCATATACCCCGGTCAGCAGCAGGCGGATGTAATCCTTCGGTAAAAGTATCTTTTTCACCCGTGCCCACGCTTCCGGTTCATTTTGTTGCAGCCAGACGATTTTGGGGCTGGTGAAGCCGGTGAGCACCGGGTTGAGCGTCTCCGCCACCACCGTGTCGCGTCCGGCGCGTTCAGTGATCCACTTGCACTGCTCCGCGGTGCGCTGGTCGCACCAGAGTAGTGCGGGGCGGATGACTTTGTTGTCCGCATCAAGGAAGACGGAGCCGTGCATTTGCCCGGAGAGGCCGATGCCGGCGATCTCCGTGGGTTTCACGCCGGATGCGGCCAGCACGCGCTTCACGCCGTCCACTGTGGCGCGCCACCAGTCCGCCGGGTCCTGTTCTGCCCAGAGAGGGTGGGGGGTATATAAAGGATATTCCTCCGTGGCACTGGCAATCTTCTTGCCGGTCACGTCTACCAGCAGCACTTTCGTCCCACTGGTTCCGACATCAATACCGAGTAAATAAGGCACTGCCTACCTCCAATATGCATTAATTCAGCGCTCCCGCGCCGGTGTATAATGATTTAGACCACGAAGAGGCGATTTCCTCCCGTAATTGCGCAAAACATGTTCGTTGAAACCGAACTAGGAGATTATTTTACATGAATGAGGAAAAACACACAAAATCTTAATACTTTTTGTGATATTATGATGACATCTGGAGGATTTTAGCATGACACATCTATGTAAAGACGAAAAGCAAGAGAAGAAGGACAAAGAGAAGGTGAAGGAGCGCAAGGCTGAAGGTAAATCCTATTACAAATGCGAGAAATGTGATCGAGTCAGCCACAAAGAGGAGCACCTCTGCAAACCGAAGCAAGTGAAACCGTAGCTACTGCCGAATCTGCACTATGAGAAGGGGCTTATGTCAGGAACGAATGACGTGCGCGAAGAGAGCGCCAGAGTAGTACCAATGCCAACTGAAGCAGCAAAGTCAGAGCTTTATTTCAACCGTGAATATAGCTGGCTGGCCTTTAACGGACGGGTGCTGGAAGAGGGGCTGGACAAGAGCGCCCCGTTGCTGGAGCGGGTGAAGTTCCTGGCGATCTTCGCCAGCAACCTGGATGAGTTTTTCATGATCCGCGTCTCCGGGTTGCGGCGTCCTTTCCTCAATAGCAAAGAGAAGGGCGAGAACATTGAGGAATTGAAGGCACCGACGGAGGCATTGGGGATGATTCGCGAGATCATCGTGCAGCAGCTGAAGCAACACAGCGCCTGCTGGAACGAAGACCTGATGCCGCAGTTGCAACAGAATGACATTCATCTGTTGCATTATGGCGAGTTGAATACGCAGCAAAGGGCGGCGTTGGAACATTATTTTCAGCGAGAGATCTTCCCAGTACTCACCCCGCTGGCCTTTGATCCCTCACACCCGTTCCCGCATATATCCAACTTGAGTCTGAACCTGGCCGTGGTGGTGAACGACCCGATTGAGGGTGAGCGTTTTGCGCGACTGAAAGTCCCCACCGATACCTTCCCCCGGCTACTTCCCGTCCCGGCGGTCGAGGGTAGTGAGGATAAGACGGCATATGTGTGGCTGGAGGAGGTGATCTCCGCCAACCTGGGGATGCTCTTCCCCGGTATCGATGTCGCTGCATCATACCCCTTCCGCATCACCCGGGATGCGGATTTCGAGATAGAGGTAGATGAGGCTGATGATCTGCTGGCGATGGTAGAGGAGAGCGTGGAGTCACGCGAGTTTGCCTCAGAGGTGCGGCTGGAGATCGATGCCAATATGCCGGAGCATATCCGCCGGCTGCTGATGAAGAACCTGAACATCGACCCATATCTGGTGTATGCCATGGACGAGCCGCTCGGGATGGCGGACTTGATGCAGCTAGCGGGGCTGGAGCGCCCGGAGCTGAAGGATGAATACTTCTCGCCCGCGCAGATCCCGTCGTTGACCATGGGGGAGGATATCTTCTCGCTCATTGACCGGCGCAACGTGCTGCTCTACCATCCGTATGACAGCTTCACTCCGGTAGTAGACTTCCTGCGAACCGCCGCGCGTGATCCCAATGTGTTGGCTATCAAGCAGACGCTCTACCGCACAGGCTCGAATTCGCCTATCGTAGAAGCATTATTAGAAGCGCGGGATAACGGCAAGCAGGTGGCGGTGCTGGTGGAGCTGAAAGCACGCTTTGATGAGGAGAAGAATATCGCCTGGGCGCGTGCGCTGGAGCAGGCGGGTGTGCACGTGGCCTATGGCCTGATGGGGTTGAAGATACACGCGAAGATGAGCCTGGTGGTGCGCCGCAACGAAGATGGTATCAAGCGGTACCTGCACGTGAGCACCGGCAACTATAACCCGACCACCAGCAAAATATATGCCGACCTGGGATATTTCACCTGCGACGAGAGGATGGGGGCGGATGTCTCTGACCTGTTTAACGCCCTCACCGGATATTCGCACAAGATCAACTATAGTCGCCTGCTAGTGGCCCCGGGCAATATGCGCAATGATATATTGACGCTCATCGAGCGCGAGATAATGCGGCAGGAGAAGCATGGCGACGGCTATATCGCCATGAAGATGAATTCGCTGGTGGATCGCATCTGTATCGATGCGCTCTACCGGGCCTCGCAGGCAGGGGTGAAGGTGGAGCTGCAGATTCGCGGAATCTGTTGCCTGCGCCCGGGGATCGTGGGGGTGAGTGAGAATATTCGCGTCACCAGCATCGTGGGGCGATTCCTGGAGCATGCACGCATCTACTACTTCCGCAATGGGGGCGAGGATGAGCAGATGTATCTGGGCAGTAGCGACCTGATGCCCCGCAACCTGGACCAGCGCGTGGAGATACTCTTCCCCATTGATGATGCCCGTGTGCGCAAGAGCCTGAAAGAGATACTGCAGTTGCATCTGAGCGACAATACACAGGCACGGCTGCTGAAGACGGATGGCAGCTACGAACGCCTGCACCCCGCACCGGGCGTGAAAGTGGTGAATTCGCAGCAGTGGCTGATGGAGCATGTGGGCAGCTGGGAGTAACTGATGGAAGAGAAGAGCGATGACGATGCGCGGGTAGCGAGTTATGCCGCCGAGACGATGCTGGGGTTCCTCACCGAGCTTGTGGTGGAGTTCGACGGTGTGCGCTTGGCCGAGGATATCGAGTGTGTACACCGGATGCGCGTAGCCTCGCGCCGGGTGCGTACTGCGCTGAACCTCTTTGCCGATTGCTTCCCTACTAAACGCGTGGCGCAGTGGCAGGAGCAAATCAAAGGCATCACCCGGGCGCTGGGTGCGGCGCGCGACATCGATGTGCAACTGGAGGTGCTGCAGGGGTTGCTGATCGAAGCACCGGAGAAACGTTTATTGCCGGGTATCAAACGGGTGATCCTTCGCCTGGAGCAACGGCGCAAACGGCTGCAAGTGCGACTCATCGCCGCGCTGGATAGAGTAGAAGAGCGCAAAACCCTCCCGGAGATGGAGGGGGCCTTGCGGCAGCAGCGCATCCACGCGCAACTGCAGCAGATCACCGGCACCCCGCCGCAACTCTATCGCCGTGCCCAGGCGACGCTCATCGCCCAGCTGGAGGTAATGCTGGGGTATGAGCTGTATATTGACAAAGCAGAGCGTATGCTGGAGCTGCACGCCATGCGTATCGCCGCCAAGCATCTCCGTTATTCGCTGCAGATATATGGCCCGATATATGATGGTGAGCTGAAAGAATTCTTCACGGTAGTAAAAAAACTGCAGGAAATCCTGGGTGATATACATGATTGCGATGTCTGGACGATGTGGTTGCCGGTATTCACTGCGGAAGAGCTGCAGCGCGTGCGTCAGTATTATGGTCACACGCGCACCTTCGCCCCTCTCCGCCCCGGCCTGACCTGGCTAGCAGAAAACCGTCTGTCCCGCCGAAAAGAGCACCACAAAGAGCTGAATCAATACTGGAAAGAGTTGGAAAAGCAGCAGCTGTGGAGTAAGATGTTATCTGTGTTGGCGAGGCGTGTGAAAGAGGAAGAAGGGGATGAAGAATGACTTCCGGTGACAGGAAAAATGATGTCGCGGAATACATTAGCCCAGCCCTGAAGGACTGGGCTGGAGGGCCTTCGGCCAATCGCCCTTCGGGCGGGACGGGCAAGGTTAAACCGTCCCGTCCGAAGGACGATCGGCGTAGCACACTCGCCCAGTCGTTCACGGCTGGGCGAGAGGTCGCCGGGCTAAATTATTGCTATCCCTTCGGGATGGAAACTATGAAGAAGAATACAATTATTAGGTTCGTAATATGGTAATAACAGGAGTAACTACCCCCGGACACGTAGTAGCGTTTATGGATTTGGGCACCAATTCGGTGCGGCTTTTGGTGGTGCGGATCAACCCTAACAGCACGTGGACGGTGCTGACGCAGCAGAAGATGATGGTGCGGCTGGGGGAAGGGGAGTTCAATCAGCAGCACCTGCAGCCGGAGGCGATGGCGCGTACCGCAGAGGCGATCCGGCAGCTGGGCGAGCTGGCGCACTCCTTCGGCGCGGAGGAGATTCATGCGGTGGCGACGGCGGCCACACGCGAGGCGGAGAACCAGGGGGAATTTCTCGAGCTGGTGCGCACGGCATCGGGGATCAATCTACACGTTATTGCCGGCAAGGAAGAGGCGCGGCTGATCTACCTCGGCGTTTCGCGTTCGGTGAATATCGGCAAAAAGGCGGCGCTCTTCATCGACATTGGCGGGGGCAGCACCGAGATCGCCATCGGCGACAGCCAGCAGTTCAGCTATCTCGACTCGCTGAAACTCGGCGCTATTCGGCTGGCGAATACCGACCGAAACGGCTTTGCCGGGAAGGTAACCGCCAAGCGCTATGCCCGGCTGCAGGATGAGGTGAAGAATATCGCCGTGCGCTCACTGCAGCAGCTGAGCCAACTGGCCCCGAAGCTGGTGTATGGCTCCAGCGGTACTATCGAAAATCTGGCCACTATCGCCGCACGTCTGGCGGGCAACACCCGGCAGACGCCGGCGCTCACCATGACGCTGGAGCAGTTGCGCTTCGTTGTCACGTTGCTCTGCTCGCTGCCCATCGCGCAACGGCGGATGCTGCCCGGTCTTAACCCCGACCGCGCGGACATCATCATTGCCGGCGCGGCTATCCTGCAGACGTTGATGGAGGAGCTGGGGTTGGATGAGATACGCGTGAGCGACCGGGGCCTGCGCGACGGGCTGCTGGTGGATTACCTGGAGCGCGGGGACGAGACGGCGGAGATGGCCCGGCTCTCGCTGCGCGCGCGAAGTGTGCGCCAACTGGGGCGGCTGTGCAACTACGACGAGGTGCACGCGGAGCAGGTGGCAAAGCTGGCGGTGAGCCTCTTTGACAGCGCCAAAGCGGCGGAGCTGCATAATCTGGGCACGGCGGAGAAGGAGCTGCTGGGCTGGGCGGCGCGGCTGCACGATATCGGCCTCTTCCTCAACTACGCCAATCACCACGCGCACAGTTATTACTTCATCCGCAACGCCGAGTTACTCGGTTTTGACCAGACAGAGGCGGCGATCATGGCTACCTCGGTGCTTTTCCATCGCAAGACGCTGCCGCGCAGCAAAAACCCGGAGTTCGCGATACTGGATGAAGCCAGCCAGCACACCGTGCGCCTGCTCTGCATTTTCCTGCGCGTGGCGGAGACATTGGACCGCAGCCACGCCAATCTGGTGCAGGATGTGCATTTAACGCCCATCAACAACAACCGGCTGGCGCTGGAGATCATCCACGAGCAACCGTGCCCGCTGGAGCTGCAAGGAGTGCGCGTACACGGCCCCGCGCTGGAGAAGACCTTCGAGCGTAAAGTGGTGTTCAGCGACGGTGAAATTTAAAGTGGTGCCGGTGAAGGGAGTCGAACCCCCACGGGGTTGCCCCCGGTAGATTTTGAGTCTACTGCGTCTGCCATTCCGCCACACCGGCTGGAAGTGCGTTTATTGTAGCAGGAGTGGGGGGCGAGGTCAATAATAAGGCAGAGGTAACTGTTCAGTATTGTCAGCATAGTGCCATGGGCGTCCCGCCCATGAGAGCGGGGTTGCAATTAAGAACGCCAAGCGCAGCCGTGCCATGGGCGGTCCCGCCCATGAGAACGGGGTTGCAATTCCTTATCTCATTACCGTTGCTGGGATTGAAATCCCGGCTGCAGGGCGCTGCGCGCCGGTCGTCCGCCTTCGCGGACTTTCGGAATTGAATGGTTCAGCGTGCTTTAGCGCGTGGCGATAGGCCCCGCCCATGAGAACGGGGTTGCAAATCCTTATCTCATTACCGTTGCTGGGATTGAAATCCCGGCTGCAGGGCGCTACGCGCCGGTCGTCCGCCTTCGCGGACTTTCGGAATAGAATGGTTCAGCGTGCTTAGCGCGTGGCGATAGGCCCCGCTCTCATGGGCGGGACGCCCATGGCACAGTACCTCAGCTCCACGCCCTAAAGGACGTGGCTATAAGATCAAGTACGCTAAAGCGCACACCTGCTGCAATTGACAGCGCCCTTCAAGGTGCTTTATCTTAGCGTGTGGCGCTACTTCACCCCTCGTGCCACCTCTGCCATCGCTTTAATATGCTCGGGTGTGGTGCCGCAGCAGCCGCCTATTATGTTGGCTCCTGCTTCGATCAGTTCTTTTACGCGGGCGGCCATGTCGGCGGGGGATTCTTTGAAGACGGTTTTGCCATCTTCTAATACGGGAACGCCGGCGTTGGACTGGATCATGATGGGGGTGATGGGGGCGGCGGTGCGGAGTTCGCGGGTAATCTCTATCATATTGGCAATGCCGTTGCCGCAGTTGGCACCTATTATATCCGCACCGGCGGCGACGGCTTCCTCGGCGGCGCGGGTGGGGGAGACGCCCATCATGGTGCGGAATCCGCGGGCACCGGACTCGAAGGTGAAGGTGGCGATTACCGGCAGGTTGGTGTTCTCCTTGGCTGCTTTGATAGCGATCGTTGCCTCGGTAATGGAGGACATGGTTTCCATCACCAGCGCGTCGGCACCGCCGGCGGCCAGCGCCATCACTTGCTGCTTGAAGGCGTCATACAGTTCCTCTTCTGTTGCATCGCCGCCCTCATCCTCGACGATCTGCCCGGTGGGGCCAACCGAGGCGACCACATAGCCTTTGTCGCCCATGGCTTCCTTCGCCAGGCGGGCAGCGGCGACGTTGAACTCGTCTACCTTATCTGCCAGGCCGAACTCACGCTGCTTGAAGCAGGTACCGCCGAAGGAATCAGTGGAGACGATGTCGGCACCGGCGGCGATATACGCCTCCGCCACGTCCCGCACGTCGACGGGATGCGTGCAGCACCAGGACTCGGGCGACTCGCCGGGCAGCAGCCCTTTCGCCTGTAAAAAAGTACCCATGGCCCCATCCGAGATAAGAATCTCACCAGCGGCCAGGCGTTCCAGCAGAGTTTGCATGTGTATTCCTCCTGGCTACTATTTCGCAATAGTAGCCAGATTTTCCTGCGTCGCTGGTGAGATTTTGTCGCAAATTATCGGATGTTATTTCGTCTGTACGCCAAACACGATATTGCCGTCCTTGAGCGAGATTGTCTGTTTGCCGATTGTGGCTTTGTCGCCCTCGACTTTAATCTCCGGTTCGGCACCTGCGGTGAGGAACTTAACGGTGAGTGTCTTACCGCCAAGTGAGATCTCTTTGCCATCAGCTTTACCAGTTACCACCAGCATACCTTCGGCACCGCTGGCCATGGTGAAGTCGACAGCAAGGCAGGTATCATTTGCCATATTGAGAACGCTGGTCTCTCCCTTGGGTGTCATCGACCATGATTTAACTTTACCGGTGATACTGGGAGCCCACTTGGTGATTTTTTTGCCGAATGCAGCAATCGAAAGACCCGTTTCAGCCTTGGCGGCATAATTTCCACCAGGGGCAATTATGGGTAACACCGATATGACGATATCGTTAGCATCCTGCCAGCGGTTGCGCCAGGCATAGAAGTCGAATTTAGAGTCTCGATAGCAGAGAGGAAGCACCTCGGCCGGATTTTTCTCTTCCATGCCAAAAGGCCAGTTGACGAATGCGCAGATGGTATACTGCGGATTATCGCTGGCGGTATCAAAGGGCATACCAGCTTTCTTATCTGCATCTGCCATGAAATGGTTATAGTACCACAGCATGCCAGCCTTCTGTTCTTCGGGCATCACGCCGAAACCTTCGGCAAAATAGCCAGCTCCACTCATCCCTTTTCTATCCCATACATTCTGCCCGTAGGCCCCACGGATCGGCCAGAAGTCCGGATTACCACCGCGGAAGACAGTCAGATATACCCACTTCAACGTCATCATGCGGGCGTTCGGGCGTTCCACATTGGCGTAGTCCATCCCTTTAGCGTTGCGCCAGCTCTGTAGTGCGGCGAGGAAAACCTGGTTGGAGGACATAGAGCCGGTGCCGTCACCCTCGGAGAACATCCCGCCATCGCCGAAGCCTTCATTTAGGTTGCGCATCATACTCTTCTCGGCGATCTTCAGCAGTAAATCGATTTGCTCCTGATCAGCGACGCCGTCATCTCCGGTCACTGCCAGCAGTGCCATCGCGGTACCGCCCACCATCATGCCAAAATGGTTTGATCCCGGTGGTTGTGTACCGCGGATAAGGTGCTCCAGGTCAATATTTGACTTGACGTCGCGTGTTGACATGCCATCGTCATATGTGGAGATAGCTTCGGCGAATTTTTTGCGTGTCGCTTCATCCCAGCCGTCGTAGGCCAGGTCGTAGGCCAGCGCATACCAGCCCAGCAC
>JBBQQW010000089.1:0-10760 GCA_038215455.1 Armatimonadota bacterium
CTTCCCTGCGAGGGAAGGGGTGTCCAAACGAATGATCTTCATGCAAAAACGATCATTCTCCCCCTTCCCGCGCCGGGAAGGGGGCCGGGGGGTTAGGTAGACCCAAGGCTAACGCCAAAACTTCGAAACCATTTTTTTATCCCCAAGTAATGAAGCGCACTTCATTACAGATTCCTCTACAAATTGAACCCTAACTAGTGGATATTATAACACTTTTTGGAGTGATAATACCGTTTCCGCATTTGCCCAGACCTGCGCCTCCAGCTCCGCTTCCGCGATACCACGGCTGGCGGCGATGAACTGCAGCACCTGGCGCGCGTGGAGCGGCTCTGCTAGCTGGGCGGGGACGCCGTCGAGAGCCATGAAGGGGGCGTCGGTCTCGGTGAGGATACGCTCCAGCGGGGCGGTGCGCAGTGCGGCGTGGGCATGGCGGCTGTTCGCCCGCGTGGCCATGCCGGCGAAGCTGAGATACATCCCCCGGCGCAGCGCCTCCGTCATCACCTCGGCACTGGCGCTGAAGGCGTGCATGATACCACGCACGGGGGTCTCATCCAGGCAAGCAAAGAGCTCGTTCCACCCGTGCCGACAGTGGATAATCACCGGCAACTCCCGCTCGCGCGCCAGCCGCAGCTGCGCTTTTAAGAACATAACCTGGCGCGCCACCGGCACCGGCGAAGTATGGTCTATACCCACCTCGCCCAGTGCCACGATGCGCGGGGAGGAGAGCATCTCCGGCAGCCAGTCGATATCGCCATCATCCTCAATGAACACCGGGTGCAGCCCCGCCGCCGCGTAGACATTGGGGATCTCCCCCGCCAGCGCCACCGCCCGCCGCGACATCTCCGCATTCCACCCCGGCACCACCACCGCCCCCACCCGCGCCGCCGCCTCACGCTCACGCCCGGCGAAGATGGGACTGTTCAGATGACAGTGGGTGTCTATTATCATTGTTTGGTGTCAACCTTTTTCTGTTTTTCTTTCCATATCTGTTAGCTCTTCTTCCAGCGTTTCTATGGAAGGTAAATCGCTGGATAATTCAGTAGGAAGCGATTCAACTAAGCGGGTTTGCCATTCTGCGATCCCCATTGGTTTATTGATGTCGCGTAATGCATACTCGGCAATAAAACGGTCATGAGCCTTGCAGAGAATTATCCCTATCGTTGGCTTGTCATCCGGGTGGCGTATCAGGTCATCTACCGCAGAAAGATAGAAATTCATCTTGCCAGCATGTTCCGGCAAAAATGCACCTGTTTTTAATTCTATCACCACATAGCAACGCAGGCGCAAATGATAGAAGAGCAAATCAAGGTAATAATCTTCCCCGCCAACTTCAATGTGATATTGATTACCCACAAAGGCAAACCCTACCCCTAGCTCAAGGAGAAAACGCTGGATATGAGTCAGCAAGCCCAACTCTAATTCTCGCTCGCGCACCGATTCCGATAATGTAAGGAAGTCAAAAATGTAGGGGTCTTTAAGCGCCTGATCTGCCATATCGGATTGCGGTGGTGGTAATACTGATTGGAAATTAGTGATGGCGCTGCCACGCCGGGAGAAAAGATTGGACTCAATCTGCAGCACCAGGATATTGCGGCTCCAACCATTTTCGATAGTCTGATGCACATACCATATTCGTTCTTCGGGTCTATGAACTTTGTCGAGCAGCACACAATTGTGAAACCAGGGCATTTGTGCAGCAGCTTGCTGCACAAATGCCTCATCTGGCCACGCCTCCGCGAAGGCACGCATATATTTCAGATTTCGCGTGGAGAATCCTTTCATTCCGGGAAAGGCGTGGTGCAGGTCTGCTGACAAGCGCTCGATTACCTTAGTGCCCCACCCATTATCTTGCTGTCGTTGTAATATTTCGTGCCCGATACTCCAGTAAAGCAAGACCAACTCACGATTAGCCGCCAGCACAGCGTGTACTTGCGCCGTGCGAATGCGATCTTTAAGTAACTGAAGCAATGACGCGTACTGCTCTGGAATCGGTAGTTGATCAGTTGCCATATTCATACCTCCGCAGATTTTCTTCAATATCTAGCATAGATTAGAATAGCATTTATTGCCGTTTCGACCAGTTTATGTCTTTAGGTCTTTATGTTTCCATTCTACACCATCGTCTGGAAAACCTAAAGACCTTATAGACCTATAGACCTATAGACCTACAGACTCAATCGCCGTTTTACCCACGGGATCGGATACGCCGTGATCCAGGCTTCGAGGCGGATATCCGGGTTGCCGCCGTTGAGCAGCAGGACTATGATTTCCAGCTCGCGCCCGACCATCTCGGGGGTGACTGGGATGTAGTAGGTGTAGTTGCCGTTCACCTGGCGCACGGGGCATTCCCAGGTGTTGCTGGGGAAGCTGGGGCTGCGGCGCGGGGCACCCACGTAACTCTCGCCCATGCGCACAGCGGCGTAGGCCAGCTCATTGCCACATTCGCCGTGGATAGCCACCGCCAGATATGCTCCGGCGGGCGCTTCTGTCAGCGTCACTGGCAGTGACCACGCCTGTACAGCGGAAGCCCAGTTGTAGGGAGCCAGCAGGTTGGATGCGCGCCACTTGCTGCGCACCAGCGCACGCCCGCGGTACGAACCACGTACCTCGCGGATGAGATCCGGGCAGCCGTTCAGCCGCAGGTAACGGATCGGCAAGTCAGCGGGGAGTTGCCCGGCGATATCCTCGGTGATGAAGAACTGAATCGGCGTCCAGCTGCGCAGGTCGGCGGACACCGCGCCCCAGATCGCCTCCTCGCTCTTTAGCGGTTGCAGGAAGTAATCGCCACCGACAGTGAGTGTCAGTTGATCGATATTGATAACCTCGCCGAAATCCAGCCGGAAGGCCCCGCTGCGCACGCGCAGGTCTTTGATCCAGCGTCGGCAGACGCCGAAGGCGGTCTCCGGGTCGTCATCGAAGAGGTAACGATCCCACAGATAACGCCCGCGGAAGAGCCGCTGCTCGAAAAACGCCGCACGCGCGGCGCGCACCTCTGGGATATCCGAAGCGCCAGAGCGCTGCAGCTCGCGCACCTCCAGCGCATTGCTGTCAGCGGCGAAGCAGGTGGCCTCGTAGAGGCTCTCTGCATCGTCGGGTAATGCAATCGGCAGCAGCTCGCCCAGCTTGCGGTGGTACTCCTGCTGCAGTTGCTCCCCGGGGAACTCCACAGTAATATCACCGTCCACGGTCGCCACCGTATGCCCGTCCAGCGTTGCCTGCGTGGCGTCCAAATGCACCGTTGCCGTGGTACCCGGCATGCCCAACAGATCGACAAAGACTGGCTGGCCCGGCAGCTCGCTGATGACATCGTAGTCGCAGCCGGTGATCTGTACGCCCTCTGCGACGGCGGTACTCGCCACCAGCAGGCACGCGCGGAAGGGGAGCACCTCCACCGCCACCACGTCGCCATAGGCATATTCGCCGAGCAGGCGCTCGTGCGGGTGCAGCCGTTGCAAAGATACCGTATCACCGGAGGTAAGCCCGATGCTCGCATCGAGGGTGACGGTATAGCTCACCGGCTCCCAATTGAGGTTGCGCAAGGTGATCACCCGCGTGTTGCCGTCACCACGCGCCACTGCATGTGGGCCATACTGCTCCTCGGGCAGCAGCTGGCCGTCGACCATAATATCGCGGTAATGCTGGTGCAGGTTATAGATGCGCGCCAATCGCGGCAGCTCATCATCGCGCAGCAACCATGGGCTGCCGTAGATCTCTGGTGCCAGGATCAGGTTGCGGTTGAACGCCTGCAACACCAGCTCATCTTCCCAGTAGTCCAGACAACTGGAGAGGCAGACGCCGTGATCCTCGGTGAGGCGTTGTAGCTCTGGCGGCAGGCCGCGCGTCAGCGTGCAGGCACGGTTGTGCGGAGCGGGGGTCTCATTGGCGATGAGGGTATCAATGTAGGTCTCCTGCCCGCCCCACAGCCAGGTGGTGGCGTGCGGCATACCGGTGCCCAGTTTCAGCCGGTGATTGAGCAGGATCAGGTCGGGGCTGTACTGCCGGCACCCCGTCATCATGCGCACAAAGGCATCCTGTTTCTCCGGGCGCAGGCCGCCACAGACACCATCGAATTTGAAGAGCGCGAAATCGTAGTCGCGGCAGAGCGACACCATCATGTCAATACGCGCCTGCTCCTCCTCCGGGGTATCGCCGAAGCCGTCCGGCCCGCCCCACACGCCCAGCCGCGTGTTGATCGCCTTCGCCTCCGCCACCATGGGGGCAAAACCGCGCGGGAACTGCCGGTGGAAACGCTCGGAGTCCACCGAGCCATAGAACTTCGCCCCGTCTATCGCCCCGGCATCGAAGGCATAGATATCCAGCGTCATGCCAAAGGCCTCGTGCAGGTAGCGGAAGAAGGCCAGATTGGCCAGCGTCTGCGCCTCGGTAGCGCCCTCGTTGGTGTTATTTATCCAGGAAAAATACTGGCTCCGCGACGGAGTCCGCTCGTCCGCCCCCGGAAAAACCCGCTGCTCATCACCCACGTCCCACTCTCCTTACCCCGCAATATCGTAGTGGTGCAATGGTACCAGAGTGCGCAGGTGCTGTACAGAGATTATTGTTCCCTCATTGCTAGAAGCGTAATCAGATAACGGCGTTTGCGACATAATTAATCACTTTCGATTAATAACCACTTAACCATATAACTATGTGACTAATTGGTGATATAAGATAATTATTAGATGTTATCAGTGTTTGTCGTATATTTACAACAAATCCAACTGTGAAAAATGCTATTTATCTGCAATAATTACTTTGATAATGTCCAGAGTTACCTGAAGTATTACTTAATTTTCACAAGGTACACGTGTAATATAGCAATCTAGTTAAAAGGAGGGTCCTCCATGGGATCAACTAAGCATTTGTCATCGCCCCTGTTGTCACGCCTCGTCGTGACCATGCTCTTTCTCTTCGCCTGCATTTTACAGGCGACTGCGGCACCATCGTTTCCTCCCGTGCCGACTTTCACCCCGGTAGCGGGTACTTATGGCTCTGCACAGAATGTGACCATCAGTGATACCTTACCAGGCTGTACGTTCTTCTACACAACTGACGGTACCGACCCAAAAACGAGCATCACCGTGTGGACCGGGCCGCTGGTAATCATCACGGCGAATACTACTGTAAAAGCCTATGCACAGTGGAGCACCTTTAAAAGTAGCATAGTGACAGGCAATTTCTTCATCAAGACTGCTGCACCAGTATTTGATCCGGCAGCGGGTATCTATGACTCCGCACAAACAGTGACTATCAGCTCCGCAACTACTGGGGCAACGATAAAGTATACTACCGATGGTAGCGATCCCAAAACAAGTGGAACTGCTGTTGAAGGAACATCAGTATATATTGATGTTAACACCACCCTGAAAGCATATGCCAGCCTGGCTGGTATGACGGACAGTAATGAAACCAGTGGCGATTTTGGAATCAGATGTGCCACACCGGAGTTTTCACCTACCGGTGGCTCATTCTATGCCTCGGTCACAGTATTTATCACCACCACGACGCCTGGCGCATCCATACGCTATACCGTTGATGGCAGTGACCCAGATCCGACTAACAGTTTCGACTACAATCCAGCATCGGGCGTTGTACTGACAAGTACTTCCACACTGAAGGCATATGCGTATCTCACCGGTATGACGGACAGCCAGATTGCATCGGATACTTATACTCGTAACTACTTGCCGCCGACGATCACTGCTTTTGCACCAACTTATGGTGTACTGGGTACCGTAGTAACGGTTTTCGGGACAGAATTCGTTGATGTTTCTGCGGTGAAATTCAATGGGATTGATGCGATATTCAATGTGATTGACGCAGCACATCTCACTGCCAAAGTACCGGCGCTGGCCACTACCGGCAAGATCTCCGTAACTACCCCCGGTGGCACCGTTGAAAGTGCGGTAGATTTCAGGATCTTCCAGCCGATAACATTGTCTGCTGCTCCGGTATCTCCAACTATTACCGGTCTGCCGGTTGCCTTGACTGCCGCCCCAACAGGCACCGGCAGTGGGTCGTTGGAATACCGTTTCCGTGCGAAATACACCCCGGCGAGCGGGCCATCAGTCTTTACGACAATCCAGGAGTACAGTACTTCCGCAACTTGCACCTGGACTCCGTCAGAAGCGCGAGACTATACATTGATCGTATATGCGCGTGGTGAAGGAATGAGTAATCCGTATATTGTATACCGTGAGTTACCATTTACGGTTAAGCTGCCAGTATCTTCCCTGGCGCTGAATGTAGCTCCCGTATCCCCGACTGCAGTAGGGAACCAGATCAAAATGACGGCTGTTGCCACCAGTGGTGCGAAACTGGAATATCAATTCCGGGCAAAATACACTACACCAGGTGGATCCGTTTGGACGACTATCCGTTCATATGGCTCGAATCCTATTTGTTTCTGGACTCCGACTGAAGCACAAGTATTCACCATCATTGCCTATGTACGTGAGCAAGGTACCACAATACCATACGCTGCGTATCGCGAGTATATAATGACAGTAAAACCCGCTGCCAACTGTCTGAATGTAAAGATGACCCCCTACGCGCAGGCGGCGGTGAATACTCCTATTACCTTCTCGGTAACGCCGGTGGGTGGTGGCACTATGGAATACGCCATGAAAGTGAAGTACTGGGATGGCGGGGCCTATGTATGGAGTAATGTTCGTGACTACAGCAAGATCAGCGATATCGTATGGACTCCAACTGAAGTGCACGAATACCTCGTATACATCTATGGCCGTGAAGTAAGCTATGCGCCAGGCACCCCCTACAGCGTGTACAAAGAGATCCCATATTCCGTCTTAGCAGTGGCACCTGCAGGGCCGAATAAAATAGATTTGGGTACGGCTGGTGATTATGTGATACTTGCAAAAACAGGGATTGCTAACACCGGGACAGCTACGATCAGTGGGAATGTCGGCCTTAGTCCTGCATTTGAGAGTGCTTTGACCGGATTCGCCGAGACTCTGGATGTCTCTGGAGCATCTGCTACATCAACACAGGTGTCTGGGAAGATATTTACTGCTGATATGGCAGCTCCAACTCCTGCAAAACTGACTGCTGCTGGGAAAGATATGACCTTCGCATACAACGAAGCTGAAGGTCGTTTATCACCTGATGATACTGACCTGAACAGTGGCATTCTCAATGGTGACACTTTCGTACCAGGTCTATATAAGTGGAACTCCAGCGTCGCAATAGCGGGTGATATCAACATCTCCGGCGGTGCCAATGATGTCTGGATATTCCAGATTACCGATGATCTCCTCGCTGCGCATACCATCAACTTGACCGGTGGTGCCCAAGCGAAGAATATCTACTGGCAGGTAGGCGGCAAGGCGATATTCGGTGCCTCCGCAGACTTCAAGGGAATAATCCTATGTAAGTCTGGTATCAAGCTGAATAGCGGAGCAGTATTGACCGGCCGTGCGCTGGCTGTGAAGACTGTAACGCTGGAAGGCAACACCGTGACGCAACCGTAACCAGTAGCTACCGCGCAAGGAGATGGGTGATCTTGCTTATCTCCTCATAAACTGAAAACACCGCCTCCCCCGAGTTCGCTCCGGGGAGGCGGTGCCGAGCAATCACTATGGGGCTAGCTTTGGTCTTCCTAACCCAGCCAGGCCGATAGTAAATTCAATACGCGCTGAAACGGTTAATACCATTCAATATTGCTCTGCTTGCCCACGCTCCCAGTAAATATGCTCGTGGTACAAAGACCAAAACCAAAGAATATGCTATTATATCCCCGTAGCGATAGCTGCGAAAAACGATGGTGGGATGCTGTTTACATGTCTGAATTATATTCCTTAACCGCCCATGCGGCGCATAAAATGCTGGTTGCCAAAGAGATATCCGCGCGGGAGCTGCTGGACTCGGTCTACACGCGCATTGATGCGGTGGAGGAGCAGGTGAAGAGCTATGTGTTGCTCACCCGCGCGGCGGCGACTGCAGAAGCCGACGCGGTGGACGCACAGATTGCGGCGGGCCAGGAGATCGGGCCGCTGGCGGGGATACCGCTGGCTTTGAAGGATATCCTCTGCACCAAGGGCGTGCGCACCACCTGCTGCTCGAAGATGCTGGAGAATTTCATCCCCCCCTACGATGCCACCGTGGTGCAGCGCCTGCGCGCCGCCGGGGTGGTGACCGTGGGCAAGACCAACATGGACGAGTTCGCCATGGGCTCCTCTACCGAGAACTCCGCCTTCGGTGCCTCGCGCAATCCGTGGGATCTATCGCGCGTGCCCGGTGGCTCCAGCGGTGGCTCGGCAGCGGCGATGGGCGCGGATGAAGGGCTGCTGGCTATCGGCACCGATACCGGCGGAAGTATCCGCCAGCCCGCTGCCTACTGCGGCGTGGTGGGGCTGAAGCCCACCTACGGGCGCGTCTCGCGCTACGGCTTGATCGCCTTCGCCTCCTCGCTGGACCAGGTAGGCCCTATCACCAAGGATGTGGAAGATGCCGCGCTGCTGATGAATGCCATCGCCGGGCCAGACCCGCGCGACAGCACCAGCTATCCGGAGGCTGCGCCGGACTTCACCGCCAAGCTGCGTGACGGGGTGAAAGGGCTGAAGATCGGTGTGCCGAAAGAGTTCTTCGAGCAGGAAGGTATTGCCGTTGACGCCGGGGTAGCAACCGCCGTGCGCGCGGCACTGCAGGTGCTGGAGGAGCAGGGGGCGATTATCGAAGAATGTTCGCTGCCCAACGTGCGCTATAGCCTGCCCACCTACTATATCATCGCCCCGGCGGAGGCCAGCAGCAACCTGGCGCGCTACGATGGCGTGGAGTTCGGCTACCGCGCCCCAGGCACCGCCAGCACCATCGAGATGATGACCGCCACGCGTGAGCACGCCTTCGGCCCGGAGGTGAAACGCCGTATCATGCTGGGCACCTACGTGCTCTCCAGCGGTTACTACGATGCCTATTACCTCAAAGCCAGCCAGGTGCGCACGCTCATCCGCCGCGATTTCGAGCAGGCACTGGGCAAATACGACGTGCTCATCAGCCCCACGGCCCCGAGCATCGCCTTCCAGTTCAACACCAAAATGGATGATCCCATCCAGATGTACCTCAACGACATCTGCACCATCCCGGTGAACATGGCCGGCACCCCCAGCATCAGCATCCCCTGCGGCTACGACAACGGCATGCCCGTAGGCCTGCAGATAATGGGCGCGCACTGGGACGAAGCCACGGTATTGCAAGTGGCCCACGCCTACGAACAAGCGACAGACTGGAAGCGCGTGGCAACGGCGGGAGCGGATCGGGTGACGGTGGGCGGATAGAAGAATGATTACCGAAACCCCCGGGGCGTTGCCCGAGGCATAAATATTTATCCAGGGGATTGTTTACAAATCGTATTAGCCCGTGATCTTAATAACGACTTGATACGGACAGAGGCAAGAAGAGAGAATAATATCATAGCCTCGGGCAACGCCCGGGGGACGATTTATAGCCACCTCCTTCAGGGGGTGGCGTAACAGGACGGGGTGCCATAATTTCCGCTGGGATTGAAATCCCGGCTGCAGGGCGCTACGCGCCGGTCGTCCGCCTTCGCGGACTACGAATAGACTAGCGACTAGCGACTAGCGACTTGGGAAGTGACTCGTTATGAACATCAAATCCAGCCAGATACCAAAAACCGGAAACGTGCCCGTGCAGGGGACGTGGCTGCTGGTGCAGGGGGGCGAGGAGCACCTGAAGCGCACGCTCTCCGAGCGGCTGCGCAAGCAGTTGTTGGCAGATGACGACGAGTTCAACTGCGAGCAATTGGACGTGGGGGATCGTTGGGAGGGCGTGTCGGAGACGGCGGAGGCGGCGAAGCGCGAGCGGCAACCGTTGCGTTGCGACCGTATATTGGCGTTGGCGTGCGAGTTGCCCTTCCTGGGCGATGGGCGGCTGGTGGTGGTGCGCGGTATTGACCTGCTGCCCAACGACCAGCAGAAGAAGATGGCCGCCGCCGCGGCAACGGTGCCCGCGTCTAACCACCTGATCCTCATCACCAGCGCGGGGGAGAACGGCAAGGCGACAAAGGTGGCCGTCGATCTGCAGAAGGCGGCAGAGAAGCACGGCGTGGTCTACGATTGTACGCCCCTCACTGATGCGGAAGCGGGCGAATGGGTGGCGGAGACGCTGCACGACTGGGGGCAGACCATTGAGCCAGGTGCGCTGCACCTGCTGCTCACCCGTGCGGGGGTGGAGCTACGTCGCCTGCAGATCGAGGTAGACAAGCTCTCGCTGCTGGTGGGGGAGCGCAAGAAGATCACCCTGAAGGATGTGGAGCTGATCACCCCCAAGCTGGCCGAGGAGAGCGTCTTCCGCCTCACTGACGCCGTGGCCAGCGGTGACTCAGCTACCGCCATGGCGGTCTTTCGCGATCTTATTGAGGGACAACTGGAGTCCCCGCACCGCATCTTCCCGCTGTTGGTGCGGCAATTCCGCATGATCTGGCAGACCAAAGTAATGCTCGACCACGGCTGGAAACCCCGTGGCGCTACCGCCAGCTACCCGCAAGCAGTGGCGCTCCTCCCCGATACAAATATGCTGGGGCAAATTGGCGGCTTTATGGGAAGCAAACTCGCCGGCCCCGCCCGCAACATGAGCTGGGACCAGCTAACCCACGCCTACACCATGCTGCTGGAGTGCGACATGGCCGGCAAAGCGGTAGAGGGCGTCCCCCGCCAGGATATGGAACTGGGCCTGGAGATGCTGGTGGCTAAGCTGTGTGTGAAGCCGGGGAGACGGTAGCGAATAAG
>JBBQQW010000090.1:0-10495 GCA_038215455.1 Armatimonadota bacterium
GTTCCCAGGTAATCGACGGTAGGCACATATTTTTGTTGCGGTGAACTTCTTCAACGAGGCCATTATCTTTGCCAGTGACCAGCCGTTTATTGGCTGCAATAGTATATGCACATGGTTGGGCATTATTACCCACGCCAACAGACGATACCGCTCACCGTCAAAAAAGAATAAGGTATCCAGCGCCATCTCTGCTATCTCCGGTACCTGCAACACGCATGATCCGTGCCCGGCATCCAGCCACTCTTCAATCCGTTTGCGTCGTTCAGTGCCGCGTTTCTCCTCTGGGAGTAGCATTATTTCTGCTTCCAGTCGCTCAATCGCCTGCTTCGGCATGCTATCCGCCAAGTGCAATGTTACATGTTGTATCACCGCACCGCTATCAAAATGCGGAAGGTAGCATCGGCTCCACCATCCCCTGGGAACGCCAATCTCCAGATTGGCTCCGTCTCCCGATGACAATCGGGAGTTATTGTCTCCATTGCCAATCGGGAGATTGGCGTTCCCAGGATTGGATACTCTTACGGTACTCATTTTCATTCCCCACAACAATTATACCAGATATTATACCGTATGACTGATTAATATGAGGAAATGTTCCGCGTAGAATCTCAGGCCCCAATACAGCTATCCGCCACCGGTGTAGCCCGTATCCGCAGCAGCAGAAAACTGCCGGCCACTGCTCCCAGGGCACCGTAGGCGAAGGCGGCCCAGGGGCCTGCGGTGTACCAGAGCAGCCCGGCGATGCTGCTGGCCACCAATGCGGCGACGCCACTGACGGTGCCCAGCAGGCCCAGGGCGCTGGCACGGATGTTGGCGGGGACGAGGTCGACAGCATACGCCTTGCCCACGCCATCGGTGGCGGCGGTGTAGAGGCCGTAGACCCCGAAGAGCAGCCAGAGCCAGCCGGCATTGGGGGCGACGGCGAAACCAATATAGACCAGCGCGAAGATGAGCAGCCCGCCGATGAGCACCTTGCGCCGACCGAGTTTATCAGACAGGTGCCCGAGATAGGGGCTGGCCACTGCGTAGACCAAGTTGTAGAACGCGTAGAGTACCACGACGAAAACGGTGGAGAACCCCAGCGCTTTGGCGCGCAATATAAGGAAGACATCGCTGGAATTAGCGATGGCAAAAGCCCCCCACGCGAGCAAGTAGCCACGGAAAGCGGGCGGTAGTGCACTGAATTTGATGGACGGCACCGCCGCGGGGGTGGCCGCCGGTGCCGGGCGCTTGCGCTCATGCACCAGCAGTACCAATGACGCGCCGATGATCCCGGGGATGAAGGCGAGCATGAATATGAGCGGCAAATTCCCCTGCAGCAGCGCGAGTAACGCCAGCGCGAGCAGTGGCCCCACCACCGCCCCCATGGTATCCATGGCGCGATGCCAACCGAAGGCGAGGCCACGCTTCTCGGCACTGACGGAGTCCGCCAGCAGCGCATCGCGTGGGCTGGTGCGCACCCCCTTGCCAAAGCGGTCGAGCACCCGCGCCACCAGCACCAGCGGCCAGCCCACCAGCTGCGCAACTGCCAGCAGCGGCTTGGCCACCGCCGAGAGCGAATAGCCCGCCAGCACGAAGGAACGCCGCCGCCCGCTGATATCGGACAGACGCCCGGAGACCGTCTTCAGCAAGCTGGCCGTCGCCTCCGCTGCGCCCTCGATCAACCCCACAATAGCCACTGGCGCACCCAGCACTACGGTGAGATAGATGGGGATAAGCGGATAAAGCATCTCGCTGGAGACATCGGCAAAAAATGACACCAACCCCAGCCGGATCACATTCGGAGTAAGCCCCTTGAATATCCCCCGCTGATACGGCGCACCACCGGTGGTTTCAGTCATGTTATCGTCAGACTGTTGCATTATTTGTGCCTCCGGCAGAGTATAGCAGATTCAACTGGCATAACAAACCATAACATGTTCAATAAATGGTCATATCTGATACGTTATGGCTCCGTGTTTACTACATAGGTGTGGGGGCGCAAGCCTTGCGCTCCTATCCGGCTCTTCCCCACGGGCAGACGGCCAGGCATTTGCCGCAGACGGGGGCGGATTGCAGGTGGCTTTGGCAGCGGCGGGTGTCAAAGCGGAGCGCCACCGGCTCGTCGAGCGCGAAGGGGCGGCCGGTGTAGGCTGCTACCGGACAGATATCCACACACTCGCGGCAGCTACCGCAACGATCCGCCAGCGCTTCTCCGCTGGTGGGCGGCAGCGGGGCATCGGTGAGGACGGTGGCCCAGCGCACGCGCGGGCCTACCTGTGGGGTGATGAGCATGCAGCTTTTGCCTATCCACCCCAGCCCCGCCAGCCGCGCGATGGCTTTGTGGGTGAACGGCCCGAGCAGGCCGTCGGCATCGACCTTGAGGGTAGCGGGTATCACCACCGCGCGGTATCCCTGCGCCACCAGCAGCTCCGCCAGCCCGGCGACAATGAGATCGAGACGATCATTGATATCCCGGTAGCAGCGCCCCCAGTATTCCTCCGCCGGCACCGTCTCCGCTGGCCCCAGCAGTTGCTCCACCACCGCGTCATCCAGATGCAGCCCCACCACAATCCCCGTGCTGATCTCCGCCAAAGAGGTGGGCCAAACCCGCGCAAACGCCTCCCGCTGCGCACTGATATCCGCCACGCCAAAGAAATCCACCCCAGCATTATGGGTGTATGCTGTTATTTGTTCTAGCAGGGGCTGCTGCATGTTTGTCTCCAAAATAATTGCCTTGGGTGTAATAGCCTTGTAACGCGTAGCGTGTTACAGCTCATCTCCGTCGCGCCACTGCCGTTGCCACCTCGGCTCCGCTATGCATTCATCGACCGCAGGTAGCGCTCGTAGGCTTTGGCTAACGTCTTCTCGATCGTCTCATGCACGGGCAGATTTTTCTGGGTGGAATTGGCGATGACCTGCTTGGCGCAATCACCGCAGAGGAGATAGGCGATGAGGATGCCGCGTGCGCGGTACATGTACCCATTGATGGACACTTGCCGTTGCCCTTTTATGTAGAAATCGCCGATATCATTCACCTGGCAGCCTGGGCAGAGATCTTCGGAATACACCCAGTACCCCTGCACAGAATTGCCGAACTGCGCCTTGAACATTTCAATGATCTCATCCACAAATAATTCTTTTTTATGAGACATAATCTTTTCCTTTCACAAAACAGATAAATTCCTTGGTGAAAAGTATAGCACTAACTACAAGAATATGTAAGCTGCACAATCATGGTGAGCAATGCATCGGGAAAACCTCTATCTCGCCGGGCATTGTCATTTCAGCCCGAAGGGCTACAACATACGAGCCCTTCGGGCTAAATTTATTGCCATTCCCTCACCCCTGCTGCGTCGCTAGCAGCTCCGCCAGTATCTTCTCGCTGCCGGCGGGGATCAGGGTCAGCTGGGCTTTGCTGGCCAGCAGTTCCTGCGTCTCCAGTATCTCGAACATCGCCTGGCTCACCTCCGGGTTTTTGGCGATATCGGCCAGTGCCTGGCCGATTACCGCCGGGCGCACGGTGGCGGCTTTGGCGAACTCTACCGCGGCGTTACGCTCCGCGGTGCTGGTGATGATATTCACCTGGTTGGCCCCGTCTTGCTTGATAGCCGAGGTCACCTGGCGCAGTCGGTTGACCACTTTGCTCTCGATCTGCCGGATCATCTCGGCGTCGCGGAAGTGGACTTTGCGGATGTAGACCGACCCCAGCATGTAGCCCCACTCGTTGGAGAGCGCGGTGACTTCGTCGCGCACCGCCTGGCTCATGGTGTGGCGGTCGATGAGCATATGCTCCAGCGGCAGGTTGCTGAGGCAGCGCACGGTGGAGCTGCTGACGTTGGCGGAGAGCGAACCGCGCGGGTCGGTGTTTTTGAAGAGAAACGCCACCGGGTCGCTGACGAACATCTCGAACCAGATGCCGATGCCCATCGGCGCGCCTTCCTCGGAGTTGACCGGCTGCGAGCGCAGGTAGGCCTGATCCAGGCGTAAATCTACCACATAACAGTGGCCGATCCAGTTGATGATGAGCGCGGTGATGCCCATGCGCCCCCAGAGAAAGTGCAGCCCCGGCTCGTCGATGATGGCGACTACCTTGCCGAAGAGCACGTACACCTGGCTGGTGCGCTCCTGCACAATGGCATAGACGCCGAGGAAACGCAGCAGGCCGAAGAATATGCTCATCACGATGAACATGGCAATAAAGGTAAAGAAAGCGATAAACAGAGTAGGCATTATTTCACCTCCCGGATGACGCGCCCGGCGAACTGCAGCAGCGCGAGGCGCACGTTGCGCACGTATAGCGGCAGCGAGGCGGCGTTTTTCGACGCCATGATGGTGAGCTGTCCGGCCAGCCGTTGCAGCGGCTCCACTTCCGCCTGCGCCTTCAGCGTTTCAATTTCCACTGCGCGGCGCGACTGCACTATCTTCTGGTCGGCGCCCGCCTGCGCCAGCGAGATATCCGAGGATACCTGGTTGTGCGCGGTGTTGATGGCGGCCAGCGCCGACTCCACCTCCACCGGCGGGTCGATGGCGGTGATGAGCGATGCCTCCAGCACCATGCCGTAGCGCGCCTCGGAGGAGCGGCACTCGATGTCCATATGTTCATTCAGGTCGCGCAGATTCTTGCGCAGGTCGTTGATACTGATCCCCTGCACGGCGGCGATGTCGATGCGCAACCCCTCGGGGTCGGCCTCCAACGGTTTCTTCGGTGCCTCAAAGTTGGCGATACGCTCGCGCAGCACCGCGACGAAATAGCCCATGATATGGGCAATGGGGCTTTTCACCCCGAAGAGATAGGCGTACAAATTGCGCTCGGAGATGCAATAGCGGATCTGCCCGGAAAGGCCGGTATTCAGCTGATCTTTGGTCACCGCCTCCAGCACTGTGCCGCTATTGTTAGCGGAGAAATTCTCTGGATCAAAGGCCATATTCACCGTCTCGGTAGCCACGGAGATCTTGTAAATCTTCTCCCACGGCCATTTGAAGTACGGGCCACCCGGCTGGATAACGCGTACCTGCGGGTAGATATAGCGCTTCTTCTCATCATCGCGCAGCGAATCGGAAATAGGCGCATCCAGCGTAGTGGCGTCCCCCACCCGCTGCGCCCGCCCAAACACCGTCTTCACCGCCCGCTCATTCTGGTCCACGGTGAAGAACCCGGTGAGCACACACCGCACCACCAGCCAAGCCGCGATACCGAGCAGAATGCCATTAGTGATTTCATTGGGATCCATTGGTTACCTCCTTTTGTAGATTAGTTTCTAGTTCCAAGTTTCAAATTCCAAGCCGCCACCATCCAGCTAACGTCATACCGGTTTGCCAGGGTGGGGAAAAGGGATGTTGCGATATCAGTTTTTCATCCTTTAATCGTGTCGTCTTCAGATGACAATACCACTCAACCATCTATTTCTGTATGGAAGAATTATTACCTTTTGTACCCGCCCGCTTATGAGAAAGGGGTTTCAATTCCATGCACCACCCCCTGAAGGAGGTGGTTAAAATTGCACAATCCCCAAAATTGTATCAATTATACAACAGGTTTGTCGTGGCGAGGAGCGAATAGACAAACAAATACCGCGCATACCGTTGTATTATCTACAAAATAAGGAGGAAATTATGGGAACAAGAGGTAGAGAAATCGTGGGATTGTCGGTTGACGATCTTATCGTGACGCTCAACAAAGCTTTCTCCGATGAGTGGCTGGCCTATTATCAGTATTGGCTGGGCGCTCTGGTGATAAAGGGGCCGACGAAGGACGCGGTGATGGCGGAGCTGAACCTGCACGCGTTGGATGAATTTCGCCACGCCGGCCTGGTGGCCAACCGTATCATCCAGCTCGGCGGCGTGCCCGTCACCAGCCCACAGGCGTGGTATGAGCAGACCAACTGCGGCTACGCCGCCCCGAATGACCCCTACGAGCGCATGATCCTGGAGCAGAACATCGCCGGCGAGCAGTGCGCCATCGAAACCTACCAGAAGATCCTCAACCTCACGCGCGGCAAAGACGAGGTAACCTTCATGATGGTGCAGACAATCCTCAGCGACGAAGTAGAGCACGAGGAAGACCTGCAGAACCTGCTGGAGGATCTGGATTTGATGATGAGCCACCGGTAAGCTGTGGCATGGGCGTCCCGCCCAGCCGCCAATAATGCATCGTATATCTTACATTTACCCCTTGACAGGTTAAAATGTATCGTATATGATGCATTTATGCTGGTAGAAATTGGCAAGTATATTCGACAGGTGCGCAGAGAGCGCCACCTTACCCAAGCGGCGTTGGCCATGGCGCTGGGGATGAGCCGCGCCACCATCAGTCAGCTTGAGCAGGGGACGGTGCAGGATATCGGCATCCGCAAGGTAATGCGCCTGCTGGAATACTTGGAGCTTACGCTGCAAGTGCGCCCGCGAGGGCGACCACCGACCCTGGAAGAACTGCGCGAGGAAAATGAATCGTGACCGTGTCTAAGTCATTGCAAGTATGGGGTGGTGGGCAGCATGCGGGCCTGCTGGAACGCGAGTCGCGGCAGGATTACGTCTTCGCCTATGCCCCGGACGCTCCTGTTTCAGCGCAGGTGTCGCTGACTATGCCCGTACGGCTGAAAAGCTGGCAAAGCCGGGAGTTGCACCCTATTTTTCAGATGAACTTGCCGGAAGGCGCACTACTGGACACTATTCGCCACGCCATCGCCAAAGTAATCGGGGAAGACGATCTCGCTATTCTGCAGGTGACCGGCGGCAACCAGGTGGGTCGCAATCGCTTCACGCTGCCCGATAACCCACTACCAACAGCTGATGCTAGCAGCGAATCGCTGGAAACGCTGTTGCGCTATGCCGATGCGCGAGAGTTGTTCCACGAACTGGTGGCACGTCACGCAATGCGCTCGGGAGTCTCCGGCATTCAGCCTAAAGTGCTGCTGGCGGCCCATGAGCGGGGAACGATTTCCGCCCAGCAATATCTGGTCAAAGCCTGGGGCAACGAATATCCTCAATTGGCTGCAAATGAATTTTTTTGCATGACGGCGGTGAAGAAAGCAGGTGTTCCGGTGTCGGACTTCTTCCTCTCCGACAATGGTGGCTTGTTTGTTATGCGGCGTTTCGATATTGACGCACGGCAAACACCGCTGGGTTTTGAAGATATGTGCTGCCTGCAGGGGCTGGACGCAGCACAGAAATACCAGGGCAGCTATGAGCGTATAGCCAGGACGATGCAGGAATTCATCACCCCCGCGTACCTGCAGGCGGCACGTGAACAATTCTTTACTCTGCTGGTGTTGTCCGTGATGATGCGGAATGGCGATGCGCACCTGAAAAACTTTGGCGTGGTTTACCCCGACCCATCCGGGCCAGTGACGATCGCGCCAGCCTACGACCTGGTCACCACAACGGCATACCTTCGTAACGACGTGCCCGCGCTAACCATCGAAGGCACCAAAAAGTGGTGGCCGCGGCAGACGCTGGTGCGCTTTGCGATCACACGCCTCGCCTTGCCAGTGAATATAGTCAAAGTTATCATCCAGCGCGCCGCAGATGCCGTCGCCGATACCCGCCCGCTTCTCGCATCCTACCGGGTAGACCACCCAGAGTTTTCCGCCATCGGTGAGCGTATGCTGACAGCGTGGGAACAGGGACTCGCCGGATTCATAGGATGAGCTTCGCCATAGAGAAAATTATGACCGGTGAAGTGGGGAAATGAAAAAGCCGGAAGTGCGTCTCTATCGTTCACACAATAACCACCCCGTCAGGCTTCGCCTGCCACCCCTCCAGAGGAGGGGAATTTTTACCTCATAGTCACTACACTACCAAAGCCCCTCCCGTGGAGGGGTGCCCGAAGGGCGGGGTGGTTCTTCGTCGCATATCAAAGCTAAATAACGATACTCCTGCTCAATGCGCCAGCGTCGCTACCGCCCCCACTGCTTCGGTGGCCGGTAATCCGCATCAATGTCGCCTCCGATGATTTACTCTATTGCATTCGCAACCATATCCGCATACAATTGTCAAATAAAAAATAGCTGACAGAATGTGCGGGATAGCACGAAAACGTGGAGCTGACCGGGCACATCAAATGAAAGGGAGAGTACCGTGAACAAGTTTCTAGTTGTCATCTGCGCACTGGTTGCGCTGGCAAGCATGGCCCTCGCACAAGAGGTGCCGGCGAAAGTCGCTTCCACCTACAGCCGATTTAATATCGTGCTGGAGAAGGCCTTACCGGACGATAAACCGCTGTCCGTAGAGGTTATCATCCAGGACGGCAAGGTCGGTCGCGGCAGCGCCACCGAGGCCCTGTATCCGGTGCCGGCGGAGGTGACGAAGTTAAAATTTGATCCGCCGAAATTGACCGGCGAATTATCGGTGAAACTCACCCAGCCGGCGGTGATCACGCTGGAGGCCGCCATCGACGACACCAAAGTTACGGGCAAATACCGCGGTTCCGTGGCGGGGAAGGACGTTAACGGCCTCATCACCGGCAGCTGGCAGGAGATACAATCCTACCTTCCGCCCGTCGAGGTGCCTAAAACTGGCATCGGCTTCCGCGGCGACGGCACCGGTATCTTCCCTGATTCCGAACCTCCGACGGAATGGGACGAGAAGACCGGCAAAAACATCCTGTGGAAGACCCCGCGTCCTAACTGGGGCTACGGCAATCCAGTAGCGGTGGGGAACCGTATATATACCATGTGCGAGCCTTTGTGGGGTGCCGTATGGCCGATACTGGTCTGTTACGACGCCGAGACCGGGGCGCTGCTCTGGCAGCAGGAGGTCGATCCGTTCCAGGCCTTCCCGGAAGTGAAAGCAAAAGAGCGCGCGGCAATGACCGCCGACGTCGACTGGTATAACGGACTGTATCGCAAGGCGTACAATGCTATCCCGGCTAAAGATTACGCGAAAGACTCCCCCGAGATTAAAAAAATTAATGAAGAACTCGCCAAAGAAGGCATGAGCGTAGACTATATTAGAATGAGTTACGGCCAACTACGATATCTCCATTTCGACGCCCCTACCGCGGCACGCATGAAAGCGGTGAACGCTAAGTTGGGGCAGTATGGGGTTCTCGTGCATAATACTTGGGATGCATTTGGTCGTGATGTGCCGGGACGTTGCCACCAGACGCCGGTGACGGACGGGAAATCCATCTATATTTCCACGATCCACGGCACCATCGCCGCCTACGACATGGACGGGAACCTGCAGTGGTGCAAGAACTCTGGATTTAAATTGTGGACTAACGGGTATCTGATCGAATCACCGCGACTATACAATGACCTGCTGCTGACCACATCAAATTTGGATAAAGGCCGTAAAAATCCGCGCTCACCATGCCTCATCGCCTGGGATAAGAAAACCGGCGAAAAACGCTGGGTGGCGGATCTCGCCGGCTCGTCTAAAGTGCCGGGTTCTGAATGGGGAAGCCGTTTTGGCGCCTCAATCACTGTGATGAGCGTCGGCAAAACCGACGTAGCTTTGACCGGTTTCGGCCGTGTAGTACGCCTGCCGGATGGTAAGGTTTACGACGCGCCTATCGGGCAAAGCCTGGGGACCTGGGCGGTGGATGACGAAAATGATGTGATATTCTCTGGCGGCAGCAGCGATGGCCCATCACCTCGTTTTGGCCTCAAACTCTCCCTGGTGGATGATGATCTGCAGGTGAAAGTACGCTACCTGCTGCCTGCATCTTCAAATGCTCACACCGAATCTGCGACTTTCTTTAATGGTAGAGTATTCAACTCCTTTGCCCAGCTTGATCCGGAGACCGGGCTAGTTCTCGGAACCAAGACAGCTAAAATTGATAGTAAGGGTCCGCACAATTCACCGCAATCGAAGCAATTTATCTTCATCGCCAACGGATATGCTTACGGTTTAGCGGAGAAAAAAGAAGGTAAATTGGTAACCGCGGGTGTGATGGAAGTATTCACCGTTGCAGGCAAGAAGGTAGCCACCAATATTCTGAATGCCGCGCCACGTGATGACCGAAAAACCGAACAATGGAAGGTGCAGGGGTGGCCGGACTCGACCTTCGCCTTCGGCTGCCCCTTCACCATCAGCGGTGACCGCATCTACGTCGCCTCCGATGATTTACTCTATTGCATCGGGACAAAATGATGGAGTAACATGCCAACAAAATAACACCAAGTACAACACCCCGGCCCTTGTTGCCGGGGTGTTGCGTCACCAGGTATATCCTACCGCCCCCACTGTTTCGGTGGCCGGTAGTCCGTTTCGATGGTGGCCCGGCTGATTTTGGGGACTATGGGGGTGAGGCGGCGTTTGTATTCCATGATGTCTACCAGGCCGGGGCGCATCTTTTCCGGGGTGCATTCGCCGCAGAGTTTGGCCACACAGCCGCGCCAGTCTATGCCGCGGTCGCCCTGGGTGGCCTCCAGCTCGGTGATTATCTCGGCGGGGGTCATCAGGTGCTCTACGAAGCGCACCAGTACGTTGTCCACCGCGTAGTAGCTGAAGCCGATGTCGCTCTCGTCGGTCTGGTTCGCCTCCAGGTCGGCGCTGGGGGCTTTCTCCA
>JBBQQW010000091.1:0-10489 GCA_038215455.1 Armatimonadota bacterium
GGGAGCACACCATTTTGGTCACTGAGACAGGCTACGAGGTCATGACTCTTTCTGCTGCCTGCCGGCCAAAACCAGACTGGATCCGCTAATGCCAAACGAAGTCGCCGCCTGACTACCCTACTGCTTAAATCTTTGACCGCAGTACGTTGTGGTATACTTATAGCAGATACAGAGAGGTTGTTACTATGGATAAAGGCGAGATGCGAAACAGAGTTGAAGAATATGCCCGTTTAGTGGTGAAAGAGTTCCCGGAGTGTGATATATTTTTATTTGGCTCCTATGTAAACGGACAACCAGATGAAAATAGCGATATTGATGTTGCGATTGTAGTACCAGCTTATGAGGGAGATTTTTTAACGATGGCGGCACGTCTATCTCATCTACGCAATGACATAGATCCGATGATTGAGCCACATCTACTATCGAGCAAAAATGATGATAGTGGATTCCTGGGTGAAGTGCAACGAACTGGCGAAGTGATTTATCGCGCTGCCTGAGTATATTGTATAGAAACGTAGAGACAGGGCATGCCCTGTTGGCTATCGGACATCCCCCTCACCCCACCGGATCATTGATCTGCCCCATGAAGAGGATGACGATGGTCTCATTAACCCAGCCGTGAACGACTGGGCTAGTGGGCTATGCCTATCTTCCTTCGGACGGGAACGCTTGACCTTATCCGTAAGGCTCGCAATTGCGCGACATCACTGGCAGCGTCCCTGATCACGCTCTCCCACTGGATATATCCAGGCCTAAAAGCAATTTCATAATCTCGTCAAATAGCGAACCGAAGGTGTTGCCGGATATTTGGAAGTTGTCGCCTAAGGTGCAATTGAGTTTTTCACTCACAGCACGCTTGAGTAGCTCGTACTCCAGCTCATCGGTCCAGCCGAAGGGCTTGGTGCGTATTGTACGGTCGAACGTGTCAATGTCGTCTGTCGGCCTGACTTTGTTTTGCTCATCTTTCGTCAATCGGAAGACTTCATTGACGATTCCCAGGTAGACGCCAATCTCCTTGCTGAAGCGGGGATACCGCCCCAGCCACACACTCGTCTGGTCTGGACGTTGTGTGTATTCCGCCATCTTCTGCAAACCTAGCATACGTAGTAAGAAACTCATAAATTTTTAATTAACCTGCCCTGATATCGCACATCTCGTTAGCACCATTAGACCATATTGAAAGATGATACCAACAATGTCACATTTAATTATAACATTATACGGTTAGATGTTAAAGAGCGGGAAAAGTTCTGCAGTGCCATGGGCGTCTGCAAATTGCCCAATCTGCTATTGCCCCGCCACCGCTTCGCTCCGATAATGTGTCTCACTCCAGCTATTGCCGGTAGTAATGAGAACCAGCCGCCCGAGGACGTCGGTGCGCCAGGGGGTGATATGCCGGGTGCGCAGACGTGCGAGTACCTGGGGGTTGGGGTGGTCGGCATTGCCGGCGGCGCTGATGAGCGCATAGCCTGGCTTGACGGCATCGAGGAAGGGGTCGATGCTGCCGTGCGCACTGCCGTGGTGCGCCACCTTCAGCACGTCGGCGCGCAACTCGCCCGGCTGCTCCAGCAGCGCCTGCTCGCCCGCCGTCTCCAGGTCACCGGTGAAGAGCATACGCGTGTTGCGGTAGTCCAGCCGCATCACCACCGAGTTATTGTTGTCGTCCGCGCCGGTGCCGCGCAACGGCATGGGGCCGGGGGCCAGCACCTTCAGCCGCGCCCCCGCGCCCAGGTTCAGCTCCGCACCGGCGTGGATATGTTGCAACGGCACTTTGCGCTCGGCGGCGATGCTCACCACCTGCTGGAAGGGCGTGGAATCGCTGTAGCCGTCGCCGGTGAGGATAACCCCCACCGGGATAGCACCCAGCACGGCAGGCAGGCCGTTGAGGTGGTCGCTATCCGGGTGGGTGATGATGATGGCGTCCAGTTTATGCACGCCCAGCAGGTAGAGATTAGGCACCAGCACCTGCTTGCCCACGTCATTGACACTGCGGCTGCCGCCATCGATGAGCACACAACGCCCAGAGGGAGAGCGGATAAGGAAAGCATCGCCATCACCCACCGCAAAGGAGACCACCTCCAACGGCCGCGGCAACATGCGCCAGGCGAACACCCCCAGCCCCACCGCGAGGAGCAGCAGCAACAGCAGCAGATACCGCTCCGGCGCCACTTTGCGTGCTTTTTGGACTAGTTCAGACAATGTGCCACGCCCCCTGCTTTTTGTCTTTGAAGCATGATTCTCCTGATTAGAGGATTATTTCCGCGCTATTGGTTACGGTGTTGGATAGGCGCTTCCATTGAACGTTGAACAAAAATCGCTATCCAACAGCAACAACATTCAGCTCCTGTATTATCCTCTAATCAGGCGAAGCAAGGTTCAGATAGAGGCTGCTATAGCGAATAACGGCTCCGCCGCGAAGGTGATGCCGAGTAGCTGGCGCACGGTGGTTGATGCTGGTTGCTCTGCCGGATATGGTATCCCCTCCGCGCCGCGTGCGGCGGCGTGGGGGGCGGTCTCCAGTATCAGTGCGCAGGCACCCTCGCCCAGGGCGTCGTTCAGTGTGCCCTCGGCGGCCAGCGCGCGCAGCAGCGCCTCGCTTATTACATCCACGCCCACCACCATGATGATATCCGCACGGCCCAGCTGCAGCGCTTCACGGGCGCTCTCCAGCGCCTGCGTGCCCGCATCCGCCCCGGCGAAGGCCCCGTGGTGGCCGCCCAGCCCGAATTCGATGGCGATGAGGCTGGCGGGGGTGTTCAGGTAGCTGTGGCTGAAGAGGATGGAGTTGGCGGAGCGCACGCCCTTCTGCTGCACCCCGGCGGTGAAGGTCTGCAGCGTGGGCAGGCTGCCGTAGGTTGACCCCATCACCACCCCGGCGCGCCATTTGTCGTATTTGTCCGCGGTTAACCCGGCGTCATTTAGCGCCAGTTGCGCCGCCGCCAGTGCGAACTCGCCGCTGCGATCCAGATAGGTCTTGCGGCTGGCGAGGATATCGTCGAGGTTAAATCCGCGCAACTCAGCGGTGGGTATATCAGCCGCGAAAAGGCTGAGCGGGGAAACCGCGCTCGCGCACTTTGCCAGCCCGTCGCGCCACGCGGCACGCCCGATGCCGAGAGCGGAGACTGGCCCCACACCGGTGATGAGTATCTCATTCATCATTGAATACGGCTCTCTTTCACCTGACCCTATTTCGCCACCGTCACGGTGATTACATCACCCGGCAGAACCAGCTTACCCGCTGGCGGATCAGTGCTTATGACATTGCCGGAGATGGTAAGATTGGTACTAATTATTCTAGGCTCCGCCTTTAATCCAAGTTTTTTCAGCTCTTCTATCACTACGGCACCAGATTGATTAACGTAGTCTTTCAGAGATATCTTTACCGGAGCTGCCGGAGGACTGGAAGTGCTGGTTGAACCTGTCAGGGTATTTATCGTTATCTCCACTTCAGCACCGAGGCGTACTTCCTCACCGGCGGCAGGGTTAGACGCGAGTACGACATCATTGGGCAATTGCTTATTCTCTCCCTTTATCGTCATCACGCGTAGTCCCAGGCTACCCAGTATCTGGCGTGCATTATCTACAGTCAAATTCTTCACATCCGGGATCGTTCTCATGCCAGATGTGGGGGGCGTAGTGGTAGTGGTAGTACTACTATTCGTAACAGTTGACGTGCTTCCTGCAGAACCTGTTTTACCGCTATTTGGTGGTGTTATCGTGACAGGAGCCGCAGGTATCGCGGGTGCCGCACCCGCCACTACAACGCTGACACTACTGCCCATCGGCACACGTGTTGCCGACGCTGGATCGGAACTGATAACAGTGCCTGCAGGTAGCGTGCTGGAGGAGTCATACAGTAACGTCAGCTTCAGCCGGGTATCATCCATCACCCTGCGCGCTGCCGGCAGTGGCTGGCCCACGACGTTGGGCACTGCCACCAATGACGCGCCCATTCCGCTGCGCGACATGAGAAACAACCCCAATGCCACCAGAATAATAACCCCCACCACACCAGCAAAAACGATAGGCATCACCTGTTGCGGGCTTTTTGCTACCTGTGCTTTCGGGCGCTGGTCGGATGTATCGTTAACATCTACCAGCTCTATATCACTATCCTGAATTTTTTCTAACTGCGCGGCAAGCTTTTCCAGATTGTCATCGCTATCATCAAGCTCATATTTAGCCATACATCAACCTCTTCCCAAAATGACATACGCCGATAACGTATCATACCCCATTTTGCCGGATAATTGTAGTATTTCGGCTAATTTCGCGGGAGTATCGCTTTTAGCGCCTGCCTGGTTCGCCAACCCCCGGGATATTACCATTCATCCCCTTCGTTCAACGCCGCGACACCCACTCACTCCCTCGCTCATAGAAGCGCCAGGGCAGGTCGGCGGCGCGGGTGATGCCGATGCGCGTAGTGGCGACTATCTGCTCGTCGGGGAGGGGCGGGGCGAGGAGCAGCCGTAGCGGAGGGCGCGACAGCAGGTGCCCGTCTAATTCGCGGTCGATGCCGAGGGCGCGGGTGAGCTTGCCCGGGCCACTCATCAATGCGTGGGGGTCAGTGGTGGTGCCACGCCGCGCCATCATCTCCGGCAGGCCGTCCAGCGGTTGCAGGGCACGGAGCAGCACCGCCTCCGGCACGCCCTCCTGCTGCGTCACCACATTGAGCATGAAGTGATTGCCGTAGGTGAAGTAGACATAGGCACGCCCCGGCGGGCCGAACATGGTGGCATTGCGTGCGGTGCGGCGGTGCTCCGTGCAGTTATCCGGCAATACGCGCACGCCGTGGCAGGCCGGATCCGCCTGGCCGTAGGCCTCGGTCTCCACGATGCGCCCGCGCAATATTTGCCCGTCGGGCAGCAGGCGCTCGATAATCGCCCCCAGCAACTGCCGCGCCACCGTCACCGTCGGCTGCAGATAGAATTCTACCGCATAACTACTGGCGCTCATGCGTCCCTGTGATGGTCTTTGATGTGGTAGTCGGTTTCACCGGAGCCTTGGTGGTAGTGGTTTTGCTCTTAACTGGCGATTTCACCACCGGCTTGGTTGTGGTTTTTACCGGCGTTTTCACCGGCGTTTTCACCGACGCTTTGCTCGTCGATGGTTTATCAGGTGTTGCTTCGCTCGTCGTCGTTTTGCTCTTCGCAGTAGTGGTGGATTTGGTCGATTTCGGTGGCGTTTTTGTGCTGCTGCTCCGTGCCTTGGAGGTGGAAGAGCCGGTCACTGCCGCTGCCGGCAATACCGAATTGGTTGCCGAGGATACTGTGGCGCTGGCCACCGGGGTAGCGAGTGTGGCCGATATCGGCTGCATGATCATGGAGCTTTCCTGCAATTGCAGCGGTGGCGGATTGATGACCGCCTGGTATTCATTCTTCGGCAACGGTGCCCACGCCGCGCGGAAATAATAAAAATATGCCAGTACCAACGATCCCATCATCGCCACAATTATCAAAAATGGTATGGTGATGCTCAATTTACGATCGGTATACTGCTGCTCAATGTTACTTGCCATGGTTGCCACCTGTATCTGTTGCTACGAATATGGATAGTATAAACCAGTAGGTGGAAGTTGAACAGGGGCTACGCCCGAAAAAAACCCTTGCTCTCGCGCAACAGGTGCCGGAAAGGTAGCAAAATGGGCGCAATAAGTGCGCCCATTGGAAAACCATGCCTCTGCCAAGCTCAGCTATTCTTTGGGGCTGCTGATCCCCAGCACTTTGAAGGAGCGTATGCCTGCCGGTGCCTGGAAGGTGACGGTCTCGCCTTTTTTCGCCCCTTGCAGGGCTTTGCCCAGCGGGGAGGTGACGGAGAGATAGTCATCTGACAGGTGTGCTTCCTGCTCGCTGACCAGCTGATAAATGCGGTCTTTATTGGTGGCCAGGTTCAATATCTCTATCACCACGCCCAGGGTGGCCGTTTCCAGGCTGTCGGGCAATGCGATGATCTCTGACGAGGAGAGAAGGCTTTCTAGTTCATGAACACGGCCTTCAATCATTCCCTGGTCACGCTTGGCGGTCTCATATTCGGCGTTCTCGCTGATGTCGCCAAATTCGCGCGCCTGCGCAAGGTCGATCATCACCTGAGGACGACGCACTTCGAGCAACTCCCGCAGTTCTTCGCTCAGCAGCTTGAATCCCATTTTGGTGAGTAAAACAGATCCCACAGTGACTCCTCCAACGCAAGTCCAATTTAATGATAAAACCGATAAGGCAGATAAGCGCATGACTTATCCCTTACCGGAATAACTAACGATACCAGCTTCAGCCGCTTCTGTCCAGTGTCAGAGAGAAAATGATAGTATCGGGGCACAACACGAGCGCATTAGGTATGAAGCAAATGGGAAAGCCGAATGATCCCCTACACCAGGGATCATCCGGCTTAAGCGCATCCTGCATGAACACGGAATAGAAAGGAGAACCTCTTCAATTGTAATATTCCATAGAATTCTGCAGCATTAACATAGAAGTGCGGTTTTTTTTGAAAAAATTTGAATATTTGCCTATCCCATCGCTTCCATATCTTCATCGGAGATATCGGCGTTGGAATAGACGTTCTGCACGTCGTCGTTATCTTCAAACTTTTCGAGTAATTTCATCACCTGCTGCGCTTCTTTGCCGGTGACTGCGACGGTGGTCTGCGGTATCATACGCGCTTCGGCGCTGAGGGATTTGATGCCGGCTTTTTCCAGTGCGTCATTAACTGCGTAGACATCATTGGGGTCAGTGATTACGACGTAGAGGTCTTCATCGTCGGTTTTCACATCTTGTGCGCCCGCTTCCAGCGCCGCCATCATGATTGTATCTTCGTCGCCAGCTTCTCTATCGATGGTGATGATCCCCTGACGCTCGAAGAGGTAGCCGACACAGCCGGTCTCGCCCAGGTTGCCACCGCTGGCGCGGAAGTAGCTGCGTACCTCGGGGGCGGTGCGGTTGCGGTTGTCCGTCATGCACTCCAGCATAATTGCCACGCCAGCAGGGCCGTAGCCTTCGTAGTTGATCTCTTCGAATATCACGCCGTCAATTTCACCGGTGCCGCGCTTGATAGAGCGGGTGATGTTATCGTTAGGCATGGAGGCATCACGCGCCTTCTGGATCGCATTGCGCAGGCGCAGGTTATTGGCTGGATCGCCACCGCCGGCACGTGCTGCCGCGATAACTTCCTTAGCCAGCCGAGTGAAAGCCGCCCCGCGTTGCGCGTCGACTTTGCCCTTTTTGACCTTAATATTAGCCCATTTAGAATGTCCAGACATATTTCACCCCACAATAATTTCGCTAGCAGTATAACATATGGGGAGGGAATAGGGCAAAGACCACTCTACATGGGCGGGCCGCCCATGCTACGGCTGCGCCCGTTCGCTATTCAGCGCCAGCAGCTTCGTCAGCAACTCGTCGTCGCTGATGTCCGGTGCCCAGCCGTAGGCGGCGCAGACGGCGGCGTCCAGTTGGCGGTGGGCGTTGTCCAGCCAGGCGGGGCGCTGGTTGTAGAGGTTGGTCAGCGTGCGTTTCGCCAGCATCTCGCGGTGCGCACTGTCACGTGGTGCCAGGCGTGGGTAACGCACGGTGCCGATGCCGTTCGCGTCCGCATCGGTGATATAGCGCGCCCACGGGCCGGCCTGCGAGCCGGGGAACTCCAGCATCTCCGTCACCACCCACTCGCGCGGCTTCAGCCAGTTGTTGCGCAGGGCATCCAGCTCGCGCGCCGCCACCGCAATCGCCTCGCGCTGCTCCTCGGTTGGCAATGGCAACGGGAAGGTCTCGAAACAACTGGTGGGGGTGTAGCGGAACCCACTCTCGCGCTCGCGCAGCTGTGTCCCCATCGCCCGTGCCCACAACTCATGTACACGTGAGTGCAGCACGCCGAAGAAAAAATCATCGGAGCGGGCGAAGACATGGGTTCCCTGATTGCACATACTCTCCGCATATTTCCACACAAATAACCGATGCTTGGAGATACCAGGGGTGACAATGAATCTCGCTAAAGGTGCTAGCGAGTCGCGCATCCCTGGGCGGGCTTCGGCGTATTGCCACCATTTTTCGGCATAAGCTTGTCGGTTATTCTGTGAACGTATTGGATAGACAAATGTTTCCAGATGTTTAAAGGGTGCTTCATAAAAAGCGGCCATTTCAGCAGGCAACATAGCGAAGTCAATAGTCCACATTGCTCGGTGGCCATTACCAATATCAGTTGCGCTGATGACGGGACGCACGACATCGGAATTCGGTCGCAAATGTGGGTTTGGTTGCATTAGAAACGATAGCGCCAGCTCTTCAGCTATATCAAATGGCCCCTTGGGCGAAGGACCCATATAACAGATATTCAGGTTCGTCGTTAATACTATTGCAGTTGTGACGTTGGTATTAGTAGTCAAATTGGGATTGATGCTATTGACTGGTACTCCATCCAGGATGTGAAGAATCTCCTCACCCATATCGAATCCAACCATAGAGATATGAACATTTGCCCCGCTCAACTCCCATTCTTTATCGCTCACTGCAAAGAAGATGTCGCCGTTTTCTTTGATATGGTTCAGCACCTCGCGGTTGGCACCGCCGCGGATGCCCTGGGTGGCCAGCAGGCCGACGCGGTTGATGATGCCATTTTGCAGGTGGTGCAGGGCGTTCTCGAACCAATAGCAACAGAGGTCAGCGGTGGCCGGTACTTTGTCTTTGTACACTTGGAAAAGCGTGTTGACGTACTCGTCCCCCAGCTCCTTGCGGATTCTGTTGCCACCCAGAAACGGCGGATTCCCCACCACATAGTCCACCCGCGGCCACTCCGCCTCGCGCGGGTTGGCGGGATCGGTGAGGTCGATGATGGCGTCTTTGTTGAAGAAGTTGTTTTCCATCGGGCGCAGTACCGGGCTGTCGGTGAGATGGTAGCCGTTATTGCGCATCCATTGCAGATAGCCGATCCAGATCGTCATCTGCGCCAGGTCGTAGGCGTAGAGGTTGATCTCGATGCCATAGAGCTGCCACGGGCCTACCGCCGGGCGGTAGTCGGTGATATCATGTGCCAGCGCATAGTCGAGGACTTCCTTCTCCAGGTTCTTCAACATCTGCAAGGTGACAAAGAGGAAGTTGCCGCTGCCGCAGGCGGGATCAAGCACCTTCACCTGTTGTAGCCGGGTGAGGAAGCGGTGCAGCAGGATATCCACCTCCGCCTGCGCCTTTTTCTTCGCTGGTGCGCTCAATGTCAACTGGCCGTTTGCCACTGTATCCGCCACTTCCGCGGCGGTTGTTTTTTTGCCCGTCTTCAGCAGGTTCTCCAGCACCGCACGTGTTTCCGCCCACTCGCGGCGCAGCGGTGCCATCACCACCGGCTCCACCAGTACTTCGATATCCGCCCGGCTGGTATAGTGTGCGCCCAGTTGCGCACGTTTCGCAGGGTCCAGCCCGCGTTCGAAGAGCGTGCCGAAGATGCTGGCGTCCACTGCGCTCCAGTTCAACCCGGAGGCTTGCAGCAGATCCGCCACTTCGCGCACTGATAGTTCGAGTACCTCAGCGTTGTTGAAGAGGTTGCCATTAAAGTGGCGGATGTCATCATTGCCGTAATCGCCACCATCGGCCATAGCGGTAAATAATGTAGATATTTTCTTCTGTACCGCCAACGGTTTATCTTTGGATTTCATCAGGATACCGCTGAAACTGCCCACGGGAAGCAGGTCGACATCCTCGGCGAAGAGGCAGAAGATGCAGCGGTCGAGGAAATGCGCCACCGCCTGCGGAGCCAGCCCGCGCGTGCGCATACTCTGCGCAATTTCGCCGATGCATCGCGCCGCTTCGATGGTTATTGCGACGCTGATGTAGCCAGGACGCAATTTCTCCGGGTCAAAAAATAGATTGCGCAGAATCTCCAGGTTACGCGGGGTATCCAGCTCATGCAGTTTTATCTCGTAGATCCGTTTGGTGGTATTGGTGAAGTTGGTATGAATTTTGATGATATCCATATCACAGACGACCAGCAGCGGTGGGTTTTCCAATGCCTCGCGATAACGCAGTAGCTGATTATAGGCAGCGTTCAGGTCGTGGTGCTTGCCCTTGTACTCCCAGCCGAAGAAGTTGCGTTTCCATACATCCGCCCAGCCTTCTCCACCGTCGTGAATTGAGGCCCCACGCTCAAAGGTGAAGCTTTCTCCGGTGGGGTCAAGCTCCGCCGGCTTGGAGTGACCCACCAACTCGCACAAATCAAGGAAGTGCTGTTGCGCCGCGCTACGCTCCCTAAGATCAACCTTTTTCCATTTTTTTATAAATACCGAGGCGTCCATAAAAAATCCCTCTATTATGGGAGTATAACAATGGTGGGGCGGATAATCAAGCAGCTTTTGGACTTCACCCCACCCCATCTGCTATAATACGACGGTTGATGCCGGGTTTCGGCGTTATTTTATTATGAGAGGTTGTGTACCCAATGAGCGATTCTCCACGGTATTCTCGCGTTTTATTGAAACTTTCCGGCGAAGCGCTGGCGGGTGAGCGGGGCTATG
>JBBQQW010000092.1:0-10479 GCA_038215455.1 Armatimonadota bacterium
AGCTGAAGGGGATGCTGTTGTTTTCAACCCAGGTCAGCGGGTATTCGGCGACGGTCTCATAATTCAGATGCAGGCCAGCCAGTTGCTTGCCGGCCTCCACGTAGGCGCTAAAATCGTCTACTGCCACCGTCAGCGGTATACGTGGCAACTCGCGTTTCAAGTTCTCCGCATAGCGGGTGCGGTATGCTGGGTGATGCAGCAGCGCATAGATATAGTAGAAGATATCCCACTTGGTCACTCCCACGCCATATTTCGTGCAGAATTCTTCCAGCGCCCAGTCAGTGATATTTTCCCGCCTGCCCGTTCCGTCTTCGTTGTAGGTGTAGAAGGGGAAGCATTGGAAAGTATCCACTGCCGCCGCCAGGTGCAAGTCAGGAATAATATCTGTCATCAACACACTGAAAGCGGCACGGTGTCCGTGGTCGCTGATGACGATCACTTTGTTTTCAGATTCACTTGATGCGGTCGGGCAAATCGATGGGAATTTATAGACTCTCTCCACCAGTGTTCTATCGAAATACACTGATTTTTTGCAAAAGGGGCGCGAAATCAAGTTTCTTATCTTTGCAACGTCATATTCAATATGAATACCAGAAATCAGTTTTGCTTTGAGCGATTCACTCCATTTTATCTTCTTATCATCGTATGTTACGAAGTCATCTACTCCAGCTTGTTTATTTGCCATAAATTGCCAGCGCAGTACTTCCTGATTATAGGCGTCAATATGCTGTTGAATCTTTTCTGCCAGTGTAGTACTACTGAAATTTGATGCCCAACTATCGCGGCTGGTGGCGACGCCACGACTATATTGTTTAAATATCGTTTTTGGTTCTACCGTGCGTGCGGCTTTGCCTTCTTTAGTTCCGATGGGGATATGGGCGTTAATATCCTCCTGGATATTCCTGGCAAGCCAATTCTGTTTCAAGTCAGGAGCCAGCAATTCCCATGCAATACCTTTTACATTTTTAAATTGTGCCAGATGGTTGAGTTTTTCCTGCGCTGATAAGTATTCTGGGATTTTGGTATAGAAGATACGGTTATCCGTGTGCTTATTATTACGAACGGCAATAGTTATCCCCACCCCGACCATGATATTGAAGACATTACCACCACCTTTCTTGCGTGCATTTCCGCCGAGGTCGACGTGGTAAACTGCAGTAAAATCCTTCAACAGATGCTTGCGAAAACCATCAAAAGCAATTCCTTCGACAAAGCCATTATTGCTGACGAAGCAAACAACCCCATTTCTATCATCAAGCCGATCCGTCGCCCAACGGAAGAATTTGACGTAGGCGTCACTCAATGCGTTGCGATTAGATGCCTTTGAATCCTTCGTATACGTTCCTTTTATTCTTGCGTCAATAGTTGGGTACTGTCGATTCTTATTGTTGTCGTTCTCATTCTGCTGCCCAACATTATACGGTGGGTTGCCGATGATAACGGTGATTTCTGCATCTTTTTCACGTTTTACACGTGCGGTGTTTTCCTCGTTGAATATTGAGAATCGAGTCTGGTCTTTTTCCGCCAGTTCCAGTGTATCAGTGAAGCAGATGCCCTCGAATGGTTCATAACTTCCAGTAAGTTGGAAATATTCATGCTCAATATTCATGCTGGCAATGTAGTATGGCAAGAGCATGATTTCATTGCAGAAAAGGTCTTCGGCGTATTTGCGCGGTAAATCACGGCGGTTGATGCGCCGGAGCATGTTGACGATGAAATTGCCGGTGCCGACACAAGGATCGAGTATCATCACCCCGGGCGTGGAGAGTGTTTTGCCGAATTCGTCCTGCAGCACTTCATCAACGCTGGCACACATAAAATCCACAATCTCTTGTGGGGTATATACAATGCCGTGGGTATCTGCCTGCTTAACCGAGAAACCCTGGAAGAACCGCTCGTAAACCGTGTTGAGGAAGTGCTGTTTGTCGTTAAAATCGCTCATGCCGCGGGCAGCATCTTCAATGGCGATATAAAATCGGTCGAGGGACTTCAGGAAGCCATCACGGCTGAAAGAGCGGCTGGTCAATGCGTCGATGACGTTTTCGATATCCGCGGCGATAGCATTGCGGCGGGAGAAATCGGGGTTGTCGAAGATTGTGCGAAAGAGCCGCTCGGTGAGCAGATGCTGCACCAGCATCTCATTAACCTGCGCCAAAGAGATGCGTGGATCAATGGCTTTTTGGCAAAGCTCATGAAATTTTTGAAATGCGGCAATGAATTTCGGGTTAGTAACTCGCTCGGATGCCAGAATCTCCAGCAAGCGGTTGGCCAGTTCCGGGATGCGCGACTTGAACTCTGCTATCGCTTCCTCGAAGCGTTCGATATTCGGTTCGGCGTAACTGAAGTAGGCGGTGAGCAGGTCGGCCAACGCCTGTCTATCTGACAATACGATCTCGCGCACGCGTAAACCACCCTGGTAGAGAATGGCGCGGTGTGTATCCTCAAAGATGATATTGCTCAGCGGGTAGCCCGCCTCTATCTTCTTCTTTACTTCGATTTCCAGCTCATCGGCGGTATCTTTCGCTTCCCAGTGCCCGCGTGGCACATATTCATCGCGCAGGGTGCCGTCGGGCACGCGCCCGTTGCCCAGGCGCATCTCCGGTATCAGCGACCAACCGACTTTTTTCCCTACAGCGGTGAGTAGATTCTGGAAAGCCGGGCGCAAATGTAACTCCCCTACTCCCCCCTGCTGGCGCAAGCCGGTTAGTGTAGAGTAGTATGTATCTATCAGACGGCGAAAATTTATATTCTCCAGTGCAGCCATAACATGATGTTCTCCACTTAATGTGCTATTTCCTGCAAATTATGATTCGCAGAAGGATCGTCTGCGTTTTCCTCTCTTATAAACACCATCTCCTGCAATACGAAATTAATACTTGACCCATATCGCGTAAAAGTTTTTCAAAACAGCAGGAGTTTGCCGGGGAAGGCCGAAAACATAAGAGTACCGCAACGGTGCGAGTTCGTATCCTGCTCTTTGGAGGTAATACGCTATGGCTACTGTTATTCCCCAGGTGCAAGCACCTGCCCTCGCCAGCTCGATGATGTCGAGCATCTACGGCGCGGTGCACACTTGGGACGAGACGATCACTGTCACTGATCTGTTCGGCTACTCCGGGCACGCATTCATCCTCAATATCGAACGCGCCATGTGCGCCAGTGGCCCCACCGGCTGGGATTGGGGGGCCATTCTCTTCCCACTACGCCAGCTCTACAGCCTGAAGCGGCTCTGCGCCAACTGCGACATGCGCGACGTGGATGAAGCTCGCGAATTGATCTGGGAGCGCGCACAGGTGAGCATTGATACCGGACGCCCGGTGGTGCTCTGGGATGCGCTACTGCCCGAATTCTATCTGGCTTACGGCTATGATGACGAGACTGGTACCTTTAATATTCAAGGCCCGGCGGCGGAGCGCGTGGCCCGGCAGGTGAGTTATATGCAACTCGGGCAGCACACCGGGCAAGTGTGGGCGATATTCCCCTCCCCGCGTGAGGAAGCCGACAGAAATGCCGCCCGCGATCTGGCACTGCGCGGCGCTGTGAGCTGGCATCGCTGGGAGAACGAACGCGATGCCCAATGGGTCTTCGGGGGCGAAGCGTGGGACGTATGGATCGAAGCCATGCGCGAGGAAGAACTGGCCGTGGAGCCTGCCGCCGCCGCGCTGAATCATCATGTATATGCCGAGTGCCGCCGACACGCCGCCGAGTTCCTCAAGGGACAAGGGGAACAGTTCGCCGCCGCCGCCGCATGTTATGATACCGTAGCAAGTAATCTGGAAGCAATCGTAAAAGGCTGGCCGATGAATTCGCCACTACCCACGCACCAAGAACGTATCAGCTATGCCGAATTACTGATGATCGCACGTGACGCCGAGGATGCTGGCGTGGCGGCACTGGATGAGGCGTTGACAGTGAAGAGGTGAACTCTCCGGGGCAAACATCGTCGAAGAAATATGCAATGAATGTAACAACGACCAATCCGCAATATGGCGGATAAAGTGTATGATATAAGAGTGCCCTAGGGCGCTACAATCTGAAAGTTAAGGAGGATACTACTATGTGTAATAACGAAGGGCCAACATCCTGGGGCAGTGTGATGGCGGGGATAGTCGTGGGCGCTGTTGTCGGCACTGCGGTCGGGATGCTTTATGCACCTAAGCCCGGCAAAGAACTGCGCGCTGACATCAATGTGCGGCTGGAAGAACTGAAGGCGCGCATGGATGAAGTAGCGGGCGAAGTGACCGAGATGGCGAAAACCCGGCTGACAGAGACCCGCGAAGATATCGCACAAGCAGTAGAAGCTGGGCGAATTGCCGCATCCGAGCGCATGGCCAGCCTGAAAAAAGAAACTAACATCGAATAATATGGCCATTTATTGAGGGAGTACCATTATGGGGAACGTGACGAATTTCGCGGTGGAGACTAGTGTCGCCAGTGCGGAAGCAGCTATTGTCGTCGTTATTGGCGAGATGGATGCTTTCACCACACCGCAGGTTAAGGCCGCTATGCTGCAGATGCTCGATGAAGGCCATCGTTTCCTCATCGTGAATCTGGAGCGTGCGCTATATTTGGACAGCACCGCTCTGGGCGCACTGGTAGGTGGCCTGAAGCGCGCACGAGAAAAGGGCGGCGACCTGCGTCTGGTAGCACCGACGCCCCGTATCATGCGCTTGTTGGAGATCACCCGTCTGAGCAAGGTATTCTCTATCGATGCCACCAACGAAGAAGCTTCCGCGCATCTGCAACCGGAGAGGATGAGTGCATAATGAGCGAAGAACAAAATAAATGCCTCATGTTGACCTTGCCCAATGACCCGGTATATGCGGTGCTCTTGCGCAAATTCGTCACCTGGGTTGCGATGATGGAGCACTTTGATGTCAAAGCCATTGAGGATATCGAGTGGGCGGTAGATGAAGCCTTCACCAACGCCCTGCAGCATGGCGTACCTGCTGGTGCCGGTTTGGAGGTGGTTACCATCTGCATCTACCCGAAAACAGACAGCCTGGAGATAACTGTGCATGATGCGGGAGATGGTTTTGACCCGGAGATTATCAAATGTCGCCACGAAGAAGATGCGCGTGATTGTGAGTTTGACCTGGCCGAATGTGGCCGTGGTCTCGATCTTATCGCCGCTTCAATGGACGACCTGCAATACGACCGGGTTCCCGACGGCACCCGGGTACGTATGGTGAAACATCGACGTAAGGATGCGGAGGGGGCCTGATGCTGGCAGATCCGGATGATGATGAAGTCGTTGCAGCGGAATCCGAGAAGCAGGAAGAAGTAGAGATTGCGCCGGAATCCGAACCGCAAGAAGAGATTATTATCGCGCCAGATGTCGTACCGCAAGGTGATGAGGACTTCCGCGAATATACCCGCACGCATGACCCGGCGTTGCGCGACGCGTTGGTGCTGCAGCACATGAATCTGGTGCGCTTCCTGGCGAAGAAATTCGCTAACCGGGGCGAGACTATCGACGACCTTATCAGTGTGGGCACTATCGGGCTGTTGCACGCTATCGATCGCTTTGATCCCGAGCGCGGCATCCGTTTCGCCACCTTCGCCACCCCCACCATCGTCGGCGAGATCAAACGTAACTTCCGCGACAAAGGCTGGGCCATCAAGGTACCGCGCCGACTGCAGGAAGTGAATCTGGCGGCCAACCGCGCCCAGGATAAATTGACCACACTCCTGAATCGCCCCCCCACCGTGCAGGAAGTGGCGGCGGAGATCGGGGTGCCAGTGGAAGAAACCATGGAGGGGATGGGACTCGGGCACCTCTACGAATTAGCCTCGTTGGATAGTGAGCTGGGCAGCGATGACGACGATGGCCGCTCGCACCTGGCCGACTATGTGGGCCGCGAGGATGCCGGCTTCGAGACGCTGGCCACCCGCTCCCGCATCACCAGTGCGCTTCGCCGTCTCTCCCCGCGTGAACGGCTTATCATCGTACTGCGCTTCTTCGAGGGCAAATCGCAGACCGACGTCGCCAAAATGCTCAACATCTCGCAGATGCACGTCAGCCGCCTGCAAAACAAATCCCTCGCCCGCCTGCGCGAAATGGTGAAGAACGAAGAAGTGTGAAGACGTCTAACCCGGCTTGGCCTAGATCGGAATAACAATGAACACGAAAGAATTATCGTTGCTGGGAGTTACGCGTGGGGCGATTATGGAGCTGGCGAAGCGGACTATGGCGGCAGCGGCACAACAGAAGATGGACAAACGGCAACTGCGCACTACCATGACGGAGTTGCTGACTGATTCCACCCCCTACCTGGAAGATACTATTTTCGGGGAGCTGGCGCTCGCCTGGCGCGACCGCTTCATCAATCAGCTGGCGTATACCCCGCGCGAGGTGCCCGCGCCGTATGAGTGTTGGGGTGCTGATGATATCGACGAACGCTCCATGGAGCAGATGAGTAATGCCTGCGCGTTGCCCATCTCTGTCCTCGGTGCGCTGATGCCGGATGCCCACGTGGGCTACGGGTTGCCCATCGGCGGCGTGCTGGCCACGCGCAACGCGGTGATCCCCTACGCGGTGGGGGTGGATATCGCCTGCCGTATGAAGCTGACGGTGCTGGACCTGCCGTTGAAGATGCTGCAGGGCGACAAGCGCAAGCTGACGCAGGCAATTGAAGCGGAGACGCGCTTCGGCGTCGGGGCCACCTTCCGAGAGAAGCGCGAGCATACGGTGATGGACAGCAACGACTGGTATGCCTCCACACTGGTGACGCATCTGAAGGATAAAGCATGGGCACAGCTGGGCACCAGTGGCAGCGGCAATCACTTTGTGGAGTTCGGCAAGCTGACGGTGACGAACGCGGCCGCCGGGCTACCGCTGGGTGAGTATCTGGCGCTGCTGAGCCACAGTGGCAGCCGCGGTACCGGCAATTTGATCGCCAGCAGCTACAGCAAGATAGCTATGGCGATGCACCCGGAGCTGCCGCCATATCTGGCGCAGCTGGCGTGGCTGGATATGGACTCGGCGGAGGGGCAGGAGTACTGGACGGCGATGGAGCTGATGGGCGAGTACGCCGCGGCCAACCACGCGTTGATACACCAGCACATTGCGCATCACCTGGGGGCGGAGATGTTGCTGGATGTGGAGAACCACCACAACTTCGCCTGGCGCGAGGAGCATAATGGCGAAGAGCTGATCGTACACCGCAAAGGAGCCACGCCGGCCTCCGTCGGTACGCTGGGGATCATCCCCGGCAGCATGGGCACGCCGGGGTATCTGGTGCGGGGAAGGGGCAATCCCAGCTCGCTCAACAGCGCCTCGCACGGGGCCGGGCGCGCCATGAGTCGCAAAAAAGCCACCGAAACCTACACATGGAAGTCTGCCAAAGATATCCTGCAGCAGGCGGGGGTCACCGTGCTTTCCGCCGGTATCGATGAAGTGCCGATGGTCTACAAAGATATTGCCAGCGTAATGCGCGCCCAACAGGATCTGGTAGAACCCCTGGCCCGCTTCGACCCCAAACTGGTGAAGATGGCCCCCTCCGGGGAGCGACCGGAGGATTGAGGTAGCGTGGCATGGGTGGGACGACTACACCATATACATGCACACCAGCATTTCATTTGACACAGCCATAGGCATTTTGGTAAAATATCCTTTGTGTGAATTTTGCGCGCTTATGCGTGTTAAGGAGATAGCGAATGTACGCCATTGTCGAAACCGGCGGTAAGCAATACCGCGTTAGTCCCGGGGAATCTTTCCGGGTAGAAAAGTTACCTGCCGAACGCGGCGAAAAGATTACGCTGGATCGTGTGTTGCTGGTTGCTGATGGTGAAGTAGTATCATTCGGCGCTCCGGTGCTGGAAGGCGCGAAGGTTATCTGCACCGTTACCGAACAGGATCGGGCAAAAAAGGTAATCGCTTTCCGCTACCACCCGAAGAAAAATGTCCGCGTTAAGCGCGGCCACCGCCAGTATTTCAGCCGCCTGCGGGTGGAAAGCATCGAGCTTTAATTTTAAATCTCTGAAGGGAGCCGAATCAGATGGCACATAAAAAAGGGGTTGGCAGTTCCCGTAACGGCCGAGATAGCAAACCAAAAATGCGTGGCGTGAAAAAATTTGATGGCGAGCTGGTAACCAGCGGCACCATCATCGTACGCCAGTGCGGCACCAAAGTACGTCTGGGCACCAACGTGGGCCTGGGTCGCGACTTCACCATCTTCGCCTTGACCGAAGGCACCGTGAAGTTCGGCTGGGCACGCAAAAACCAGAAGAACGTTTCCATCATTCCCGTACCGATGGAAGCCTAGTCCGCAAATAAATCACGCCCCGCCCTCGCAAATATGAGAGGGCGGGGCGTTTTGGCGTCTGGGTAGCAATAAAACCACAAAGAGGTAAGGAACTGTCATTGAGGATCCCTGGGTACGCAGGGATACCCGATAGTATAGACTAATATATCCGCACCTTTTCGTGGTGGTTGCCAGATAACCAATTTGCTTAAATTGCCCTCACGGGAACCGGATCTGATTCTACCCCACCCCACCCCCGCAAACCCGATACTGATGCACATCCGCATGGGGCGGGAGGCCGTGGGCGTCTACGTCGGTGGTGGTGACTATTACCTGCGCCATGGGGGCCAGGTGGGCGAGGAGGGCGGCGCGGCGGGTGCGGTCCAGCTCGCTGAGGATGTCATCCAGCAGCAGCACCGGCGGCTCGCTGAGCAGGCGATTTTGCAGCTCGAACTCCGCCACGCGCAGCGCCAGTGCAGCGGTGCGCTGCTCGCCTTGTGAGCCGAACTGGCGCAGGTCGCGGCCATCTACCAGGATGCGCAGGTCGTCGCGGTGCGGGCCAGCCAGGCTGCTGCCGCGGGCTATCTCTTCCTTCTCGGCACCCGCCAGCGCCGCGGCCAGCAGGAAGGTGAAGTCGGCGCGCGTCACCGGCGTCTCCTCCGGGGCACCCCACTCACGGCGATACTCCAGCGTCATTTGCTGGCCCGATGCCGTCAGCCCCTGATAGGTGGTTCCGGTGACGCTGTTGAGATCGCGCACGAAGCGCGTGCGCACCTCCAGCAGCCGTCCGCCGTAGTCCGCCACCTGCTCATTCCATGCAGGCAGGCAATCCGGGCACAGTTTCCCCTCGCGGATATCCTTCAGCAGCTTGTTGCGTTGGTCGATGACGCGCGTATACTGGCGCAGCGCCCATGCGTAGGTGCGGCTCATGGTGGCGAGGTCGGTGTCGAGGAACTCGCGCCGCCGCGCTGGCTCGCCGCGGATTATCTCCAGATCATCCACCAGGAAGAGCACCACCGGTACCAGCCCGGCCAGGTCGCCCGGGGTACGCGCCACGCCGTTGACGCGGAACTTCTTCTGCACGCGCACCGGCTGGTGCCCCTGCTGCCCGGCCTCGCGCCGTCCCAGCGCGGCCTCCACGGTGAATGGCCCGCGCGCTGCCCCGTAATAATCCGCCACCACACGCGCAGTGTCCGAATCCCAGGCGATCAACTCGCTCTCATGCCGCGCCCTGGGCGATCTCCCGGTGGCGGCGAAATATACCGCCTCCAGCAGATTGGTTTTCCCCTGCGCATTGGCCCCGGCGAAGACATGCATCCCCGCCCCCAACGGTAAATCCAACGTCTGATAATTGCGAAACCCCTGCAGTTGTAATCGTCGTAATTCCACCCACCAATGAAACCACAAAGCGGGGGAATAGTAAATAGGAACGTAGGAAGTGGGGGGCGGGCACTAGCATAGGAGATCGTTATTTTGCGCCCGTCTCGTTCGCCCAGCCGTAAACGACTGGGCTAATGGGCTACGCCGATCGTCCTTCGGACGGGAACGCTTGCTCTTAACCGTCCCGCCCGGAGGGCGATTGGCCGAAGGCCCTCCAGCCTGGTCGTTCACGGCCAGGCGAGGGAGGACGGCTTGTCACTACAACCGATACCCCCGCACTCCTACCTCCACCGTTCTAACCTCCGTCAGTCTTCCTTCAGCACCGATTGAAACGTCGGCGTGCTTAGGTAGCGGTCGCCGCTGTCGGGGAAGAGGGTTACTATTATTTTGCCGGCGTTCTCCGGGCGTTTTGCCACTTCCACTGCTGCCCATGCTGCACCGCCGCTGCTGATGCCCACAAAGAGGCCCTCCTCGCGCGCCAGGCGCAGCGTCATCTGGGTGCCGGCTTCACTGGGTACCGTGATCACTTCATCGAGCAGGTCACGCTGCAGTACCTCGGGGATGAAACCGGCGCCGATGCCCATAAAGGGGTGCGGGCCTTTGCCGCCGTTGGTGAGCGTGGGCGAGGCCGCTGGCTCTACGGCGATTATCTTCACGTTGGGGTTGCGGCTCTTCAGGTACTCGCCTATGCCGGTGATGGTGCCGCCGGTGCCTACGCCCGCCACGAAAATATCGACTTTGCCGTCGGTGTCATTCCAGATCTCCGGCCCGGTGGTCAGCCGGTGAATCTCCGGGTTAGCGGGATTGCTGAACTGCTGTGGGAGGAAATATTTGCTGTCCGAGGCCGCCAGGT
>JBBQQW010000093.1:0-10467 GCA_038215455.1 Armatimonadota bacterium
CACCAGCAGGCGCCCCTGGCCGATGCCAGTATTCAACGTATCACCCAGTTGCCACGGAACTCCAGCGTTCTTGCGGGCAGTATCGGGTAGATTGCCCGCCATCTCGGTCAGGAAATCACCTACCCCCGTCTTCTGGCCCAAGCCAAAGCGCCGTCCCATGCTCATCAGATCATCGGGGCCAGTCTGTTCGGCGATCTTCATAAATGCCACATTGCACGATTGCGCGATTGCCGCGGTGAGTGACAATGATTGATGGCCATCGTGTTTCCAGCACTTTATGCCGTAGTAGCTACCATCGCAATAGTAGCCGGCATCACTGGGAATTACATTTTTCTCCAGTGCTGCGGCGGCGGTGATAATTTTGAATACCGACCCCGGCGGATAGCCACTGGTCGCCCGGTTCTCCATTGCGTGGTTTTGCTGGAATAATTCCATCATATCGGGGGTGACCCGCGTGGACATCTGATTCAGATCATATGCCGGGGTACTGGCTATTGCCAGAATATCCCCGGTACGCGGATCCAGCGCCACCACCGCGCCCTCCAGCCCCTTCAGGCCTTCTTCTGCCGCACGTTGGATATCCAGGTCGATGGTCAGCGTGATGTTGCCGCCCGGCTGTGGTTCGGTGCGCTCGTATCGGTGCAGCACCCGGCCCGAGACATCTATTTCCAGTTGCTCGCCCCCATCCTGCCCACGCAGGATATCCTCGAACGCACTCTCGATACCAGTCTTGCCGATACGGTCACCTGCACGGTAGCCGCTACTTCGCTTCTCCAGCAGCTTCTTCTCATCTATCTCACTTAGGTAGCCGATGAGGTGCGCGGCCAGCGCGCCACCGGGATAGCTGCGCGTCGGCTCGGTGTTCAGGTAGACGCCAGGGAGGTAGGGCAATTCCTCTTCGATACGCGTCGCCTGCGCGATATCGAGGTCGCTCATCAGGCGTTGTGGCTGATAGCTGGGGTGCTTGCGCGTGTCTTCCAGCCCGGCGCTCGCGGCTTCCACATTGGGGAATATCCCCGCATTTACCAGGCTGGTGTACAGTGCCTCCCAGCCTTTGCGCGGCACCTCGCCACTCACCAGCCACGCCGTGCGCGACTCGGTGCTGGTGGCCAGCACGCGCCCTTTGCGGTCGAGGATCATACCACGCGGAGCCGGGAAGCGCACCCAGCGCAGATGGTTGCGCGTGGAGACATCGTGCAATTCCTTGCCCGTCCACACCTGCAAAAATGCCAGCCGCAGCGCGAAGGTGGCGAAGACCAGCAACAACAATACCCGCATGAGCAGCAGGCGATCGTTGAACAAGCGAAAGAGAAAGCGGAATGGCACCAGCAAACGGGAGAGCATCAGCGGCTACACTTCGCCGAGAGTACGCTTGCGAATGCCCGCGAACATGCCGTTGACATTCTCTTTCGCCAGCTTGCCGATGAGCGTCTTAATCAGCGCCCCGATGAGCGGGACATTGATATCCACGTCGAGCTTCATGCTCATGCGGGTGCCGCCGTCAACTTCGGTGAAAGACCACACGCCATCATATTTATCCCAATCACCGCCCAGTGCGCGGAAGGTGCAGACATGCGTGGCATCGTCCCATATATCCTCTTCCGTCCACTTGATGGTACGGTTCAGCTTCTCCACAATCCCCACCCACTCGGAGACGTAGCGCCCCGCAGAACGCTCGGTGATCACCACCGATTTTACGTCGGGCAGAAATTCCGGGAATCTCTCGATGTCCTTGGCGACGGCATAGACCGCCTCCAGTGGCGCAGCAATAACAATATCAGTCTCAATAATCGGCATATTTTCAATACTCCCAGCAGATTATATACCATTTTGGGGTACCACGTCGTGCTCTGTGCCATGGGCGTTTTGCCTAAATCCGCTTTTTCGCATCCTCCCAGTCACAGCTGGTTTCATTTCCTTGTTGTAACAGTTTTGTGCGCTCTTCAAGTATCGCCGCATGCCACGCAGGCGAGGGAATCTCCTCGGAGTTGCGACATAAATCGTCCCAGATGAGTTCCATGGCAGATAATTTATCTGCCACGGTCATTTCATCCAAATGTAAAGAAATACTCATCGTATATGCCCTCAATTGCCACTATACACCTTCATATTTTCGTTGGCAATATCTGCGATAATTTTCCCCACCTACCTCAGCCATTCCGCCCGCGTACCTTCAGTAGCGCATGACGGTATACTTCCAGGTAGCGCTCCGCAGAGGAATGCCAGGAGAAATCACCGGCGAAGGCGTTCTTCACCAGCTTTGCCCAGCTGCCTGGTGTCTCATGGTAGCAGTTCAGGCATGAAAGGATGGTCTTGCGTAATTCGATTGCGCTGTACTCGTCAAAGACGAAACCGTTGCCCTTGCTGGCGGGGTCGTGAGCATCGAAGTTATGCACCGTATCCGCCAGGCCACCGGTGGCGCGTACCACGGGCACGGTGCCGTAGGCCAGGCTGAACATCTGCCCGAGGCCGCATGGCTCGTATTGCGAAGGCATGAGGAAGGCATCGGAACCGGCGTAGATGCGGTGTGCCAGCGAGTTGTCGAAGCGCAGCGCCAGCGCCAGCTTATCCGGGTGCAAGGCGGCCAGCTTCTTCAGCATCACATGGAAATATTCGTCGCCCGTGCCCAGTATCACCACCTGCATTTTTTGCTTCTTCAGCAGTTCAGGCAGCACTTCGGCGAGGATATCCAGCCCCTTCTGCGAGCTAAGCCGGCTGATCAAGCCGAAGAGCGGAGTATTGGCATCCACGGCCAGCCCCATCTCCTGCTGCAACGCACGCTTGCACTCGGCTTTGCCCTTCAGTTCATTGACGCTGAAATTCGCCGGGATGAGCGTATCGGTGCGCGGGTTCCAGATATTGTAATCAATACCGTTGAGGATGCCGAAGAGATCGTGCTTGCGGTATTCGATGACCCCTTCCAGCCCGGCGCCGTATTCTTTGGTGGCGATCTCTTTTGCGTATCCTTCGCTCACGGTGCTGATAACATCGGCGTAGAGCAGGCCGACCTTCATGAAGTTGAAGGTATTCCAGTATGCCAGCTTGTCCCAGGTGAAGAGTTCGCGCGGCAGCCCGGCGATCTCCATGACATTCTCGCTGAAACTCCCCTGGTAGGCCAGATTGTGTACGGTGAAGAGCGTGGCGATGCGGCGGAATTTCTCCTGGTCAGCATATATCGTCTTCAGGTACACCGGCACCAGCGCCGAGTGCCAGTCATTGCAGCTGATGACGTCAGGCGTCCAGCCGATATGCGCGAACATCTCCAGCATACCGCGACAATATGCCGTGAAACGGCTGTCGTCATCTACCTGCCCGTAGAGGCTGTCCCGGTCAAAAAGCTCCGCGTTCTCGATGAAGTAGGTCGGTACGCCCTCGATGACACTACTCTCGGCAATAGTGATGTCTATCTCTCGTCCCGCCAGCGGGATTTTGAACGGCGCGGTAATGGTCTTCAGGCCATATCGGGCACCATCAATAGAGCGGAAACGCGGCATTACCACGCGTACATCGTGCCCCATCTCGGCTAATTCCGCCGGCAATGCGCCCGCGACATCCGCCAGCCCACCGGTCTTGGCGAAAGGAACTACCTCGGCAGAGGCATACAATATCTTCAATTTTTTACTCATTAATTCTCCCCATAGTTATTTGCCAGTAGCAGCACGGACAAATTCTGTAAACAGGCGCTTTTCTGATGCCACACTCGCCGCCCTCTCTTCGGGGTGCCATTGTACCCCGATAATAAATCGCGCGCCAGACGCTGCTAACCCTTCAATTATCCCGTCATCACTACTGGCAACGAGCTGTAAATCTCCGTAGCACTTCGTCGCCTGATGATGAAAACTGTTCACCCCGATGCGCAGTTCATCGTCACCGCTACCACCACGCAGGATCTGTGCCAGCTGCGAATCACCCGCCACCGTCACCTGGTGAAATGGCTCCGCACGCCCTACCGTCTGATTATGCCCGACATTTTCCGGTAGCTGTGTCGGAATATCCTGCCATAGGCTGCCGCCGGCCGCCACCGCCAGCACCTGGATGCCCCGACAGATACCCAGCACCGGCAGGTCGCGTGCCAGCGCCGCACGCGTCAATGCCAGCTCCACTTCATCGCGTACCGCATCCACCGTGCCCAGCTTCGGGTGTGCCACCTCGCCGAACAGCGCCGGATCGACATCCGCACCGCCGGTGAGGAGTAAGCCATCAAAACCGGCGAGGATATCCACCGCATCCTCGGCATAGCTATGATTGGGCAGGATATAGGGCAAGGCACCGGCGTCATGCACCAGACCGGTATATATCAGGTGCGTCAGCGCACTGCGCTGCTCACGCGCTTCAGCAGAGCGCTGCACGGTGCTGGAAGTTATTAGAATTCGCGGTATCATCTTCATACTCCAGATTATCTGTTATCAATGTTAACAACGCGTGAATAGGCGAAAAGGTTATTGCTGTCATATACCTTCACCGTCACTTGTGCCTGCCACGTGACTGCCCTGAAATCATATTTCAGGGGGTAAGGCACCTGTTTTGCTGTCCCGATCAAAATATCGTTGAGGTAAAAATCCACACGGGAGATGAATGGGTCATAGCACTTGGCATAGCAGCTAAGGTCTACCTCGCCGGTCAATTTTCCACCTTCCAGCACCTCTTTATAGAGCGGTGCTGTCGATGTATGGCCGACCTGCTCCAAAAATTCCGGGGTAGAAATCGCCGTTTGATAAGCGCCACACAGGTCATCATTCCCACTTAATCGGTAGTCATTGGTCACCCGCGGTAGATTCTTAATCTGGCTCTCATTCAGGTCAAAATAGATAAATGCTTTCACACGCGGATACATGATCGGGAGCATTGTGAATAACCGGCGCACATTCATCTCCGCCCAGCGAGACACGTCCTTATCCACCGGTGCCAGCGGGCGATGAGAGATGCCACATTCGCCAATCATAATCGGTTTACGGGTGGCGAATATCCGATACCAGTAATCCAGCCGTTGCAGTGGGTCGATACCCTCGCCTGGTTCCGTCAATTTGCCACTGAAATAGTAGTCATTGTAGAAATTCACCCCAATCCAGTCGACATATTCATCGCCAGGGTAGTACTTCAGTGCATCAGCCTTCATGCCATCAGGCTGGATGATATCAAACGGATTCCACACCATCACCACATTGGGCGCTTCGCGACGCATAATTATCGCCACTTTGCGGAACCAGGTGATGTACAGCTCCGGTTCGCCATGCCACGGATTGGAGCCTGCCATATTCATTTCGCTGGCAAAGCGGATGAATACCGGAAATCCGGCCTTCGCCAGCTTCTGCGCTACCGTGGTCACATCCGCTTCATTCATCATGGCCAGGCCACCATTCGGCTCCAGGCCCATCACCATCCCGGCTCCCGGTATGCGCTTGATTCGCTCGATGGTGTCGTCGGCGATGAGGATATTACCGGGGCTGTAGAAATGGCCATAAGTGAGATATAGCGCATGCTGGCGGCCATATAACGCTTTCACGCGGATATAATCATCTGTGGCTACCCCACACTCCTGATACATCCCGAGATATATCCCCGCATTTGGCTCGAACTTCACCAGATTAGGCGTGATTGGCATTGGTGCGGGGGTGGTGGGGCGATAGAATAGACGTACCGCTGACTTCAATGTCTCGCCGCGCAAGGTATCCTGCCAGGCCCAGTCGGCATGTCCGGCTTTGGTATAGCAGTATGACTCGCGCTGAAAATCCTGCCCAGCCTGCGTCAGGCGACCGAGGCGGTCATTCAGATGGAATACTTTCGTCCAGGCGTAGGCGGCATTTTCCCAGTCATTGACTTGTTCGAATGCTACCGCAGCAGCGCGGAAACTCTGCTCCGCCGCTGCCGGTTGCGTGGCTTCATTATCATTGCCGGTCTTCCAATCGTCCCACGGGCCTGCATTGGCAAGCGTACTCGCGAGCAAAAGAAACGCCAACAAAAACCAGCATCTTAAACTCCGATTACGCATTACCACAAGCCCTCTCCTGGAGCCTTATTGTAACACTTTATCAGGAACCATGGCATCAGCTTTCCAGCGGAGGCAGGGAAATATGGCCATCGGTGCTATATTGGTAATCTGTAAACACCTGCACAGCGGTGGGAAGTTGATAGCTGCCATCGGGCAACTTGTTAGTGGTGTCCTTAAGGCGGAAGACATTCTGGCCGCAGGTCCAGATCTTAAATGAATTCATCTGCGTACACAGGCAGGTCACTTCATTGACATGGATTGGACGTTGTCCCTTTTCATTCTCGCGGATGTAGGCATTCAAATAGGAGCATTTTCCATCGCCATCGAGAATATAGCCGAAAGCCTCGCACTGCGGCATCGGCCCACTGCCGATGGCCGGGGAATTACGCAGCATACGCATGGGATAGCCGGTGGGCGAAATCATATTCACTTCCACATCATCTTCTGAAGCGCGGAAGAACTCCTGTTTTACCTCGTAAGGCAGTCCGCTCTCTTTCGTCACTGCGAAACGGGTGGCTACCTGTACCCCGGCTGCTCCCTGCTGCATCAGCTCTACCGCATCGGCACCGGTGAAGATGCCACCTGCGGCGATTACCGGAATCGCCAAATCTTCCTTCCGCACCATCGTGAGGACATCCTGTATAATATCTTTCAGCGAGAAATCACGCCAATTGAGGGGGAAACCCAGGTGGCCGCCCGCCAGGGGCCCTTCCACTACGATGTAATCCGGCATGCGCTCCGCCCGCATCGCCCGGCGCATGAATACATGCAGCGCACGTGCCGAGGATACGATGATGCCGAGCTTTACATCACGAAAACGTGGGTGATCTTTGATCATATCGAGTGAACCGAGGTGCAGGCCGGCACCCAACGTGATGCCATCAATGCCTGCATCCATCGCCGCGCGCAAGCGCACCTGCAATGTATCATGTGGAGCGCTCATAGTGAGCTTTTCCATCACATTGAGGAAGATGGCACCTGCATCCTTCTTCGCATCCATGGTTTTGCCCACAAAGAGCCGAACGGCCTCACCCAGCGCATTCAAATCAAAATGAATCGGCTGTTTGTTATTGTGCGCGCCTAACAGGGTACGATACTGATCCAGTTTGTCCAGCACATAATGTGTGTGAAAATGCTTGTCCACCGTCGCGGTTATCATCGCATCGGTGATATGACCGATACCATTCTGCCCGGCAACGGCAAGTGCTAGTTCCGGTACGGAAACATCAACACCCATCCCTCCCAACATTATTGGGACATATTCCTTCTTCCCTATAGTAAGCAGGAAATCATTCAATTGTACCAACACGCACTCCTTACCGGATCGAAATTCTTGCCAATATACCTGTATTATACTCGCAAATTAGGTGATATACCAACTCTCCCCGATGTGCGATTATTTTTACAATTGATGTAATTACAGCCCAATGTAAAGAAAACACGATTAGCGCTCAATAATTGACAAGACAAATGGCCGCTATAAACAGATATTCTCAAAACGTCCGTTTGCAAAAGCGCACCACCTGTGGTATTATACCAAGCGTACGTTTGGCAAACAGTATTTCTCGTCAGACGCTGCTGATAGGAGACTGGTATGGGTGATATGTTATCAAAGCGACAGCAGGATGTGCTCTCGTGTATTAGTGCGATATATACGGAGACTGGGTACTCACCAACTGTTCGGGAATTGGGCGAACGGTTGAATCTGAGCTCCAGTTGTACCGTACAACGCCACCTGGAAGCGCTGGAACGCAAGGGATATATCCAGCGGAATCCCACCAAAGCACGTACCATCGAAATTATCCGCGGGCCTAAACCGCTCTCAAAAAACGCCGTCGATGGCGGTATGCTTTCGCTGCCGGTGCTGGGTACCGTTACCGCGGGCAAGCCCATCCTCGCGGTGGAAAACGTAGAAGACAACATCGCTCTCCCCCGCTCGTTGGTACACGACGAGAACAGCTTTGTGCTGCACGTACGAGGCGATTCCATGATTAATGCCGGCATTTTCGATGGCGACATGGCCGTGGTGAGCAAGCAGGACCACGCCAACAACGGCGATATCGTGGTGGCACTCATCGATGACGAAGCTACCATAAAGCGCTTCTTCCGCGAGAAGGACCACTATCGCCTGCAGCCGGAAAACCCCACCATGGAGCCGATCATCGTCGACCACGTTTCAATTATCGGCAAAGTGGTACTTAGCATTCATACGGTCTAGCGCAGCAAGTCGCGTCATAACCCAATACGCACAGGGGGATAGCTACAAACGATATGCAATCACTTCTATTGACTATACGGCAATCATGTCGCATACTCAAGATATGAATTCACAACCTGATTCATTGTTGCCGGAGCTGAAATACAGCAATTGCCCCTGCGCTGGTCGCAACCTGGACAAGCTGCTGCAGCCCGCCATGCTGGCACTGCTGGCGCAGGAGGATATGCACGGATATCTCATCGTGCAGCGGCTGGCGGAGATGTCGATGTTCGGCGGGCAAAAGCCCGACGCCACCGGGGTGTACCGCTTCCTCAAGCAGATGGAGGAACGCAGCATGATCAGCTACACCTGGGACCTCTCCGAGACCGGCCCCGCCAAGCGCCTCTATACCATCACTGACGCCGGCCGCGCCTGTCTGGCGCGCTGGTCCGATACACTGGCCGAATATCGCGACGCCATCGGCCTGCTGCTGGATTTCACCCGCGCAGCGCAATCATAACCCAAACTAAGCTGGAGGAATAATCATGATCCGAAGAGTAGCACACCTGTGCTTTGTCACCGATGACCTGAACCGTCTGGTCAAATTCTATACCGAGAAGCTGGGCTTGCCGGTGAAGTTCACCATGAAGAATGATGAGGGCGTGGATTTTGGCTTTTATATCGACTGCGGCGACGACACCTTCATCGAGCTGTTTGACCAGGCATTGAAAGTGAAACAATGGGGCGGCGTGGTGCGCCAGTTGGAAAAGGGCAACCAATACAGCCACCTGAGTCTGGAAGTAACCGCGCTGGCCGACTACCGCCAGGAGCTGGTGGATAAAGGCGTCACAGTAACCGAGATCAGCCAGGGGATGGACAACTCGCTGCAAGCGTGGCTGAAAGACCCGGATGGCAACGACATCGAGCTGATGGAATACACCTTCCGCAGTATGCAGATTCAGCGCTAAGCTGCCCGGTATTTGCCCACCTCCCCCACATGCGCTAAAATAACATCAGTTATCAGCAGGGAGGTGGGCATGGAGATCGTCACTACTGGAGCCGCGTTACGGCAGAAAATTCGCGAGCGCGGCGAATTGCCCAAGTGTATCGGGCTGGTGCCGACGATGGGCTACCTGCACGCCGGGCATGAGGCGTTGTTGCGCCAGGCGCGGGCGGAGTGCGATCTGGTGATCGCCAGCATCTTCGTCAACCCCACGCAGTTTGGCCCCACGGAAGACCTGGACAAGTACCCACGTGACCTGGCGCATGATACCGAGCTGTGTACCCGTGCAGGCTGTGACTTCATCTACCACCCGGAGGCGCGCGAGCTGTACCCGCGTGGTGCCAGCACCTGGGTGACAGTAGACGGGCTGACCGAAGTGGCCTGCGGGGCGGCGCGCCCGGGGCATTTCCGCGGCGTCACCACGGTGGTGGCCAAGTTCTTCAACATCGTCCGCCCCGACCGTGCCTACTTCGGCGAGAAGGATTATCAGCAGTTGCAGGTGATCAAACGCATGGTGCGCGACCTGTTCATCCCCGTCACCGTCATCGCCGTGCCCACCGTGCGCGATACCGACGGCGTAGCGCTCTCCTCGCGCAACAGCTACCTCACCCCCACCGAGCGCCAGGCCGCGCGCATCGTCCCCCGCGCCTGCGCATTGGCGCATGAACTGGTGGAGAACGGCGAGCAGAACCCCGCAGTCATCCAGGGGGCGGTAGCGCAGCTGGTGGCCACGCAGTCGCTGGCGAAACTGCAATACGCCGAGATCGTCGACGCCGAGGAGCTGACCCCCATCCGCCTGCTAACCCAGGAGTCCCGCCTGCTGCTGGCAGTACAAATAGGCAAAACACGGCTGATAGACAACATAGCTTTGCAACCGAAGGGCGTGGCCCCGCCGGTGCGGTAGGTAAAACTGAATATCATGTTGGTTTGGGTGGTTTCGCAGGGATAAGATAAAACCGCGCCTATCCTTACCTCCGCACGGTACGGCGGCCGCGGGCTACGCGCACAATTCGACAAGTTCATTGCAGGCATGCGCCCCTAATATATTGTCTCCCCCACCCGTTCCAAATACCGCCTCACCGCTCCACCCCCAGCACCTCCCACAGTTTGCTGAATACTTTCCCGCCGGTGCCGTGCTGGTTATAGTGGTTTTTGGCGAAGGCTACGGCTAGATTGCTCTTTTGATCAGCGAAGGCGGTGCTGCCGCCGTAGCCGTTGTGGCCGAACATCAGGTTGTCAGCCGTCATCAGCTGGTAGCCCAGGCCGTAGCGATTGGTG
>JBBQQW010000094.1:0-10359 GCA_038215455.1 Armatimonadota bacterium
AATGATGGCAGTTGCTACACCGATATCATCGTGATGCAGGTGGCGCAAATAGCGTACAGCAGCGGGGGAGAGGCCGGCCGGCGGGGTGAAACGCGGCGTATGCTTGCCCGCCTTTGGGTCACGTCCCACTGCGGCCCAGACGATGAGGAAGTAGAGCAGTACCACAACGAAGGCGGCGAAGGCCCAGATTATCTCCGGGTTATCCTGTAATATCTGCTGTCGCTGCTGCCCGGCACTGGGGCGCAGGAGCAAATATGGGGGCAATGTCAGCCCGAAGGAGAGATTCTCCCCCGCGAGCAACGGGCGATTCGCAGTGCAGGAGAAGCCGTTGGTGCCGACGGGATTGATAGTGAATTCACTGGTGTCGCCCTTGAGGGCACTCACCCGTGCGAATGGTGAAACATTCGTGTTGCTGATACCGTCAGGCAGTGTCACGCTGATGCTGACGCTCTCGGCAGTCAACAGGCCATCATCGCCACGCACATCCCAGCGGAATTCATCGTGGTCGGGAAGTTGCAGCAGTTGCCCGTCGATGCGGTAGCGCACGGAATAGTTATACGTGCCAGGTGCGTAACGGCCATTGGCTGCACTGATAATAAGCAGCGATTCATTGGTGGTCTTTTCCATGCGATAGGTTTCTGGTACACCATCGCGCAGCACCTGCAATATATGCGGGGTCAGCACCTGGCGCAGCCCGAGGTTGTCAAAGCGATTATTGGCGAAATAAAGGATGAAGCCGTCGGGCATATTCTGCCCGGTGTTCATCACGCTGATATCCTCCTGCACCTCCATCGAGCCATCCGCGTTCATAGTGATGGCAGTCTTATAGGAGATGATGCGCTCTGAACTACTAATCGGCGCTCCAGTTGTGGGTATGAGACTGGTAGCACCAGATGTTTGCCCCCACACAGGCAGCAGCGAAGATATGAGTAGCAGAATAAACAGTCCCGCAGGTAATAGACGCATGACGGCCTCCAACGCAGGTATTCCGGCGACCAGCACCGGGTAGATAGATTATACCGCTTTGCGATTATCTGCGATAGGGGGCAGGTCAATATGCATTTGGAGAGTGGCCATCCTGGCCGCCTGGTGATACTAGCGGCCCGGAATGCCGCGCTCCAATTTATTATGCGACCTCTTCCTGCAGTTGCAGCCGTTTGGCCCACCACGCAGTGACTAGCGGGACTAGAATTGCGGTGACCACTACACTGGCTGATACTACGGCGGTGGCGCTGGCGGCTACCGGCAGGTAGGCGGCGTTGATGCCGGCTATGGCCAGGGGTACGGCGGCGGCGTTGCCGGCGGTGGATGCTGCGGCCAGGCCGGCCACCCCGCGTCCGCCGGTGGCTTTATCGGCGAAGAAGAGCACGATGCCGGTGATCGCGACTACGCCGATACCCAGCGCGACGCCGGTGATACCCGCTTGCCAGAGCTTCATCAGATTCAACGAGCAACCCAGCCCGAAGGCGAAGAAGGGAATGAGCACCGGGCCAGTACCGGAGAGGAACTTACGGATGTCGGAGTCGATATTGCCCAGGATGATGCCGATTAACAGTGGCAGGATTGCCCCGACGAAGGTCTGCCAGGGGAATACCACGCCAGCCAGCCCCAGGGTTACCATGGTAAAGAACGGGCCGGACTCCAGGCTCATGATCGAGTATGCTCCCGCATCCTCCTCACGCCCGAATTGCCCCATCAGCGCCAGATATAGCCCGCCATTAGTGTCATTGAGCGCTGCAACGATGGCCAGTGTGGAGAGGCCGTAGAATAACCCCTGCGTGACATCACCAGGCGCGAGGAACTTGCTCACGATAAGTCCGACAACGGCGGCGGTGAGGAGCTTCGCCCCCAGCAACGCCCCACCTTTAAGCAGGATGCGCGGTGTGTTGCGGAAGTCGATGGAGGCACCCATGCAGACGAAGAACACGGCCAATATCGAGAGTGGCCCAGTCATCAGCGCCCCGGTGAAGGAGCCGAAATCCTTCGCGGTGGTAGGTGCCAGGGTGTTGACGACAGCCCCGATGAGCAAGGGGATGAGCATCATCCCACCGGGGACGCGCTGCACGGTTTTCAATATTTGCATAAGAGACTCCTCCGTCGATAGTTTCTGATTTCTAGTTCCAAGTTCCAAGTTCCAAGCCAGACATCCCGTACTTCATGGCGGGGCACGCTGGAAGTTTTTGCTGGGATTGAAGTACCGGCTGCGTGGCACTATCATTCGACAGTCTCATGATCTTCGACCGGTCGTCCACCTTCGCGGACTTGTCTGAACCGAATGATAGCGCGCTTTAGCGTGCTTGCCGTTGTTAGCCACCTCCTTCAGGGGGTGGCGTTAGAATTTTATCCCCGTTCTCATGGGCATGTGCCCATGCTACGGTCAAAATGTCGGCCCAATCCGATAGATGGAGAACTCGGTGTGGCCTAGCTCCTCGGCCTTGGTCAGCTTGCCATTGGCTACCGCCAGCATCTCATCGAAGAGAATCTGCCCGGCATCCTCGATGGTTAGCGTGCCGTCGATGATGCCACCTAGATCTATGTCGATGTTGTCGCTCATGCGGGTGAAGGTGCCGTGGTTGCCGGTGGCCTTGATGACGGGCATGATGGGGTGGCCCGCCGGAGTGCCCAGTCCGGTGGTGAAGACCGTCACCTGCGCACCGCCTGCTGCCATGCCGGTCATGGAGACGACATCCTGGCCGGGAGTGTCCATCATATACATGCCTTTGCCGGTCAGCATCTCCGCATACTCCAGTACCCCCATCAGCGGCGTGGTTCCCGCCTTGTGGATGCAGCCGAGAGATTTCTCCTCGATACTGGAGAGTCCGCCGGCGATATTCCCCGGAGTGGGCTGGCTGCCGCGCAGGTCCACACCCATGGATTTCGCACGTTCCTCACAGTCATGGACGATTTTCAGGAGTTTCTCTTTGACGGCGTCATTCACCGCACGGCGCGTCAGCACATGCTCCGCGCCGATCAATTCCGTGGTCTCGGAGAGCATGGCCGCGCCACCAAGGGCGATGAGCAGATCAGATGTGACGCCCAGCGCCGGGTTGGCCGCTAGCCCGCTGGTGGTGTCAGATCCGCCGCACTCCAGCCCAAGGATCAGTTCGGCGATGTCGATCGGTTCGCGCCCCTGCCGGGATATCGTATCAGCTAATTCGCGCGCGATTGCGATACCGCGTGCTTCAGCAGTGACGCTGCCGCCTTCCTTCTGGATGACGAGTACCTGCACTGGCTTGCCGAATTTGGCGATAGCATCGGCCATGGGTAGCGGCTCCAACCCCTCGCAGCCCAGCCCCACCACCAGCACCGCGCCCACGTTGGGGTTGGCGGCGGTGTTGACGAGGGTACGCACGCTCTGCGTGGCATCGGCACCCACCTGGCAACAGCCGAAGACGTTATTCAGCGCCACGCACCCGGGCACATTGCGCGCGATATTGGCCGCCACCGTGGAGGCACAGACGCTGGCGGGCAGGATCAACACGTGATTGCGAATGCCAAATTTGCCCTGCGGGCGGATATATCCGTTGAAGTTCATCTCACTCATCCTTTGCAAAGTAGTTACGCCAGATCCCCGCGTCCGCGCAGGCTTTCCACATTATGCACGTGTACATGCGCACCGGGGGCGATATCGGCGGTGGCGCGCCCGATAGACTCACCATATTTCACCACTTGTCCTCTCACCGGGATAGCGCAAAGGGCGAATTTATGCCCAAAGCTAATATTCTCGGCGATGGTGATGCTATACCCCGGCAGCTCCACCACGTCCCCCCGCTGCAACTCCGCAGTTGCAGTGGCCACGTTATCCAGCCGATCAATAATCACAGCCTGTGCCATACGACACCTCCTGATATTGGCAATTTGATGTGCATAGTATAGCGGAGAGGGGGCGGGAGGTGCAATGAAAGGGGGAATCACTCCTCCCCGATAATCCGTTTCGCCACCCGCTTTGATTTCTCGCGCAGGCGGGCGGTGAAGGCGCGGAGGGCTTCGGGGTCGTTCAGGTCGGGGGGGGCGTGGCGGCGCGTTTCGTAGGCTTCGCGCAGGCGGTCGAGCATACTTTGTGGTGAGAGGTTGTCCAGCGGGATGGCCTCGCGCACGGCCAGCGAGGAGATAGTGTTGGTCACCGCCTCATCCTCGCTGCGGATATGGGATGCATGCAGTGGCTGCTCGGGGGTGGCCATGGCGGTGAACTGCTGGAAGACGGCGCGGTAGTACGGGTGGGTGAAGACCTCGGCGGTGAACTGCCCGACTACCAGCGCGGCGAAATCCGGTTGCTGCACCATCAGCGTCATCACTTCGCGCTCCAGCGGTACCTCGCGTTGCGGGGCGAGCGGGGTGGACTGCGGCAATTCCACCGGCTGTTGCTGCACCGGGGCCACCGGGCGTGGGTTGCGCTCCAGTGCCTTGGTCTCGTTCAGCAGCTCCTGCTGCAGCAGGCTCATATCCCCCAGTGCCCCGGCGCGGATCACCCGCTCCACCAGCCAGGCGGAGTACTCCATGCGCTCCAGCGTCGGCAGTGGCAGTAGCACCTGCGCGGCGGCGTGGAAGAGGCGTGCCCGGCCCTCGATATCGGTGGCGGGCTGCGTCTTCAGCAGGCGTTCCAGCTCAAATGCCGTGGGGGAGAGCGCGTCTGTTAAATATTGCTCCAGCGCAGCGGGGCCACCCTCGCGCAGCAGCGTGTCCGGGTCATGCTGGGGTGGGAGCAGTGCGATGCGCACGTCGACACCAGCGGCGCGGAAGAGCGCCTGCCCGCGTAATGCCGCATTCACCCCGGCGCTGTCGCCGTCATAAACCAGGTAGATGCGCCCTTTGTCGCCCACATAGCGGCGCAACATCTGCACATGCTCCTCGCCCAGCGCGGTACCCAGTGTGGCCACCGCCTCGGTGAAGCCCGCCAGGTGGCAGGCGATGGTGTCGAAGTAACCTTCGGTGACGATGGCGCGGCCTTTGTCAGACATCGACTTGATGGCCAGGTGCAGGCCATAGAGGGTGCGCGACTTGGAGAAGATGGCCGTCTCGGCGGTGTTCAGGTATTTCGGATTATCTTCCTTGGAGAGCGCCCGCCCGCCGAAGGCGATCACCCGCCCCTGCCGGTCGGCGATGGGGATCATCAGGCGATTACGGAAGCGGTCATTGTAGCCGTCGCCTCGCGTGCGTTCCAGCGCCAGCCCGGACTTCACCAGCACATCGGTGCTGTAGTTGCGCCCGGTGAGGTGCTTCACCAGCGAGTCCCAGCCGCCGGGGGCATAGCCCAGCCCGAAGCGTTCGGCATCCGCCGCCGACATGCCCCGGCCCTCCAGGTAGGCGCGGCTTTCCGCCCCGGGATCGCCTTTCAGCGCCATTTGGAAAGCGGCGGCGGCGGCGGCATTCACCTCAAAGAGCAAGTCGCGCTCCTCGCGACGCTGCGGTGGTTCATAGTCGACACTCGGGCGAATCCCCGCACGCTCCGCCAGCTTCTCCACCGCCTCGGGGAAGGTGAGGCGCTCCAGATCCATGATGAATTTGAAGGCATCTCCGCCCTTGCCACAGCCGAAGCAATGCCAGAATCCTTTGTCGGGATCGACGTTGAAGGAGGGCGATTTCTCCTGATGAAATGGGCACAGTCCAGTATAGCGCCCGCCGCGCTTCTTCAGCGCCACATGCTGGCTGATGAGCGCAACTATGTCCGTGCGTTCACGTACCAGATCCACATCATAACGTTGTTTTCTTTCGGCGGGCATAGGAGTATATTCGCCGTGTGGGGGGGAATACCTGCCATATTTCTCTTCGTGCCCACGTGGTTTTCCACGCCCGCTCTCATGGGCAAGACGCCCCTGCCACAGGGATTCCCTATTTCACCTTGAACTCATACACCGTAGTAGGCGGTTCCACTGCCGCCGACCCAGTGGCGGTGATAGTGTACATACCCGCCTTGGTGAAGGTAACATCCCCGCCCAGCATATCCGCCGCGGGCAGACCACTCACATTATCAGCCACACCACTGGTCACCGCCCAGGTGGCTGATGCGTGGGTGGTGGTAACCGGCTGCGCCACACCGGCGGTGCAGGTCAGCGAAGTGTATTGCTGGCTTTTGGCGGGGAGCCAGGTGGTGATTATTTCCCTATTATTGATCATCTCTACATGACCATCTACGAAGCTACTGTAAAAACTACCTTTGTGCCGCTGTGTATCGATATTCGTCTGGTCGTAGGCGACATTGGCATATGTCCCCGGAATTTCACTGCTTTTTCCGTCAGCAGTTAAGAAACAAGTGGTTGAGATGGGATAGCTAAGATCGCTCAGCTTTCTTTTGCTGACTCTCGCATTGAACACGTATCCATTCACTGCACCACGATAATCTGGGCATCTATAAACGGGTGCATTTTCATTTTTAAATAGGGTCCAGGCAATACTGGCATCTGGGAAGGTTTCATCATGCTCCTGTGTGTACATAGAAAATGCAATAGCAATCTGACGTTGATTAGTCATGCATTGTGGCTGCATTGAAGGATGATGGCGTGGCGCGAATATCGGGTACAGGATGACGGCCAATATCACCACAGCAGCAGCGACGATTATCGCCTCCACAACGCCAAAGCCGCGTGGCATGGATATTTTGTATCGCATGATAGACCTCCCTGATAGGATACTAATGCAATATTATATCACGGTTTTTAAAAAGTTTGTGGGGGGAATGGGGAAATGATTACCGTTGAGATCGCAACCCCGCTATCATCTTCAACACGCCCCTGCCACGACCACCTACTCCGCTACCGGAGTAACTATCTTTTTGCGGAAGCGTTTGAAGAAGCGGCCGGCTACGTCATCCAGCTCCTCAACCTTCAGCAGTTTGATGATGAAGAAGTATACGGCCATGCCGACTCCGCTGGAGACGGCCACGGACAGTAGCAGTTTGATACGTGCGGCGTGGTCGATCTTCAATTCGGTGAAAACTTCCGGCTTGGTTTGAGGGAGAAAGGGTGCAGGCCAGCGGAATGCCGGGCCGATTATTTCATTATTAATCACCGGTGCAAGGAATACCGCAACAAAGTAGACGATAACGCCCATCAGCAGTGAAGCAGCGAGAATTTTTGCGTTGGTGATGAGAATTTTTCTCCCGTCGATTCCCCCCAGGCGGCGGCGCAACAGGTCAGTAAGAATAACGGTACTGACCAGCGTAGTGAGTGTAGTGGCGACAGCGGCACCACCGTATCTTAGCGGAGTGTATACCAGGAAAATTGAGAGTGGGATATTCACTGCAACCATGGTGATACCGGCGATCACCGGGGTAATGGTGTCATGCATCGAGTAAAAGGCACGGCTGATAATCTGCTGCAGACTTAGGCCAACAAGGTTCCACGCGAAGAGCATGAGTACGAAGGAGGTCGCGCGCAATCCCGATTGATCGAACTTGCCACCACCCCAAAGCGCGTAGTTTATTGGCTCGGAGAGCACCACCATTAGAATGATGGAGGGAACGATCATGATCATAATAGTGTTGACAGACCGAGCGATGAGCGCACGGAAGGCGGCCATCTCATTCAGGGCCACCTGCTGCGAGAAGCGCGGGAAGATCGCGGTAGCGATGGAAACCGCAAAAAGCCCGAAGGGAAGCAACACCAGCCGATTCGCCAGGCGAATATCGGTAACCGCCGGAGCGCCCAGCAGTGATCCGATAATAAGTGGTATCGCCAGCAGATTAATCTGCGTGAGGGACAACCCCAGCATCACTGGGCCGAAGAGCTTGAGCACTTTTATCACGCCCGGGTGTTTGAAGTCGAGCAGAAATCTGAACTTGAAGCCGTACTTCTTCACCGCCACCGGGAACTGTATCACCATCATCAGGAAGGCACCCAGCACCACGCTGAAGGCAACGCCGTGAATGCCCAGTGCGCCATGTTTATCAGCGGAGATACCGAGTAGCCCATCCTGCCACGGCATTTTGCTGAAGACCCCGATGCCGAGGATGATACAGATATTATAGGCGTTCCACACCAGTGTGGGCGCGAGGAAATGATGGTAAGAGTTGAGGATACCGGTGAGTAACCCGGACTGCGCGGTGAAGACCACCATAATACACATGATGCGTGTCAGCGTTACTGTCAGGTTAAAGACATCAGATCCCCACGCGTAGCCGGGGGCGATCATGCGCACGATATATGGCGCGAAGATGAATTCCAGCAGCGAGCCGAAGATCATCACCACCATCAGCGCAGTGGCGATGGTGCTGCCGGTGATATGGGCATCTTCCTCCTCACCCTTGGCCAGGTAGTTAGTGAAAACCGGGATAAACGCCGCGCTCATCGCCCCGCCCGCCAGCAGGTAATAGAGCAGATCCGGCACCATGAAGGCGGAATTATATGCCCCGGTGACATCCGAATCGCCAAAAGCATTCATCAACATGTTTTCGCGCACAAAACCGAGAAGTCGGCTGAGGAGCATACCGCCGGAGATAATCATAGCTCCGGCGGCAACGGTAGATTTTTTAATGGGCTTCATGGGGATATTATAACGGTTGGGGGCAATTGGTTCAACGTTATTATTGTCTGAACCCAGATTTTCCTGATTATAAGGATTTACCTGATAACTTCCTATTCGGTAGGTAATGATCTCATATAATCAACAGGCACGATTATCAGGAAAATCCTTAGAATCCTATAAATCTGGGTTCAGACAGTTTATCCCCTCCTCTTGACGCCTCGCGCTAAACCCTTTACGCTTGTGTCATGCTTGCTAAACGTGTGATTCCCTGCCTGGACGTGAAGGACGGGCGGGTGGTAAAAGGTACTAATTTCCTCGATCTGCGTGATGCGGGGGACCCGGTGGAGCTGGCGGCGTTCTATGACCGTGCTGGTGCGGATGAGCTGGTGTTTCTCGACATCACCGCCTCGCACGAGCGGCGCAACACCATCCTGGATATCGCCGCGCGCACCTCGGAGGAGGTGTTCATCCCCTACTGCGTGGGGGGCGGTATCAAGTCGGTGGAGGATTTTCGTGCGCTGCTCAAGGAAGGGGCGGACAAGATCGCTATCAACACCGCCGCCGTGCAGCGCCCGGAGCTGATCACCGAGGCGGCAGAACGTTTTGGAGCGCAGTGCGTGGTGGTGGCTATCGACGGACGCTGGAATAACGCGGAGAACTACTGGGAGGTCTACCTGCACGGGGGCCGCACCCCCACCGGCAAAAATGTCATCGCCTGGGCGGAGGAGATAGAGTGTCGCGGCGGTGGCGAGATCCTCCTCACCAGCATGGACGCCGACGGCACCAAGGCCGGCTACGACTTGAAGCAGACCCGTGCCGTGGCCGAGGCGGTGAGCATCCCGGTGATCGCCAGCGGCGGGGCCGGCTGCCCCGAGCACCTCTACCAGGCGCTCACCGAAGGCAAAGCCGACGCCGCCCTCATCGCCAGCATCACCCACTACGGCGAGTATACTATCGGCGAACTGAAGGATTACCTGCGCGAGCGCGGGGTGCCGGTGCGGTAATTCAGCACAGAGAGGGTTAATTGTAGTAGAATATATACAATCTTCGCAGGTGGAAGGAATGACCATGACCAATATGTCAGATGTTGATGCTCTTGATGCCGCCCTTGATATAGCAATATCGCAGATTATCGCCGATATTTCCAAAGTGAAAGAGAATGGTGGCAACGCGCTGAATGAGGCCATGACAGAGGCGATAGTGATTGATAAGTTGCTATCTGTGCTGGGATATGGTTTTTGGGATTACCAGAAACAGGGAGCAACGGCGAGTATTGGCAATATTCCTGATTACACTGTCTTGCCTGGGCATAACAGACAATGGTATCTGGAGGTAAAACGCTGGCAGTTACCATTGAAAGAAGTAGAGGCTAGTCAAGCCGTTAACTACGCTTTCAATCAGGGCAAACGCTGGGCGGTTCTCACCAATGGTGACGAGTGGCGCGTCTATGATGCCTTCAGTAAAGCCCCACTGGAAGACAAATGCACCCGCTTCGCGAAAACACTCACCGAAGCGAAGTCATTGCTGAAACTATTGGCCAAAGATGCTATGCTTCGTGGAGAGATTGAGAAGATTCACCACCACGAGAATGTATTAAATGCAGTTCGCGCGGAAATCGGTAATGAGAATAGCGAAACCGTGAAAATTCTCCGCAGATGTGTGGGGAAGTGCCTGGATATCACGGTAACGAAACAGGAGATCATGGAGGCGCTGGCGGCGGTATGTATATCTAGTGGTGTACAGACGGTGCCAGTAGCGCTTCCTGTTGTACCGCTTATACCGCAACCTACAATTGTGGCAAAGCAAATCAATTCCGATTCTTTGACGAGACAGCGATTATTCTTCTTAACAGATTTTGCCGCCAAAAACCCTGCTCCTGCCTCCCTTAATATTCGATCG
>JBBQQW010000095.1:0-10354 GCA_038215455.1 Armatimonadota bacterium
TGGGCAGGGGGGTGTGGTTGAGGCAGTGCAGGTAGACGTAGAGGCAGGCGCGGGCGTCCTCCAGCGCGCGGTGGGCGCGGCCGGTGTCGATGTTGAGCAGCCGCTTCAGCGTGGTGAGGCTGTAGCTGGGGCTGCCGGGCAGGTTGTGCCGCGCCAGGCTGCAGCTATCCTGCTCCGTTACATCGAAGCATTCCAGCCCCGCACGTTCGCAAGCAGCGCGGATGAAACCCATATCAAACGGGGCGTTGTGCGCCACCACCACATCGGCCTGGGCGCAGAAGTCGAGGAAATCCGGCAACACCTGCGCCACCGACGGCGCATCGGCCACCATTTCGTTGGTGATGCCATGCACGCGGATCACCCCGTCGGGGATATGCCGTCCCGGGTGGCAGAGCGACTGAAAACTGGCCACCTCCACCCCCGCACGCCAGCGCACGGCGGCGAACTCCACAATCCGGTCGTGCCGCGGAGACAACCCGGTGGTCTCCAGGTCCAGCGCCACAATATCCGCTTCGATTTCCTCGCAAAACATGGTGATATTGTACTGCTTTTGCGAGGGATTGGCGATATTGGATATTCACTTTGTCCGTTGCCCACCAATCATGGTGGGCAACGGACTGGTCAGGATACGCTTTGCTATTTCGGGGCAGCGTTGGTGCCCGATGCTCCGGTTGATCCAGTAGATCCGGTGGCACCGGTTGCGCCTGGGGAGCCGGATTGTCCGGTCGCGCCAGTGGCACCGGTAGCGCCTGGCGCTCCAGCGGCACCGGGCATGTTTGGTGCGCCAGTGGCACCGGTTGCGCCCGTAGCTCCAGTAGCACCTGGTGCTCCGGGGGTGCTGGGGCTGGTATTAATGATAGTAGTAGGCGTTACCGACTGCGAGGGTCGGTACCAGGCAAAATACCCCACCAGTAGCAGTGCAAAAACTACCACCACTACCACCGCCAAGGTGCCCCATACCCCGTTGCCATCGTCGCGAATGACGGTGTTTCGATCTACATTAGGATTCATTTTATCTTAGCCTCCAGATTTACGACCAAACGGAATAGCCGCTTGATCTCCGCCTTACGGCGGTCAAATACAACCGCACTATTGCGGATGTACAGCTTCAGACTATACTTACATCACGAAGCACGTCGGTTCGTCATCATGTTCACGATGAATACAATCAACGCGATGACGAGCAACAGATGAATCAGCCCTCCGAAAGTGGTCGAGGTTAATAACCCAACCAGCCACAGTACCACTAGAATAGCGACAACTGTCCACAACATAATATCCCTCTCTTTCTGCCTGACATTTCAGTCCGGCGTTTCGTTTTAATTTGGGCGGCCAAATCGTTGTGGCCGTTCAATTTTATATGAGATTCACTTCCAGACATGAGCATACACCCATATCTGAACCCCCATCCCCTTCCCTCCGAGAGAAGAGGGTCGGGGGTTCGATAGACCCAACGCCGAGAAAAATGAACTGTTTCGTTTACTATCTCGGCGCGGCGTTGGTGCCCGATGCTCCGGTTTTGCCGGTAGATCCAGTAGAGCCGGTCGCTCCGGTTGCTCCAGGAGAGCCAGATTGTCCGGTCGAGCCAGTCGAGCCAGTGGCACCAGTGGCACCAGTGGCACCTGGTGCGCCAGCTGGCCCGGGAGCTGGCGCGGGTGTATTGATGATATTGATGGGTGCTGGCGCAGGTGCAGCGGGTGCAGCGGGAACCACTTGGGTAGCAGGTTCACGCGGCGTGGTGTTAATGATGGTGGTTTGCGGCAGAACCTGCTGCGAGGGCAGGAACCAGGCAAAATAACCAACCAATAGCAGTACAAAAACTGCCACAACTACCACTGCCAGCGTGCCCCAGGCAAGACTTCCATCGTCACGGTAGACAATGTTTCGGTATACAATAGGACTCATTTTTCTCCTCCAGAGATTTATTCGACCAAACGGTAGCTCCGCCAGATCACCACCTTGCAGCGGTCAGATACACCGCGCTATTGCGGATGTACATTGCATTACAGTACGTTTATGGCGTACCACGTCGGCTCGTTAGCATGTTGACGATAAAAACTACCAACGCAATGACAAGTAAGATGTGGATCAATGATCCACCTACCTGGGTCATGAACCCAAGTAACCACAGAACAATTAGAACCGCTATGACTGTCCACAACATTTCTATCTCCTTTCATCTTCCCTATTGCTTGACAATACACTACATTCGACGCAGTGTGTAGTATTTTTATCAACCAATCATGAATGATGTCATGCTCTTGGTACATGCATCATTGTGAGCATAGGAAGCTCCCCATTCACCCCGTCATGTTCCTTGTATTATAAATACAACAACAAGTCCGATTGCTGCAGAATTGTCGATAAATCTCATTGACTCCGAGTAGCAGGTAGGGTAACTTGCAGGCAATACTTTTTTTTAGAGGAGGAAAATATGGAAGCAATCGTTGATAAAGACACCTGCATCGGCTGTGAGCTGTGCGTTGACACCTGCCCGGAGGTTTTCGAGATGGATGGCGACAAGGCTATCGTGCGCATCTGCCCGGTGCCCACCGCAGCCGAGGGAACCTGCCAGCAAGCCACCGACGAATGCCCTGTTGCGGCCATCAGCATTGAATAGATGCGGTGGTGAAAAACGTGAATATTTTCAGCGTAAGCTGGCTGAGGCCACAGATGAAGAGGGGTCTGCAGGAAGCAGTCCTCTCGTGATCTATACCATCGGCCACTCTACGCGGACAATAGCGGAATTCATCACCATACTGCAGACATACGCTATCCAACAACTGGTGGACGTGCGTACCATACCTGGGTCTGCGCGAAACCCGCAATATAATATCGAGACGCTACGCCGGTCACTCGCCGAGGTGCAAATCAGCTACTACCATCACAAAGATTTGGGTGGCCTACGCCACACACGCCCGGACTCGCCCAACACCGGCTGGCGCAATGCCTCATTCCGGGGTTATGCCGATTATATGCTTACCCCCGAATTCCACATCGCGCTGGATCAGCTCATCGCCCTGTCAAGCACCGGAAAGACGGCGATCATGTGCGCCGAGGCCTTGCCTTGGCGCTGCCACCGTTCGCTCATCGCCGATGCCCTCACCATCCGCTGCGTCAATGTGCAGGAGATCTTCAGCGCCACCCAATGCCGACCCCATATATTGTCCGCCATGGCACAGGTTCGGGATGGCGAGATATACTACGAGAGCACATAATAGTCCATTTGCGAACGGCTGGGCTAATGGGTCTTCGGCCAGCTAATAACTCACAAATATTACACCACAGAGTGGTGGCTGTCATATAGCGCCCTTTAGGGTGCTTGATCTTATAGCCACGTCCTTTAGGGCGTGGCTAATGTTTCCGCCACCCCTTCGGGGTGGTGAGACGGGCCAATACGGAGATTGGCGTTCCCAGGAGTGGTGGCAGTCATATAGCGCCCTTCAGGGTGCTTGATCTTAAAGCCACATCCTTTAGGGCGTGGCTAACGCTTCCGCCACCCCTTTCGGGTGGTGAGACGGGCCAATGCGGAGATTGGCGTTCCCAGGATATGTAGCCCGCGCCCGCTCTTGCCTTCCCCTTCCAAATTCGGTACTCTTGATCTGTTATGAATAAATCAAAGAGTTACCATATAGAGATTTGGGGTTGCCAGATGAACGTGGCGGATGCGGCGGGGGCGGGGCGGCAGCTGGAGGCGCTGGGGTATGTGGAAGCGCCGGGGCCGGAGACCGCCGACATAGTGCTGCTGCAGACCTGCTGTGTGCGCGAGAAGCCGGAGCATAAGGTTTATTCACGGCTGGGGGTGCTCTTCTCCTATAAGCTGGCGCGCCCGGAGATGATCATCGGGGTGTGCGGCTGCATGGCGCAGAAGGAGGGGCTGGAGGTGCGCCGCCATGCGCCCTATGTCGACCTGGTGATTGGCCCGCGCCGGCTGCACCGGTTGCCCGAGTTATTGGATGCACTGGCGGCCACCGGGATGCCACAGATGGATCTGGTGCTGGACGAGGAGCCACCGGAAGCCGGTGTGCAGGACTATGCACGTATCCGCCGCCGGGGCGAGTTACGCGCTTTTGTGAATATCATCGAGGGCTGCAACTACCGGTGCGCCTACTGCATTGTCCCCGCCGTGCGCGGCAGCTTCAGCAGTCGTCTGCCGGCGGCGATTGTGGAGGAAGTGCAGCAACTGGTGGACGCTGGTGTGCGCGATGTGACGCTGCTGGGGCAGAGCGTGCTGGCCTACGGGCGCGACCGGCAGAAAGCCTTTGATGTAGTGGATTTGTGGGAGCAGCTGTCGGAGATAGACGGGCTGCAGCGCATCCGCTTCACCACCAACCACCCGCTGGAGGTGAGCGAGCGTATCATCGACGCGGTGGCCACCATGCCCAAGGTGATGGAGCATTTCCACATGCCCATGCAGGCGGGCGATGACCGACTGCTGAAGGCGATGAAGCGCGGCTACACCGTGGCGCGATATGAGGAGCTGCTGGGGCGCATGCGGGCGCAGATTCCCGGCGTGAGCGTCACCGGCGACTGCATCGTGGGCTTCCCCGGCGAGACGGAGGAGATGTTCCAAAACAGCCTGGAGACATACCGCCGCCTGCGCCTGGATCAACAGTTCATGTTCGTCTACAGTGCGCGCCCCGGCACCCCCGCGGCCACACTACCCGACCAACTGCCGCAGCAGGTGAAGGTAGAGCGCATGATCAAGCTGGTGGCAGAGACCAACGCCATCGGCGAGGAGATCAACCGGGCGCAACTGGGCCAGCTATTCGAGGTGATGGTAGAAGGCCCCAGCCAGCGCGACAGTGCAAAATACACCGGCCGCGCCCGCAACGACAAATCCCTAGTCTTCACCTCCCCCACCCCGCTGATACCCGGCGAGCTGGTGCAGGTAAAGGCCACCGAGGCATTTCTCTGGGGGTTCATGGGCGAGGTAGTTTAGGCGGGACGCCCACGGCGTCCCGCCCAGTGTATTCTACTGATCCGCAAATGGATCCTGGATGTCCGGGATGTCTACATCGGGCATGGGCGGGGCAGGCGGTGGGGTCGGGGCCGGGCGGTTATTGCCGGCTTCGTAGGGATTCACCCCGCTATTATTGTTGTACCCACCCTGCTGTGGCTGCTGTCCGCCACCGGCAGCGCCGGGGCCTTGACCGCCGACGTTGACGAAGTCCCAGCTGTGGATGGTGACAGAAAGGGAGGTGCGCTCGACGCCATCTTTGCCGGTGTAGGGGCGCTGATCCAGCGTACCGCTGACAAAGATGGGCCTACCCTTTTTGAAATACTTGACGATACGCTCGGCAATGTCATCGAAGGCAGAGCAATCAAAAAAGATCGTTCTGTCTTTGGTGCGGTTGTCCGCCACCCCAAAGGAGGTGACCGGTTTGCCAGTCGTGGTGTAGCGCAACTCCGGGTCGCGTGTGATGTTGCCACATACGGTGATATTATTCATAGTTTTCGCCCTTTCTCGGCTGTGATAATATATTTTAACACAAAATGCCTGTTTGCGTCAGTGGTTATAGGGTCGCGCCACGCTCAGTGAGTAGCTTGATCAGCCCAGTCATGTTCACCTTCAACTCCTCCATATTCGTTTTGTTCTCGGGAGTTATTGCGGGGTCAATATTCATCAGCGCTTCATTAGCTACTGCCAACGGGGTCTTGCCGTCTTTATTTTTGACATTAATAGCTGCATTTTTGCCCAGCAAGAACTCGGCAATAGCGGTGTTACCGGTGGCGACTGCGGTGTGGAGCGGGGTGCTGCCATTCTCCGCTTTCTTGTTAACATCTGCCCCCCAATTCACCAGAAAAGTTGCGATGCTGCTGTTGCCGGTGGCGGCGGCCAGATGCAACGGGGTCATCAGGCCTGCGCCAGTGGCATTGATGTTTGCCCCCTTCGCCACCAGTGACTGCACCTGCTCCAGATTGCCGAAGATAACTGCCAGATGCAACGCCGTGCCCACATTAGGGGCATTGGCATCGATATCTATCCCGGGGGCCTTCAGCAGCACCAGCAGAATATTCTGGTTCCCACCACGGGTCGCACCGTGTAACGCCGTCATTCCATTCTTCGTCTTCAGCTTCACGTCCGCGCCTTTTGCCAGCAGATACTCCACCAGCCCGGCATTATCACCCTCTGCAGCCTGATCCAACGGGGTGATGCCCATAATATCCTGCGCATTGACGTTCGCCCCCGCATCGATGAGTTGCTGCACAAAATTCAGGCTGCCATTCTGTACGGCAATATGCAATGGGGTGAAGCCGGTGGCTGTTTCTACAATTTTAAAATCAGCCTTTTTCTCCATCAGCAGGTTGAATATATCCGGTTTTTTGTTGAGTACCGACATGAAGAGCGCTGTCTGTCCATAGCTGTCGACGGCGTTGATATCCGCCCCATTGTCCAGCAACGCTTTCACCGCAAGTGGTTTATTCTGGAAGGAGGCCGCCGCTAATGGGGTGAAACCGTTACGATCATGCAGGTTCATCCGCGCTTTGCTGGCGGCGAGCAGAATGATAGCATCTTCCCGCCCCTCAAATGCCGCCATATGCAAGGGGGTGGCACCGCTCAACATGCGCGCATCAATGGCGATAGGGTTTGCTTGCAGTAACGTGCTGATGGCAACCACATCGCTCCGCGCCGCCGCGTCATGCAGTGGGGTAATCTCATGCATCGGCTGATTCGGGAGGGTGGAGAAGAGCAGCTTCACCCCGGTATCACGCGTCACAGATACTTCTTTGGTCACCAGGTCTTCCTGATATGTCACTCCCAGCTGTCCGGCCAGATATTTCAGCGGGGCATAGAGAATTCTGTCCTGATACACTGCCCGCACATCCAGCGCAGTTTTGGCTGCATTGCGCATAGGTGGGTAGTCCACGGACAGCGTCAACGTTTGCTTGTTCCCCCAGCTGATAGTGCCAGTTTTGCCATCATTACTGATATTTGCGTCCATGACCCCCATCCATAAGGCGGTGAGGTCGAGCTTAGTATACACCGCGCCGTTCACCAGAAGCATAAAGCTCGGTACCCGAGGCGGTGGCGCGAGTGGGCCAACCGAAACAGGTGCGCTCTGTGCCATGCAGGCAAAACCCAGCAGAGCGATCATCATAGACAATAATATGCGACGTAGCATAGGAACTCCCTTTCAAATATAACCGTATTCTATTAGATTCGCGCTAGCAGCAAACGTTCCTTTTTTTTGTGTACAAGAAGTCCATATAAAAATATTTAAATGTCCGCAAAAAGAAACAGGAATAATGCGTTGTGTATAGAATTTATAGCTATCAAGGAATCAGTAATGGGGGGCGCTTCATTATTTGGAACTTGGAACTTTTTCGTAGGAGGTGAAAGATGATTGCAGCAGTATTTATTTTCCTGGCATCTATGGTGCATGGCGTGGGAATGCCTAGCCACAATTCGAGAGATTCAACGCTAAAGGCCAACTTGGTGATTTTGCGCAGTTCAATTGAAAATTTTCAGTCAGACTGTAACGGTTACCCCGTTGACCTGAATGGACTGACAACGAAGCCTACACAGATGTATGTCGGCGATGTGTTAAAAGCTGTACCTGCTGATGTCTGGAAAGGGCCATATCTGAATGCGCAAGGTGGCATCGGTGGTGGTAGTATCCCACGTAACCCATACCTGCCCGCAAACGACGCCGACATAACGCATCACTGGAGCTACGAAGGCGTGCGCGGTTGGGTTGCTTTCCCCACACCGGTTGGGAAAGATGGCAATGGGGAGCCTTATATCAATTATTGACGTTGTGCCCTGTTGCCCATGACCGCATTAGATGATATCCTTATCATAACTTGAGAATTGGAGAAAGAGGCGTGTGATGGGTGACGAGGAACAGGTGAAATTGACTGCGGTGGAGCAGGCGGTAGTGGAGCAGTGCGGACGCGCGAAAGCGGCGGCACGCAAGCTAGCGACGATCTCCTCGCGTGTGAAGAATGAGGCACTGGAGGCGATGGCCTACGCGCTGAAGGAACGCCAGAGCTATATCCTGGATGCCAACAGCCGCGACATCAAAGCCGCTAAAGATAACGGCATGAGCGAGGCGATGCAGGATCGGCTGCTGCTGACGAGCAATCGCATCGCCGCTATGGCCACTGATTTGCTGGGTATCGCCGCCATGCCGGATCCCATCGGCGAGGTAATTGACGGTGAGAAGCGCCCCAACGGCCTGGAGATTCGCCGTGTGCGTGTGCCGCTGGGCGTTATCGGCATCATCTATGAGAGCCGCCCCAATGTCACCGTGGATGCTGCAGCGCTGTGCCTAAAATCCGGCAACGCCGTGGTGCTGCGCGGTGGTAGCGAGGCAATCCACAGTAATATCGCACTGGCACGCGTCATCACGCAGGCGGCACAGAATGCGGGTATCCCTATCGGGGCTATTGAACTGATTGAATCCACCGACCGCGCCGCCGCCAGCCAACTGATGCGCATGAACGGCGTGGTAGATGTGCTCATCCCGCGCGGGGGAGCCGGATTGATCCAGACGGTGGTGCGCACCGCCACCGTGCCCACCATCGAGACGGGCGTGGGCAACTGCCACGTCTATGTGGACGCTGCCGCCGACTTCGACATGGCGGTGAAGCTGACGGTGAACAGTAAATGCCACCGCCCCAGCGTGTGCAACGCGGCGGAGACGCTGCTGGTACACGCGGCCATTGCCGACAAATTCCTGCCGCTGGTAGGCGCGGCGCTGGACGTGCGCAAGGTGGAGCTGCGCGGCGACGTGCGCACCTGCGCACTGCTCCCCAACGCGATACCCGCCACGGAAGAGGATTACTATACGGAATTCCTCGCGCTGATCATGGCGGTGCGCGTGGTGGATAGTCTGGATGAGGCGTTGGATCACATCGACAAATACAGCAGCAAGCACACCGAGCTGATCGTGACCAACGACGTGCGCGCCGCGCAACGCTTCGTCAATGAGATCGACGCCGCCGCCGTCAACGTCAACGCCAGCACCCGCTTCACCGATGGCGGCCAATTCGGCCTCGGTGCCGAGATCGGCATCAGCACGCAAAAGCTGCACGCCCGCGGCCCCATGGGCCTGCGCGAGCTGACCAGCACCAAGTACATCGTCACAGGCGACGGGTTGATTCGGGAATAAAAGGCAATATGCGCTGTTCGTAGCATGGGCGTCTCGCCCATGAGAACGGCCAATGCAAAAAGAATCAGTAATGAAGCGAGCTTCAATATTTGGAGATGAAAAACTGATAGGTATCTATGGCGTTAGCCTTGGTCTACCTAACCCCCCGGCCCCCGTCCCTGCGAGGGAAGGGGGAGGATGATCGTTTTTCAATAGATAATCATTGAATCGGCTCCCCTTCCCTCGCAGGGAAGGGGCTGGGGGTTAGGTAGAATAGTGGGCAAAGCGTCCGCAAAGTCTATTTTCGTAAGGATTGCTGTGAATGCAATTCTCATGGGCGGGACGCCCATGCTACGGGCAATCTGCTAAAGCGTTAGGTAAAGGATACAACCATGGAAGAAAACGAGCAACAGCCAACCCCGATCGTGGAGGTAGCACCGGAGGAACACCCGACGGTGCAGCGCTACTTCTGGCATCTGCCCGAGGGCAGTTCGTTGCCGCAGCTTTCGCTCGTCTTCATCCTGCTCTCCATCACCGATCTGATAGCCACTGTGCGCATGATGCTGACAGTGGGAGTGCAAGAAGGTAATATCCTCGCTGACTGGATATTAAAGAACTTCGGTTACCCCGGCTTCATCGCCTACAAGATAATATTAGTAGTTTTCGCCCTCGCCATAATCTGGTACGTCAACGAACACCGCCCACAACTCGCCACCCTCGTGATATGGGCCGCCGTATTGCTCATGGGCTTCATCACCCTGGTGCATCTGGCGTTGATGAGCGGCATCGTGGCCGCCTCTGGATTCTGAATATCGTATTTGTTTCATCGCGAAGCACGTGGCACCATTTGACAAAACCCTTCCCATGCCTTATCTTAACTTAAGGGATATATTGGATTAACGGTCGCTGTTATTCCAAGTTTTGGAATACTGCTATGGAATGGGCGTCCCGAAAATCATGAGGCTCTCGAATGACGACCATGAGAACGGGGCTGAGATTCCTAACACCCACGCTATTATATAACCACCGCGAAGCGGTGACGGAATATAGCCCAGGGCGCAAGCCCTGGGTGAACATCATAACAGGCATTTCACCCCGAAGGGGTGATGGATTTCCCCCACCCTTTCGGGGTGGAAATATCGAAGGCATTTCATACCCGGCGCTCACGCACCGGGCTATATTCCGCCACCCCTTCGGGGTGATTAGCTACGTCCTTTAGGGCGTGGTTCATGGGCGGGACGCCCATGCTACACCCC
>JBBQQW010000096.1:0-10235 GCA_038215455.1 Armatimonadota bacterium
CAAGGCTAATGAGTCTGAGAAGTTACCATAAGCTATACTAAGCACCATACAGCTGGTATAGTAAGATCAGTAAGTTAATGCCCGTGGAGGAGAAGATTGTCAGTCACTATTTCCAGCGCCAGTCTGCACCGCTTGCCCCAGTATATGAAGGTACTGGGGCGACTGCTTGAGGCAGCGCAACAGAATGTGACGAGTGCGGAATTAGCGCACGAGCTGAAGATGGACGAGACGCTGGTGCGTAAGGATCTGTCTATCACCGGCTTCTCTGGCAAGCCACGGGTGGGTTTTGATGTTAAATTGCTCCTCGCCCATCTGGAAGAGTACCTGGGATTGCACAATACCAAGGAAGCCTTCCTCATCGGCGCGGGCCGGCTGGGGCAGGCACTGGCCGCGTACCCGGGATTTGAAAAATACGGCCTGCGCATTATCGCGCTCTTCGACACCGACCCAGAGAAAGTAGGCCAGCAGGTGAACGGGACGGAGGTGCTGCCACTGTGGAAAGCACCCGCACTGGCACGCCGCTTGAACGTGCGTATTGCGATCCTCACTGTTCCTGCGCCGGTAGCGCAGTCAGTAGCTGAGTTACTCGCGGAAGCGGGTGTCCTCGCTTTCTGGAACTTCAGCGGTAACGCGCTGAAGCTGGCAGCTCCGGTGATCGTGCATAACGAAGACCTGGCGGAGTCACTGGTAATTCTCTCGCACCGACTCACACAACTTTTTGCCATAAAGACCATAGAACCGTGCACAACTGCGCTGACAAACGAAGATAACAACAGCAACTAAAAGAGTGGAACGGACTGTAATGAATTCAACTAGTAAAGCACGGTGCAATCGCAATATTCCCATGCCTATCGGGTTGCGCGCGATGGGGCAGAACACTATCTATCTGCTGCTCCTCATCATACCTTTTCTCTATTTCTCCCACGGCAGTACCTTTTACCAGCCACCAGACGCACCGGCGATAGATGGCCCGCGCCGGCTGGTCATGCTGCTCATCTGTGGGATATTAGTCGCGATGATCGCCTGGGCGATGGCGGTACGCCGGCGCATCGTCTGGCGCTGGCACCTGCTGGATATCCCGGTACTGCTCTTTGCCGTCGGCGGTATTATCAGCAGCAGCTTCAGCGATCAGCCCGGGCAATCATTTCTCAACCCCCTCTGGGCCAATGACAGCATCTTGCTGAATCTCATCTGCGTACTGCTATATTTCTGCGTGAAGGAGTTCCTGCGCACGCGTGAGGATATCTTGCGGGGCGCTGCCGCGCTGGTTGTCGCTGGCGCGTTAATGGTACTCCTCGGCTACATAGATCATTTTGGTAACCTGCTGGTGCACCGTGGTGCCTTGTCCAGCTTCCCTATTCTCCTCAACGGAAATTCCTCCGGCGAGAGGCTGGTGGGGACGATGGCGAACACGATGATCACCGGCAGCTATATCTCCATGCTCATTCCGCTGGCACTCGGGCTTTCCTTCGCGCTCACCGGCACGCTGCGCAAATGGATGCTGGGTATCACAATTTTCATGGTTCCGGCACTGGTATTGACACAGGCGCGCAGCGCCTGGCTGGCGCTATTCCTGATGATGATTATCATGCCCATCATCTATTTCCGTCATCTGCCGCACGGGAAGATCAGCGCAATACACCAGCGAGTGCTCTTCATAATTGTACTAGTGGCTTTGTTGCTGAACGTGGGCATCATCATGAAAAGCCCTGCAATCAGAGACCGCGTCGTCTCTTTAACAAAGCTCATCTCCAGCGAAGATGCTACTGTTAAAACACGCATCATCTATATGACCGGGGCATGGAGGATGTTTGTCGCACGCCCGGTTACCGGATGGGGTCCCGGGCGTTTTCGCCTGATCTTGCCCGAATATCGCCCAGCTGGCCGGGGCGCGATGGAGAGCGGTATGCCCATCGACCGCGGCTATTGCACCTCCCTACCCCACAACCTCCCGCTGCAGACCGCAGCCGAAATGGGCCTGGTGGGGCTATTACCGGCGTTCCTCATCGTGATAATTATGGCTGGCGTAGCCTGGCGCGAGATGCGTTACCGCCCGCAGCGCGGCCGTATCGCCTGGGCGCTGTTCGGTCTGCTCGTGGCCTACATCCTCAATAACCTGGCCACCTTTGATAACGCCGCCACCATGTCACTCTTCTGGGTTGGCCTGGGGTTACTCGCGGCCCTCAGCGCGCGTGAGCGTACCATCTTCCGCCTGACCCGGCAATCCGCCGGAGTGCTGCAGGCTGGTGCAGTAATACTCGCGTTGGGCACTTGCTATTACGTGATTATGAACGTCAACGGTTCGATTCTCACCTGCCGCGGATTACAGCGCGTCCCAGACGAAGGCACCATAAATCCCCAAAACGCCAGAGCTGCCGTGAATAGCTGCCATGAAGGCCTGGGATATATCCAGCAGGCAGATGATTGGATGATGGGAATCGGCAACCTGTCTATCAAGGAAGCCAGACTGATAAACTTGCGCGTAAAATACATCGCGGCAATGCGCCTGGATCTGAAGGATGCAGGCAATAAAGCGATCTTCGAGAAAACCCATGCCGACTACGTTAAGGCGAACGAAGATGTGCTGGCCATTGAGCCGCGTGACCGCTTCGCGCTGCGCTACTACGCCATTGACCTCTACAGCGGGAAAGATGTGGCGACATGTGGCCGCATCACCAGCGCACTGCGCAAATACGAACCATTTAGCGCAGAGGCGCACGTGCTGTATGCCCGCTACCTGAAGATGGCCGACAAAGGCCCTGAATCAATCGCCGAATTGAAATTAGCACAAGAAATTGAGCCTACCTATAGCGACATTGATCTGCTGCTGGGGAGATTCAGTTACGAGCTATACGCTGATGCCGGGATGGATGCCGAGGCCGCGCGCCTGGAAGGTGTAGCCTCTTACCTAAAAGCTATCAAAATGGGTGTCGTCCCTGCCGATGATGATATCAAATATTTCGGTACTATGTGGACAGATGGCAGCGGCTACGCCCAACTGACCGAAGAGATGAAAGTGATCAGAAAGAGTGCGCAGAGCATAAATGACGCACGCAGATTCATCCTCCTCGGGCATCTCGATTATCTTCTCTACCGAATGAATAAAGATAATGCGGCGGCCATGCTCCAGGAAGGGAAACTCTACTATGCTACTGCCTTCCTGCAAGGTGCCTACCTGAACGCCGGGTTTATGAATGAATTCGATGTGCTGTGGGCGAAAAGCGATACCTCTGAACTGCCCATGCTTATCGATGAGAATAAGAACGCCCCACCGACAACCGCATTCAACCTGACCGGACACGTGAACTACCTCGTCTATAAAAGAGGCGGGGACGACGCCGAGACCGCCCGTAATGCCGGTCTGAAGGCCTACGTCGACTCAATGGAGCAGAACGCCGCCATACGCCCCAACTACCTGAAAGAGTTTGACGAGATGTGGCTACAGGGAGACTACGAGAATGATCTCAGACGTTTGACGGCTAGCGAAAACAACACCAGAACATATGCCGGCAGCGTCCTGCTAGGACATCTGAATTATCTCATCTACAAAATAGGTGGCAGCGGTGCCGCACTCGCACGCCAGGATGGCAGCAGTGCCTTCGACAGCATAGTCGCCAGCAACCTGCCCATTCCACCCACCTTCCAACAGGAATATGAAGAGATGAAACCACGCAAGGTGATGCCGTAGGGGTGTTCCCTGCTAGTTTGTGAGTGCTAATTTCAAAATTGTGAAATTAGCATGTTGACATTTTTGACAATGGGGTATAATATCATCAAATGGAACTGGTATTCAAAGACAATGACCTTGCAAGGTTAGAATCTGATATTGACTTTAGCGCTAACTACCAGCCAAATATTGTTAAAGCATTCCGCATGAGAATGCAACAGATTAGAGCAGCGGTAGATGAGCGTGATTTTTACCAGCAGAAGTCATTGCGATTTGAGAAACTACGTGGTAACCGTGCGCATCAGCATTCGATGCGACTTAATGATCAATGGCGTTTAATCCTTGAATTTGATGGTAAAGGAACTGCGAAAATAGTATTGATTATAGGCATTGAAGATAACCACTAGGGAGAAGATAGATGAAGAATAATATTGCAGAGGCCTTTCCTCCCGGGGAGTTTATTAAGGAGGAGCTTGCCGCACGTTATTGGAGCCAAGTGGAGTTAGCCGAGATAATTGGGCGTGACCCGAAAGTAATACATGATCTGATCACTGGCAAACGCCCGATAGTACCTGAGCTCGCCCAATTGCTCGGTGATGCATTGGGGACAAGTGCAATGTATTGGATGAACCTGGAAAGCTCGTATCGACTATGGCGTAGTGGGGCGCAAAGAGACGATACCACCGTGCGTCGAGCCAGATTATATGAGATAGCCCCTATCAAAGATATGTGTAAACGTCACTGGATTGAACCGTCTGAAGATGTGGGAATATTAGAAAATCAAGTGAAGGCTCTCTTTGGCATTTCGAATTTAGCAGAACCGATATGCTTCTCACACGCACCGCGGAAGAGCAATCCGGGGGTATCTAACTCACAAATTGCCTGGATGTGCCGTGCCCGGCAAATTGCGAAATCATTACCGGCGAATAGATATTCTGCAGCTAGTCTTAGTAGTGCCCTACGAAATATGAAACAGATATTGCCAGACGTAACAGCAATTGGACGTATCCCCAGTATACTGGCGGATGCAGGGATCCGGTTTCTCATTGTTGAACATTTGCCACATACCAGAATTGATGGAGTGACTTTCTGGTTGGATGAAAATTCGCCGGTGATTGCCCTGTCGTTGCGCTATGACAGGATTGATGCTTGGTGGTACACCCTCGCCCATGAACTTGCCCATGTGGCGAACAGAGACGGAATTGATAATGCTGTTGTGCTCGATATTGATATCTCTGGAGAGCAGGCGATGGCTATGAAAAGTACCATTGAAATTAAGGCGGATATATTTGCATCGGACTTTCTTGTAAACGAGAAAGAGCTGGCTGATTTTACAAAATCTGCTGGTTCGCATTATAGTACCCGCAAAATAAATGAGTTTGCCAGCAAAGTCAGAGTGCATCCAGGAATTGTTGTCGGGCAACTACAGCATCGTAAAGAGATACCATGGTCAGCTCACCGTAGTATGTTAGTGAAGGTTCGCGATATGGTAATGTCATCAGCAGTGACCGATGGATGGGGAAAATTACCGAAAGTGACGCCGTAGGGGCATTACAACCCGGAAGCTTGTGCCAACACCAGCATTTCGTCCAGCATCTCTTTCAGATGCGGACATCTGTGGTAGGCCTCTTCCGGGTTGAGCTTGTGGAAAAGGATTGCGCCATCAACCGTCTCCTTTATACCGATATTGTTCTTCAATCTGGGATTCAGCCAACTTGCCAGAAAACAACTCAATACTTCTTTTTCAGTTTCACCTTCGACAAATATTATGAACTGCATCACATATCCTCAAGTTGACCAAATCTGTACATATTTCCGAGGGTATTATTCTTAATCCAGTATTCCAATTGCTCCACATTCACCTGCGTGAGTACCGTTTCTCCCTCCACGCATTTAATTACTGATGTAGTTGGCTTAAACTTCGTGAAAGCATCTAGTAATTCTGCTGAATGCGTAGTAATTATTACCTGTGAACGAGTTGCTGCTTCGTAAGCGTATTCAGCTATTATTGGCATCATTGAAGGATGTAGCCCATTCTCCGGCTCATCGATTGCTACAATTGAAGGTAAATCAGGATTAGCAAGCACCGCTAGCAAGAATAGCAAGCGTAAGGTACCATCAGAGATATCAAAGGCCGATACTTCACGTTTAAGACTTTTCCATCTTATTCTTAATTGAATACGCTGATCAGCATCCGGTGGGAACACCAGCTTGTCAAAATCATCACCATAAGCAACGTACATCGCCGAATTTATATCTTCCTCAAATTGCCGATCTGTGCTGTACAAGGTATGCAGGATATGGATCAAATTCTGGCCGTCATTATCCACGACACGTTCCGACCGTGTCACTACCGGCATACGAATAGGAGCTAGCCGATCTACGCGAACATCATGGTAAACCGCCCAGGATGCTAATTGCTGTCGAAATGGTGGAATCTGTTTATTTATTACGAAAGGCCCGGTAGCTGTCGAAAGTAATGTTTCTTCTATTGCGAGTGATCTCTCATCAGCAATAATAGCATTCTCATTTTCGTCAAAAATCGTTCCCTGTGTGTCGTTGCGTTCTATATATTTGATTGGAGAGTCTCGTTGTTTTTGCTCCATTGGGGCATAATCAGCCAATAGTTCCCGACCGATACGATAGGCGCTACTATTGCCGATACGTACTAACTCTAATTCATAGGTGAGGTTGCTCTGTTTGTCGGATGATGTTTTCACGGCAACAGAAATACTCTTGGCTACCCCATCCCATAGCAGTGGACTCATCCCGCCCCAATCCTGTACATACTTGCCCAGACGTCCATTGGCAGAAACCGAGATCAGTTCCAGCAGGTGCAGCAGATTGGATTTGCCGGAGCCGTTGGGGCCGATGATGATGTTCAACACGCCTGGTTGCCAGCTTACTTTTCGCAACGAGCGGAAGCCTTCTATTTCCAGTTTTTCTATGCGCATTGTTTATCTCCCGGGCAATAAATGTAAGGATATTTGCTAGTGCAAGGATAACTGTTCAGGTGATATTCGTCAACAAATTCCTCGCACAAACCTCCCGCACTGGCGCGTAGCTGCGGCGGTGCTCGGGACAGGGGCCGTGGGTGCGCAGGGCGGCTATGTGGGCGGCGGTGGGGTAGCCTTTGTGGCGGGCGAAGCCGTACTCGGGGTACAGCGCGTCCAGCTCCAGCAGCAGGCGGTCACGCGTTACCTTGGCCAGGATGCTGGCGGCCGCGATGCTGGCGCTGCGGCTGTCGCCTTTGATCAGGTTCTGCTGCGGCAGTGGGCAGTTTGGCAACGGCAGGCCGTCGATGAGTGCGAGTTGCGGGGCAACTGCCAACCCCAGCAGAGCGTCGCGCATGCCCTTATGCGTAGCGCGCAAGATGTTCAACTCATCTATTATCGCTGGTGGTACAATCTGAATGGAATAACATAACGCGTCTGAGATGATCAGCTCGTAAAGCTTTTCACGCCTGTGCTCTGGCACCTGTTTGGAGTCATTTAATCCCGGCAATTGTATGTTATATGGGAGGATTACCGCCACCACCACCACCGGGCCAGCCAGCGGCCCACGCCCGGCTTCGTCTACCCCCGCTAGGCATTTGATGCCGCTCTCATGCAGTTCTGTTTCGATTTGCCACAGTCGTGTATGACGTTCGGCTTCACTCTCACGCACACGCATTCTGTACTCCTCGCTACGAAAAGCGTTGGTCTACCTAACCCCCCGGCCCCCTTCCCGGCGCGGGAAGGGGGTGTCCAAAAGAATGGTAACGCTTTTTCGTAATTTCCCATTTATACGGCACCCCTTCCCTCGCAGGGAAGGGGATGGGGGTTAGGTGTACTCCTTTAGAGCAGCTTCAGTCGATTAACCGGCCAGAAGGTGCTGATGGCGCGGGCACGGATATTCGCGCGCGGCACCACCCCCCAATAGCGGCTATCGAAACTGCTGTTGCGGTGGTCACCACTGACAAAGAAACAGTCCTTCGGCACCACGAATTCGCCGTTCACCACATTCGGCTCAATGTACGTCTTGTAACGGTAGTACTCATCATTCATGGCCAGCCAATTGAATAACGCCGGAATAAAATCGTCCGACACCGCATCACTTGCCAACACCGGCGGCGGCCCCGGATCTGCCTTTGCTTCAGGGAAGGAGAACGGCGCTGTTGGGGTAATATTCAGATCGACGTAGCTATCCGGTATCGGCGTGGCAGCACCATTCAGAAATACCCCTTTGCCCTCGACAATGCGGATACGGTCGCCGGGCACGCCGATGACGCGTTTGATATAATCATCCGGGCGTGCAGGGTAGTCCGGCAAAGTAGAAAGCATCAAGTCGTCATTCCAACTTGGATTCAATTTTTGAATTTTCCCTGGATTATCGGTTATCCAACGGCGCAACATGAAAGCGGGTATCGCAACTGGCGTTCGAAATGTTGATCTTCCGAGGCCTTCAACCACAGATTGCGTGCTACCGATCACCGCCTGCATCGGTGGCTGAAAGATAACGATATCGCCGCGCTCCGGCGCACGAAAACGGTAGATGAAGCGATTGCCTATCAGCCGGTCACCACCAAGTTTACGCCCATTTTCCACTCGCGGCCCCATCAGCGTCGACTCCATACTCCCCGAGGGGATGAAGAACGTCTGCAGGAAATACGGGCGCACGATGCCAAAGACTAGAATGAGCGCGATAAGGACAGTATCGATGACTTCAAGCATGAAGTCCTTGCGTTTTTTAGGTGGTGCATCACCCTCCGACTGCTCCAGCATCAGCGGGTTCTTTCGCCGATATGCTGCGAAAAGCAGGCGGATGACTAGCACGATGAGTGCCAGCGTGAAGACCACCCACTGGTTCTCCAGCGCGGACAATATTTGACCCATTAACGTCTGTTGCGGCATTGCTATTTCACCAGTCCTATACGATTCGCCGGCCAGAATTTGAACATGGCACGGCCAATAACGGATTTTTGCGGTAACAAACCCCACACGTGGCTATCATGGCTGGAATTGCGATTGTCACCCATGACGAATATATACCCCGCTGGCACCACTAATTCCTCCCCGACGATGTTGGGCAATATCTGCGCACTTATCTCCGGGTTCAAGCGATAACTAAACGCTGGTTCCCCGTCAGGCTCCAATGGATAGTTATACATCGGGATATTGCCCGCGATATACTGCTCGTTGAGTTTCTGTCCGTTCCGATAGACACCCTCACCGGCGACGATGCGGAGGCGGTCGCCCGCTACCGCCATCACGCGTTTGACGTATTCCGGCGGCTTGTTGATATCGAAGGGCTGATAGCTTAGCTGCAGTGCGATAAGCGGCGGGTGGAAAACCACCACATCACCATCAGCGGGCCCACTAAACCAATAACTGCACTTCACCGCCACCAGTTTGTCATTAATCTGCAAGGTGGGGATCATACTCCCGGAAGGGATATAGAATGCCTGCAGCAGGAATGGGCGGATGAGCAGAAACACTAGCGCTATAGCGATGATGGCGGAATCCAGTACCTCTACCATAAAACGGCGATTAGCACGGGCGTCCGTTTCTTCTTCCGGTGTTATCAATTGCTCTTCTGGCAGCGGCGCTTCAAGGTCAGTTTCCGGCTGCTCTTCAGCAAATGAATATTCGGACGCTACCGCTTCATCATCAGTGGTGACTATCTGCGTTGCAGCTGTCTCCTCATCAACGGTTATTGGCTGTTCCAGCACTGCCGTAGCTGCGAGGGCCGCCCGTTCCGCTACTATGGCATCATGGCTGCCACGCAGCCAGAAGTAGCGAATGACGAAGAGCGTAATGCCCGTGACGAGGATGCTGGCACGGAATGCCAGCGGAATGGCTAAATCGGAGATGCCCGCGGTGAATAATGCGACCACGCCGATATCGAAGAAGAATTTACTGTCGACATTCTCTTCTTTGATCAGCAAGGTGAAAGAACCGGGATTTCGCCGGCGGATACGCTGCAGATCCCAGACGATACGCACCAGTGCCAGTGGTGCCAGCAGCATGGCCAAGTTCAGGTATTTATGCAGCAGAATCGAATAATTGGGGGCGATGTCGGGCGCAATGCGCAGCCCACGGAGGTAGAGCAAGGCTACCAGAAAACCGGACACCAGTACCAGGTCGATGCTCTCGACGATGATGTCCTTAGAACCGCGGGCAGGTGGATTGGGGGTATCCCGGTAGGCGTGCTCATACAGGATATCGAGTAGCCACACCAGCAAACGTATGCCGATGAGGAACCCGAGGAACTTCCAGGCAAACCCGGTATCGTCAAATGAAAAGGGCAAGGTGAGCTTTCTGATATGGATTGCGGGCGCGTATAAATACACGCCCGCAAGAGAGTCTTCCGCCAGCTATTTGGGGAGGCGGCCGCGTTCTTTGATGCGCGTGGCACGACTGCCGATGCGATCACGCAGGTAATAAAGACGTGCACGACGTACTTTACCCAGACGCGTAACTTCGATCTTATCGATACGCGGAGAGTGTACCAGGAAAACGCGCTCGACGCCGATGCCGTGCGTCACGCGACGTACGGTGAAGCGCTCGTTGAGCAGGCCTTCCTGATG
>JBBQQW010000097.1:0-10230 GCA_038215455.1 Armatimonadota bacterium
CGGTCATATGCAATTCCTCCGAGATGTCTCCCCGGCCCAAGCGCCCTGCACACAAGCAATACGCCCAGGATGAGTGTACCGTTATTGTAGCAGATAAGTCGTATTTATGCCAAATGGGGGGGCAGGAGCGCCGTAGCATGGACTGTCCCCCTTTAATGGGATAATCCCGCTGCTACTGGATAGCGCATCATTGAATGTAGGGAAAACCATTACTACTGAGGCTATTTAACAGTGAAGGCCATTCGGGGACTGTCCTCGCGCACAGCAGCTGGTATATGCGCGATTTGTACCTTCCATAGTTAGCCACTTTTTCGTATTTAGCCTCCGTTCGGGACTGTCCCCTTCCTGCCGAAACAGTCCGATCTTTCGACCGGGTGGGACAGTCCCAACCGGATACTATAGACGAAAGCAGGCGCAAAATTGGTGGGCTGGGATATTGATATACCGGATGCTGTGCGCGAGGGAATCAGTCCCAGATTGACACCCCATTTATGGGTAATGCCGCTGCTGTTGGATAGCGTATAATTGAATGGGGGAAACTACTGAGGCCATCCAACAGCGTAGACAAACAGCACAGCAAAATCCTCTAATCCTACGAATCAAGGTTCGGACAAAATTGGCGTGGCTGTTGGTCGATCTAACCCCGTTTGCTATCTCGCAATGCCCACTATCTCCGAATTTGACACGCCCCCGCCTAAATCGTACACTATACCAACGCTACCTTTAAGCGTAATGATGTTACCCTGGCTTTCATTGATATGGAGGTTTTGTTATGGAGTTCATCGTCTTTATACTTGTGGTGGCGTTCATCGCTCTACTACTCTTTCCACTTATCGCGTGCATTTACTTGTTGAGCAAAGTGAAGCAGCTCGATAGGGAGTTGCGGGAACTGCGTAATACCCACACCTGGAAGGCGAACTCCCTCACGCCTCCACAACCTATGAAAGGGCCAGCTGCAACTGCCCCTCAACCTGTTTACAGCGACGATGAGTACCGGGAAAAGCCCTGGATGCCTTCACCCACGCCTGCCGCTCCAGCAGCGCCGCCAGTATACACCTATCAGCAACCACCTGTCGTCACCGCGCCGCTGGTACCGCCGCCTCCGGGGATTGAGCCGGAGCCGGGCACCTCCGCCTTCCGGCAGGAGCAACTGGAAACGATGCCTGCCGATAAGCCGATAGCTGCCCCCGTCAAGCGTGGCCGTACTACGGAAGAGTGGGAGATGCTCATCGGCGGCAAGTGGATGAACTGGCTGGGCGCTATCGTGCTAGTCATCGGCCTGGGTTTCTTCTATAAGATGGCGGTCGACAACGGCTGGATCACCAAGGATCTGCGCGTGCTCCTCGGGCTGGTAGTCGGCGCGGTGCTGCTTTTCCTCGGCAACCACTTCCACCGCAAGGGCCTGCCTATCTTCTCCCATGGCCTCATCGGGGCGGGAATCGCCATTCTTTACCTGGCGGTCTATGCCGCCTACGGCATCTATCAACTGCCCTATATGACGAAGCCGCTCGCGCTGCTCTCGTTATCTATCGTCACTGCAGTGGCTATCTGGCAGTCGCTGCGGTACAACTCCATCGCTGTGGTGCTGCTGGCCATGGTAGGCGGCTTCCTCACCCCGGTAGTGCTGCATGGCGAGACCGCCAGCGCCATCTCCCATATATCCTTCTTCACCTATCTGGTCTTTCTTAACATTGCCCTGCTGGGCGTGCAGATAAAGAAAGAACGCTGGGTGGTGGTGGCACCGCTGGCGCAGATCTGCACCTTCGTGCTCTTCGGCTACTGGCTGGCGGGCAACTCCCCCGTCACCACGCTGCTGCCGTTGCCCTTCATCGTCGTGCTCTGGTTGCTCTACCACGGCTACCACTGCCTGCGCATCAACGCAGACCGCAAAAACTATCAGGGGTTCGCTATTCTAGTGTTGATTCTCAACGCCGCAGCTGTCCTGTATAGCTGCTACCGATTGCTGGAGCCGAATTACCACGCGTGGCTGGCCCCGATGGTTTTCGGCGTAGCTTTTGTCTACGGCATCACGGGATATTGGGTACGGAAACTGCGCAAAGACGACCTCGGTGAGATTATGCGCATCGACCTGGTGGCGATTATCCTGCTGGCCATCGCCAGTTACTACCAGTTCGACGGATTTACCCTGGCTATCGTCTATGCCATCGAGGGGCTGTTGCTGGTATGGGCCGGCGTCCAGGGGAATTACCGCCACGTGTGGGTAGCGGCGCAGGGGATCTATACACTGGCACTGCTGGCGATACTCACCTCGCCCGATGCCCTTTCGTATCAGTTCCACAATGCATTTTTCCCGATCATGAATCTACGCTTTCTAGCCTATGGCTCGCTCATCGGTGCGCTAGCCTTGAGCGGTGTCATCTATCAAAAGCTGGAGGAGAATCTATCTGCGGTGATGGGCGCGACAATGAAGTACGCGGTGAGTGCCCTCGGCCTTATTCTCATTGCTATCGAATTCAATGACACTATGCTTTTCAACTCCGGCGGTGGCTACAATGCCATCTACCCAAGCGCATTTGTGCTGATGAATATCGCTATCGTCATCATTTACATATTACCGTTAGTCCTTTTGGGACTGCGCTATGGACGACCTGGTCTGTCGAATTCCGGCATAGTGCTTCTCTTTCTCGCCGTATTAGTCGCTGCAGGGTTTTCCTTCACCAAAATAGATGTCCTGCATTTCACCCCCCTGCTCAATATGCGCGCTATTCCGCTCATGATCATCATCGGCGGGCTTTGCCTGTATTCCTACTTCATCCACAAAATCATCAAAGATGATACGCCCGCGCGCAAGGTTGCGCTGGAGATCACCCGCATTCTCGCCGCCGGCCTGGGTTTCATATTAATCAGCCTGGAGCTATACACCTCGCTGAATCATTTCGCCTTGTTGGATTCCATCACCGACCACAACGTCATGGACATGCTGCACTTCTCCATCAACTCCTGCTTGCCGTTGCTCTGGACGATCTATGCTATTCCGCTCTTAAGTTACGCACTGAAGCAAAAATCACAACCGCTGTTTTATTTCAGCCTCTGTGTCCAGCTACTGGCAGTGATAATAATGGGCATAAGCACGATCAACTATGCACCGATTTCCACCTTCGTCCCCATCCTCAATCTGCGCGCCATTCCCTTCCTGCTGCTGCTGGCCGGGATGGCGTGGGAGAACTATATGCTCGGGAAGAATGAGGAAGCGTTCGGCGGTATATCCGGGCTGCGCGAGACGTTCCGTATCTTTATCGCTGCGCTCATCTTCGAGTTCATCACACTGGAGATCAACGACTACTTCCACCGGCTGTATATGGTGAAGGATGCCGTCAACAACGTTACCGCCGCTGGATACCGCTTCTCACAGCAGATGATCTTGCCGATGGCGTGGACGCTCTTTGCGCTGCCAGTTTTCTTCCTCGGGTTACGCCGCAAGGCGACGTGGTTCACCTGGTTGGGGCTGACAGCATTGTTCATCGGCCTGCTCTGGGTGGCTTTCGTTGGGTTCATCTATAGTCCACTTAACTACTACAGCCCGATATTCAACGTGCGCTTCTTTGCCTTCCTGCTGGTCATCACCGGGGTAATTGTCGCCACGCGCCAACTCTTCAAGGCACGCGAGGAGCACAGCTGGGCAGCACCACTGGCACGTCTCCTGCAGATAGTCTGCGCACTGTTCCTACTGGAGCTTGTCTCCTGCGAAGTGCTGGATTACTATTCCGCCGCGCTGATTAAACCCGGTGCTGCCAGTCAACACCTGAAAGAGATGCAGCAACTGGTGCTCTCTATCGGCTGGTTGCTCTTCTCCATACTGGTATTGGCCTACGGTTTCTGGCGCAAGGTGCGCAATCTACGCCTGCTTTCGATGATCGTCTTCACTTTCACGATCTTCAAAATATTCCTCTTTGATCTCGCCTTCCTCGACAAAGGCTACCGCGTGCTCTCCATTATCACGCTGGGATTGATCCTTTTCGGAGCCAGTTATCTGTATCAGCGCTACAAAGATATCATTATGGCGCAACAGCAGGAGTAAAACACTTGCGAATTACGCATTGTCGGGATAAAATGAGGGCAGTTAGGGTAGATCGTTGCTTCCCTGATATAAGGAGCTAGTTATGAAGCGAGCTACATTATCTGGTGATGAAAACTGATATCGTATCTATGGCGTTAGCCTTGGGTCTACCTAACCCCCCAGCCCCCTTCCCGGCGCGGGAAGGGGGAGGATGATCGTTTTTTAATGGATAATCATTGAATCGGCACCCCTTCCCTCGCAGGGAAGGGGCTGGGGGTTAGGTAGACCAATGGGCAAAGTGCTTGCTGGAATCTATTTTCGTATAAGGAGCTAGTTATGGATGCATGGGCAATGTCGGTATATTGGGTATGCCTGATCGTCGGCGTCGGCTATTCGCTCGTCGCCTTAATCATGGGCGGTAGCCACGGAGTTGCTGGTACTGATGCCGGTGGCATGGGCAACGGTGGTGATTTTAATCACAACTACGGCATGGGCGGCACACATGGCCAGGGGCAAGGTTCCGCAAATGGCTATGACTCCACTAGCGGTACCGAGATGGTCTTCGGGCCTTTCTCCCCGCTGGTGATCGCCTTCTTCCTCACCTGCTTCGGCGGTGTCGGCGTGCTGGTCGCCCCGCATTTTTCACCGGTGGTCGCCATGCTGATGGCATTTGCATCAGGCATTGTGCTGGCATGGTTGCTCATCTATGGCTTCAATAAACTGCTAGGATCTCTGCCCAGCAGCAGCGAAATCAAACTCGCCTCGCTGGTAGGCCTGGAAGCGGAAGTCACCGTAGCACTGCCCCCCACCGGCGTCGGCGAGATCGCCTATGTGGCCATGGGCAGCCGCAACGTCGCCCCCGCGCACAATGAGACAGGTACCACCATCCCCCGCTTCTCCAGCGTGCGCATCTCGCGTATCGTCGGCAATATGTTCTATGTGGTGCCGATTGAGGGGAAAGACGGGAACTGATTGCAGCATGATAATGTCTGGTCGATAAAAAGCGCGCCGGGATTTACTCCATCATTTCCCGTACCATCCGCACCACATCATCAACTCCGGGGATAAAACATCTCTCCATATCGGGGCAGAAGGGGATGGTGGATTCGGGCATGGTCAGACGGGCTACCGGGGCGTGAAGGTATTCGAAAGCGTTCTCGAATATCTGCATGGCGATCTCGGCGGAAGGGCCGGCGAACGATGGCGCTTCCGTGACCACCAGTGCGCGGCCAGTCTTCATTACCGAGGTGGCGAGGGTGGCGGTGTCCAACGGTTTCAGACTGCGTAGATCGATAACCTCCGCGTTGATACCTTCTTTCGCCAGTTGCACGGCCGCCAGCGCGATAACGTGTACCATCTTGGAATAGGCCACCAGCGTGATCGCATCACCCTCACGCAGCACACGTGCCACGCCGAAGGGTATCGGATCGGTATGCGCCGCTATGGGCATACGCACCTTGTACATATCTTTGTGCTCCATCACCAGCACCGGGTCATCATCGCGGATGGCGGAGATCATCAGCCCCTTGGCATCCTCGGCGGTGGCAGGGGCGACGACTTTCAGCCCCGGGATATTCATGAACCAGCCTTCCAGCATCTGCGAGTGTGTGGCACCGTAGGAGCGTCCGGCACCAGCAGCAGCGCGGAAGACTATCGGCACCTTTGCCTGCTCGCCATAGACGGAACGGAATTTCGCCGCGTGGTTCAATATCTGGTCAGTGGCCAACGTCATGAAGTCCATGAACATGTACTCAACCACCGGGCGCATCCCAGTGAGTGCCATGCCCACGGCCATACCAGTGAAACCGCCCTCTGAGATGGGGGTATTCACCACACGGCGCACGCCGAACTCATCAACCAGTCCACGCGTCACCCCAAAAGAACCGCCATACAGCGCGATATCCTCGCCCAGCAGCACGACATTCTCGTCGCGCCGCATCTCCTCCGCCAGCGCCTCTCGGATGGCATCAGCATAATAAATCACTCTCGAATTTTCAGTAGAAGTGCTCATGTACCTATTAGACACTGGAAATGAGAAAATGGCAAGAGGTGGGGGGGGAATGATCGTTCTTCCATGAATTATCATCAGTTAGGCACCCCTTCCCTCGCAGGGAAGGGGATGGGGGTTAGGTAAAACTGATACTATATGGACGCGCATACTTCATCTTACCCACCCGGATTAAAATCTGCTATAATTCTCTCATCAGTACCTTAAAAATTGAGGATTGTTCACATTATGGCTAAACAAATCATCCTGGAAGGTTTGCCCGTTACCGCTCAAGTCGACGACGTCGCGATGAACGGGGACAGGCCCAACATCCTACTCATCAGCGTTGACCAGATGCGCGCTGATATTCTGGGGATAAATGGCCACCCGTTCGTGCAGACGCCGCAGATAGACCAATTGGCGTTGTCCGGTATCAATTTCCGTAGCGCCATGAGCGAGTGCCCGGTGTGCTGCCCGGCGCGGCGCATCATCATGACTGGGCGCGACCCGTTCGGCGTGGAGATGTTCTACAATCGCGATCTACAGCCCTTCCCCCAGGAGCCGAAGCTGGCGGAGCTGCTGTCGGGCGCCGGATATCAATGCCACGCGGTAGGAAAGATGCATGTATGGCCACCACGTCTGCGCATGGGATTCCACGATATTGAGCTGAACGAAGAAGGGCGCACTGCAGGCCACACCTACCCGGATGATTACACGCAATTCCTCCTCGACAATAATCTCGGTGCAGTCGCCAATTCGCACGGTCTGGGCAATAACCAGTACGGCTACCGCCCCAGCCCGGTACCGGAATATGCCACCAGCACCGGATGGACAGCCGACCGCGCCATGCGTTTCCTGCGTCGCCGCGATCCGGAGCGGCCTTTCTTCCTCTATGCCTCCTTTGATCGACCACACCCGCCGGCGACACCGCCCGCTGAATTCTACGATCTCTACCGCGATACAGTCTTCCCCGACCCGGTGGTAGGCGACTGGGTTGACGCCAAGCCGCTGCCCCGGCGCGAAGCGATGCACTACTCGCAAAACTGGGCGCAGTGGAGCGGGCGTCCCCATGTGATCCAGGAGTGGATGCGCGGCTATGCCGCCATGTGTACCCACATCGACTCGCGCATAGGCCAGCTCATAGGAACGCTGCGCGAGACACAGGTACTCGCCAACACCTGGATCATATTCGTGGCCGACCACGGCGATCATTGCATGGATCACCAGTTGCTTTCCAAGGGCGATTTCTTCGCTGGTTCCTGCAATGTCCCGTACTTTCTCACACCCGCCGAGACCTGGATGAACCGCGTGCGGCACGAGGTGATCAGCACAGTAGATCGCCACCCCGTCGGCCTGCAGGATGTGCTGCCCACGCTGTGTGAGCTGGCGGGCGTCACTCCGCCGGACGATATCCCTGGACGTTCGTTGCTCCCCTTCTTCAGCGAAACCGACCCGGAATGGCGCGAGGTGGTTTGCGGGGTGGTTGGTTCTGCCTTCGGCGCACAGGATGGGCGATATAAATATTGCTGGATGGGCGATACCGACGACGAGTTCCTCTTCGATCAGGTAGAAGACCCGAAGGACTGCCATGACCTGGCTGACGACAAATCTTATGCAGAGGTAAAAGGCAGCCTGCGCAAGGCACTGTATTCATGGCTACAGGCAAACGGCGATGAGCACGCTGGGGTAGATGACCTGGTTACTGTAATGCTGGAACGGCGCGGCGATGGCGTAGGTCACCGCGCCAACCATTGGAACAACCGGGGGTGGAGATAGCGGAAATAACCACAACACAGCGACATCCTGCCCCCATGCCTTCCCACAAATCCTCTTGCGGGTTATACTACATAGCATATGAACGGAAAGACAAAAGGACAACTAGAGGCGGAGATCAGCGAGGCTATCACCCGGTTTGAGCGCGACTATATGGGGCGCGGGCCGGAAGAGACGCGCGTGATGCTGGTGGAAGACTGCGTCATTGTACGGTTGCGCGGAGTGCTGACCCCTGCCGAAGTGCAACTGGTACAGATGGATAACCGCCGGGAGGGTCGCCGACTGGTGAAGCGTATGCGGAGCGAACTGCTGGAGAACGCCCGCCCGCTGCTGGAGACCGTCATCGGGCACATCACCGGATGTTCAATAATTAGTATGCACACGGATATCAGTACTATTAGCGGTGAACGTATGATATTATTCACACTTGATAAGTCGCCATTTTAACTGGCAAGCCCAATGTTTACCTGGGAGAATAGCTTATGTTACCCCGTACACGAGTGAAGATTTGTGGAATTACCAATATCGAGGACGCCCTCCTCGCGGTGGAACTCGGTGCCGATGCGCTGGGGTTCATTTTTTTTGCCAACAGTCCGCGCTATGTTAGCCCTGCGGTGGTGCGCGATATAATCGACCTGCTGCCTCCGTTCGTTACTCCGGTGGCGGTGACGGTAAACGAATCTATCGCTGCAGTGAGTGAAATCATGGCCGTCTCCGGTTGCCAGATAGCGCAACTACACGGCGACGAACCGCCGGAATACCTGGAGCGGCTGGCATGGCCCGCTATCAAAGGAATCTCGATCGGTACGATACATGACCTGGCATCAGTTGCACGTTATAAATTCGCACGTGCCATCTTGCTGGATACTAAGGTAGCCGGGCAATTTGGTGGTACCGGTACTCCTTTCGACTGGTCCGTCGCCCGGCAAGCGCATCGTTTCGGGCGTCCCATCATCCTGGCGGGTGGATTGTCACCAGAGAATATCTCCGAGGCCATGCAGGTAGCCATGCCGGATGCTATTGATATCAGCAGCAGCATCGAGATAGCACCAGGGAAAAAAGATCCGGCACGCATGCAGCTACTCTTTGACAAAGTTCGCGAGATGGATGAGGTCAAAAATCAGCAAAAGAATGTGCCAGCCCTAAATAAACCGTAACTGCCAGCAACAACGAGATCATTACCAGCATGGAGTGCGCCACCGAACCGAGGCGTCCATCACGCTGCTTTATCATCAAGGCACCGGCAGCACCGGATATCTCCGCCATCACCAGGGCCAGCGCCGTGATGATGAAGGCCGATAGTAATCCGGTGCTGGTACGATTTATGATATATAGTGCCAGCACCGCCATCAACCCACCCACACCGGCGAGCATCACACCAGTGGCGGCTTCACGATAAATCACCGGTGCAGCCTGGCGTCGCACTGTAGGCCCAGCGAAGAGTTGATCGATTGTTAACGCCGCCTGGCTGGCCACGGTGAGTGCCATTACCATCACCAGCGGAAGCATGATAAAGCGGCTATCCCAGACGGGAAAAGCACGCATGAAGAGCCATATCAGCAGTGACGCACACAAGGCCCCGCCCAGCACCAGCAGACCACCGCGTAAATTGCGCCACTCAGTGCGCGGGTCGTCATCATCATCATCCTCGGTTACCTCGGCCCCGCTGATCTCCAGCAATTCATCACCCGCGGACTCCTGCGCTACCTCGATGATATCATCCACCGTGATGATGCCGACGATGCGCCCGGCGTTGTCCAGCACCGGTACGGCCAGCAGATCATGCCGGCGCACCAGGTCAGCGACATCATCTCCCGGCATATCTACCGGTACGCTGACAAACTCATGCTCCATGATATCTGCCATCTCGGCTGTTGCAGCAGAGACGATGAGGGTGCGCAGACTGACAATTCCGAGTAAAGATTCATCCTCAGAGATGACGTACAGCTCGTAGATCAACTCTGCGTCATCGTGATGGTGCCGCAACATCGCTAACGCTTCCGCCACATTCAGCTCAGGTGGTACGGTGACGTACTCCTTGGCCATCAGTCCGCCGGCGGAATCCTCATCATAACGCAACAGCTCCGATACATCCTCGGCAACGTCCTGCTCCATCTGCTCCATCAGCGCTTCTGCATGTTCCTCGGGGAGTTCATTTAGCAGGTCGGCGACGTCATCGGAATACATCTCTTCCAGCACGTCCTGGGTGCGCGAGGCGGATAGCAACGAGAGCACAATCTCCTGATCAGATGGATCCAGCTCCGCCAGCAATTCCGCCACTGTCTCATCATCCAGCACGTTGAGCATGGTGATCTGGGCAGATTCTTCCAGGTCGGGGAATAGCTCGGCCAGGTCTGGCGCGGGGAATTTACCGAGTATTTCACGCAGCACCGGAGAGTCACCGCGCACCAGTTCCGCGGTGAGTAGTTCCTCTCCCTGCTCAAATTGATCA
>JBBQQW010000098.1:0-10046 GCA_038215455.1 Armatimonadota bacterium
GCTGGGGGTTAGGTGAAACCAATGGGCAAAGTGCCCGTCAAACTATTTCTCGTAAGAAAGGTAAAGCGATATGGTTACCGGTAATGGATATGCCGACAGATATCTCGATGCGGCGGAGATCAAGGGTATCATCGAGCAAGGGCTGGGCGGGCTGCAGTTGGAGGGCAAGCGCGTGCTCTTTATTATCCCCGACGGCACGCGCACCATGCCGATGGATCTGATGTTTCCGCTCTTTCAGCAGGCGCTGGCCGGGCGCGTGGCGGTGCTGGATTTCCTGGTGGCACTGGGCACGCATCAGCCGATGACCGACGAGCAACTGACGAAGATGATCGGGCACCCGGTGGTGGAGGGGATGTGCGAAGGTAGCCATATCTTCAACCACCTGTGGGAGGATCCCGATACCTTTGTCGAGCTGGGCACTATCCCCGCCGCCGAGATCAGCGCACTCTCCGAGGGGATGCTGGAGCGCGATGTGACGGTGGCGCTGAACAAAAAGGTGCTGGAGTACGACCAGGTCATCATCTGCGGGCCGATCTTCCCGCATGAGGTGGTGGGTTTCTCCGGCGGCAACAAGTATTTCGTCCCCGGTATCGCCGGGCCGGAGGTGATCAACTTCACCCACTGGCTCGGGGCGCTCATCACCAACTTCAAGGTCATCGGCTCCGGCTACACCCCCGTGCGCGCCGTCATCGACCGTGCCGCGTCGCTGGTGCCCACCCCCACCGCGTGCTTTGCGCTGGTGGTCACCCATGCGGGCCTCGCGGGGCTGTACTTCGGCACGCCGCAGCAAGCCTGGGAGGCGGGCAGCAAGCTCTCCGCGCAGAAACATATCGTCTATGTGGACAAGCCGTACAAGCTCGTTATCTCGGTGATGCCGGAGATGTATGACGACCTGTGGACGGGCGCGAAGGGGATGTACAAGATGGAACCGGCGATTGCCGATGGCGGCGAGGTGATCATCTACGCCCCGCACATCTCCGAGGTGAGCTACACCCACGGTAAGGTCATCGATGAGGTTGGCTACCATTGCCGCGATTACTTCCTGGCGCAGCCGGAACGCTTTGTCGACTATCCCGGCGGGGTGCTGGCGCACTCCACCCACGTCGCTGGCCAGGGCAGCTATGACGCCGCCACCTGCACGGAGAACCCGCGCATCAAGGTGACGCTGGCCACCGCTATCCCACCGGAGCGCTGCGCGAAGATCAACCTCGGCTACCTCGACCCCGCCACCCTGAATATCACCGAGTACCTGAACCGTGAAGACGAGGGCATCCTGGTGGTAATGCGCGCAGGCGAGATGCTGTATAAGGTCAGGTAGAGGTGCATGGCAGGTACCCTCCTTCAGGGGGTGGTGTTAATCTCGGAACTAGAAACAAGGAACTAGGAACTATTTTAAGAGGAGTAACCCAATGAGTAAAGCGAACATCGGCCTTACCGGTCTGGCGGTAATGGGCCAGAACCTGGTGCTGAACATGGAACGCAACGGCTATAACGTCGCCGTCCATAACCGCACTGTGCAGACGATGAAGGACTTTGTGGCGGAGAACCCGGGCAAGAACCTGGTGCCGTGCGAGTCGATGGAAGATTTTGTGGCGGCGCTGGAAAGCCCGCGCAAGATCATGATCATGGTGAAGGCGGGCGCGCCGGTAGACGGCGTTATCGCTCAACTGGTGCCGTTGCTCGACAAGGGCGACCTGATCATCGACTGCGGCAACTCCTTCTTCCAGGACACCGAGCGTCGCTCGAAGGAACTCTCGGCTCAAGGGCTGCTCTTCCTCGGCACCGGCGTCTCCGGCGGTGAAGAGGGCGCGTTGAAAGGCCCAGCCATCATGCCCGGCGGCGAGCTGGAAGCCTACGCGCTGGTGGAAGACCTGCTGAAAGCTATCTCCGCTAAGGTCGACGGCGAGCCTTGCGTCACCTACATCGGCCCCCGCGGTGCCGGGCATTATGTGAAGGTAACACACAACGGCATCGAGTACGGCGACATGCAATTGATCGCCGAAACCTACGACGTGCTCAACCGCTGTCTGGACCTCTCCGCCAAGGAGCTGTACGACATCTTTGACGAATGGAACAACGCCGAGTTGTCCTCCTACCTCATCGAGATCACCCGCGACATCTTCGCCGTTACCGACAAGGAAACCGGCAAGCCGCTGGTCGACCTGATCCTCGATGAAGCCAAGCAGAAGGGCACCGGCAAATGGACGAGCCAGAACGCCCTGGACCTCGGCGCGCCGACGCAGACCATCAACGCCGCTGTGGAGAGCCGCATCATCTCTGGCTACAAAGATGAGCGCGTGGCCGCCAGCAAGGTGATCAGTGGCCCAGCGGTGAAATACACCGGCGACAAGCAGCAGCTGATCGACGCCGCCCGCGCCGCCCTCTATGCGAGTAAGATCACCTCCTACGCGCAGGGTATGGCGCTACTGGCATTGGCCAGCGCCGAATACGGCTATGACCTGAAATACGCCGAAATCGCCGCCCTTTGGCGCGGTGGCTGTATCATCCGCGCCGAACTGCTGGGCGATATCATGGGTGCCTACAAGCGCAACCCGCAGCTGGTCAACCTGCTGCTCGACGATGCCTTCCGCCAGGCGGTAGAGAGCCGACAGGAAGCCTGGCGCTTCTTCGTCACCACTGCCATCAACAACGGCATCCCGGCGCTGGCCATGACCGCCTCGCTGGCCTACTTCGATGCCTACCGCAGCGAACGCCTGCCCGCCAACCTCACCCAGGCACAGCGCGACTACTTCGGCGCGCACACCTATCGCCGCACCGATATGGACGGCGACTTCCACACCGACTGGATCCGCGAGAGCCATCCGGGAGCGTAGCGCTAAATTCTGCCCCCCGATTTGTGGACGGGGGGCAGGTTGAAACGAACATGTCATAGTTACCCCATATGGTATAATAACCGCAGAGGTGAAAACGATGGCAACAATGCAACGGATGACCTGTATAATCGAGGGAGAAGGTGATGGATATGTCGCCCTATGCCCGGAGGTTGATGTCGCCAGTCAAGGAGACACCGTAGAGGAAGCACGCAAAAACCTGCAGGAAGCAGTAGAGTTATTCTTCGAGACAGCATCAGTTAGTGAGATTCAAGGGCGGATGCACGGGGAAGTATTTATTACACAAATGGAGGTGGCAGTTGGGTAAACTGCGGGTGCTTTCCGGGCGTGATATCTGCAAACTGCTGGGCCAGCATGGATTTCGCGAGGTAAGACAACGCGGTAGCCACGTCGTGATGCAGAGAGTAGTTGAAAGTACAACTATCACGGTGCCAGTTCCTTTACATAGTAGTGTCAAAATAGGCACGCTCTTATCAATTATTCGTCAATCTCAATTACCACGAACTTTGTTTGAGGATAAAGCATAAATCCTTCTCGGTTTGGAGTGTCCAAACGGCCAACTATTAAACAAACTATCTTCTTCCCTTCCCTCGTACGGAAGGGAAGGGATAAGGGTGGAGACAAAAATGCCAAAAAACGTAATCGTCGCCCAGTCAGGTGGGCCGACACCGGTTATTAATAGCACCCTGCGTGGGATCGTGGAGACCTGCCAGTCGATGCCCGATATCTTCGGTAGCGTCTATGCTGGCTACCACGGGATCGAGGGCGTGCTGAAGGAAGAGCTGCTTGATCTCACCGCGCAACCCGCGGAGGAGATCGCGCTGCTGAGTATGACGCCCGCCGCCGGGAGCATCGGCAGTTGCCGTTATAAGCTGAAGGCGAAGCAGACGCAGGACTTTGCGCGCGTTATCGAGGTGCTGAAAGCGCACAACGTCGGCTACTTCTTCTACGTGGGCGGCAATGACTCGATGGACACCGCGCACAAAGTGGCGGAGATGGCCAAAGCCCATGGGCTGGACCTGATCGCCACCGGCGGGCCGAAGACCATTGACAACGACGTGGGTGACAGCGAGTTCAAGCTCATCGACCACACCCCCGGCTACGGCAGTGTGGCGCGCTACTGGGCACTGAACGTGCAGAATGCCAACGAAGAGAACAACGGCAGCAGCCCGGCGGATCCCGTGCTGGTGCTGCAGGCGATGGGGCGCAAAATCGGCTTTATCCCCGCCGCTGCACGCCTGGCCGACCCACATCGACAGATGCCCTTGCAGATATATCTCCCCGAATCAGGCCTCAACCTGCAGGCGATGGCCGACCTGGTGAATGACGAGCTGAAGCGCAGCGGCCGCTGTATTGTGGTGGTCAGCGAGGGCTTTGACGTGGGCGACCTGGGCGAGCTGAAGGACAACTTCGGCCACACGCAGTTCTCCAGCAGCGAGACCACGGTAGAGCAGACGGTCGTCAACTACCTCAACAAAATGGGCCTGCCCACGCGCGGCTCCGCGCGGGGCAACGTCAGCGGCACCGATCAACGGCATAATATGATCTACGCCTCCACGGTAGACCTGGAGGAAGCCTACAAGCTGGGGCAGCAAGCGGTGCTGATAGCCGTCAATGATGGCAGCGGCTACATGAGCACCATCCTGCGCAACCCCGGCCCGGTATACAGCGTGCGCTACGACAAAGCCCCGCTGGAGCTGGTAGCCAACAGCGAGCGCAACTTCCCCCAGCAGTGGATATCCGAGAACCGCATCGACGTCACGGACGACTTCATCAACTACGCCCGCCCCCTGATAGGCGACAACTGGCCCACCATCCCGCTGGTAAACGGCCTGCAAAGATTCGCCCGCCTGCAACCGATATACGCCCCGCAGCAGTTGCCCGCGTATATTCCTGAAGCGTCACGGTAGGGTAGGTGTAGGAAATAGGAAGTAATATCGCGCCTGGGTGTTTATTGCCCGGGCGCGATTTTTTGTTTTATCCTGGGTAACATGTACGCCCCCAATCCGAGCCAATGTATTACCTATCACCCAATAAGAAGAATTAATCTACCAGATTACGACATAAAGATATCTCCATGGTGTAGTATTACTTATGAGGCGTACCTATTTCTATGATGGAGGATAACGACCATGTTACGTATTTTACTGGTAATCTTTGCCGTTGCTGTTATGCTAATCACCTGCGGGCTTATTGTTGGTTGCGGCAATGGCGGAAACAGTGACAGCGCAGTTGCACCGGTTATCACCTCATTTACCCCCACCAGCGGATTGGTGGGGCGCGAGGTCACTATCACCGGGGCGAATTTCACCGGGGCAACTAGTGTTGAGTTTCATGCTACTGTGGCGAGCAGTTTCACCGTAGTCAACGACACCACTATCAATGCTACTGTACCGGTGGCGGCTACCAGCGGTAGTATATCGATAGCAACAGACGCTGGCACGGCAATCAGCACGGCTGCTTTCACCGTTACGACGCCCCCTGCACCACCCACTATCAGCGACTTCACACCCCAGGCCATGCTGCCAGGTGCAGTGGTGATGATTACTGGTACTAACCTTACTGGTGCTACTGCAGTCATGTTCAATGGCATCGCGGCAACTTCATTCACAGTGGTGAGCGCAACTTCCATCACCGCTACGGCACCTGCAGGGGTAACCGCCGGAAAGATCACCGTTACCACTGGCGCAGGAACGGCTACCAGCGTCAGTTCCTTCACCCTCTTCTCCATTATCACTGGCGCTAACCCTACGGATAACGCCGCCATGGTGTGGGTGCCCGGAGCTACCTTTACCATGGGATCAAAATTCACTGATTATTGGGTTCGCCGTACCCAGCAGGTCACCCTTTCCGGCTATTGGATCTATAAATACGATGTCACCGTGGCGCAGTATCGTGCCTTTTGCACCGCCACCGGACATGCCTTGCCACCTTTCCCTTCCCATAGTAACTATCCTGATTCCCCATATATTGGCTACAGTTGGGCGGGCAAAACTGGCTGGAATGATGCAGCGTTGCAACAGCATCCCATCGTCAATGTGAGTTGGTTAGACGCCAAAGCATATGCCGACTGGGCCGGCGTGAAGCTACCCACCGAGGCGCAATGGGAATACGCTGCTGCTGGCCCACAAGGCAACAACTACCCGTGGGGTGGCACCGCCACCAGTACAGATAATTTCAATGGCTGGGATGCAACGAAATGCGCCAATCAACTCAATTCATATGATGTAGGTATAAGTACCTGGCCGGTTGGCAGTTTTCCCGCTGGGGCTAGCTGGTGCGGTGCGCAGGATATGGCCGGCAACGTCTGGCAGTGGTGCGCTGACTGGATAGCCAGTTACTCTGACATCCCGGTAACAGACCCCACCGGCCCAGCCACCGGAGATACTCGCGTCAAGCGAGGTGGTTTCCTGGTTTAACTCCTACCATGTAATGGATTCTGTCTATGCATATCCCCCATATACGATGACACGAAGTGCAGCTCGTTCCTATAGCTATCCAGTCCTATACGAAGAAAACAGAGGCTTCCGCTGCGCCTCCGCTGCTCCTGGGCCGTAAGAACTTGTATCGAACCTTGATTGGCATGATTAGAAAATTAGGTTGAGGATCGCCCCTGGGAGATTGGCGTTTCCGGGGAGTTATGTGTACGCTCCCTGTGATTGCAAAAGCTAAACAGGACATCCCACTCACCTCGTCGAACTAACTCACTATGAATTCTACCTCGCGTGCGCCTGCTATTGATATGGGGTTGCTGTGGGCGATGCTGGCTTTGCTGGGGATCGGCTTGCTGACGATTTATAGCGCCTCGCATATTACCGATGGGGCGTCTAAAGTCATCAAGCAGGGGATATTTGCGGCGGGGGGGCTGGGCGCGCTGCTGGTGGTGATGAATGTGGACTACCGCGTGTGGGCGCGGCACCGGGTGCTGCTCTACGTCATCACCGTGCTGGCGCTGCTCATCACGCTGTTTATCGCGCGCAAGACTAACGGGGCTAACTCGTGGATCGACCTGGGGCCTATCCGGCTGCAACCGTCGGAGTTCGCCAAGATCGCGCTGACGTTGGCGCTGGGGGCGGTGCTGGCGCGCTATGCCGGGGCGATCAATGAGATCAAGGCGTTCGCCCGCGTCATCCTCCTCTGTTTCGTCCCGGTCTTCCTGGTGCTCGCGCAGCCGGATTTCGGCACCGCCATGATACTTTGCTCCATCTGCTTTGTGCTGCTGTTGCTGGGCGAGACACACGGGCTGTTGCTCTTCGGGCTGTGCGCCACCGTGCTGCTGGTGATCATCGCCGCGTGGAATATCCGCCTGCCGGGGGGCCGACCGCTGGTGTCGGATATCCAGAAACGGCGGCTGGACTTCCTGCATGCTGACCCCACCGGCAGTGGCTATCACCAGCGCCAGGCGGCCATCGCCATCGGCAGTGGCGAGCTGTGGGGCAAGGGGTACCTGCACGGCACGCAGGCGCAGCGCGGCTTCCTCCCCGAGCAGGATACCGACTTCATCTTCGCGGTAATCGGCGAGGAGTTTGGCCTCTTCGGTGCACTGGTGGTGCTGGCGCTTTATCTGTTCATCATCTGGCGGCTGCTGCTCATCGTGGGCGAGGCGGAGACCTCCTACGGCAGGCTGGTGGCCGGCGGGATAGCGGCGATGTTCGCAGCGCACGTGGTGATAAATATCGGCATGTGCCTCACCCTCACCCCCGTCACCGGTGTGCCGCTGCCCTTCGTCAGCTACGGCGGCAGCAATCTGCTCACCAGCATGTTCGCCATGGGCGTGGCGCTCAATATCAGCCGCCACCGCCGCGACCTGCGCACCTGGGCAGTCGCGGAACAGCCATTGCTGAAGCTATGAGGTGATAGAGGACGGGTATAGACAGAAGAACATAAGAACAGGAGAAAACGCCTTCGGCGGTGCGATAGCTTGCGGGTGGCGCAGCCGTATTTCTGTCCTTCTGTTCTTATGTCAAAAAAGAGTTGAACTATTTTAGACAGAAGAACATAAGAACAAGAGAAACGCCTTCGGCGACGCGATAGTTTATGGGTGGCGCAGCCTTATTTTTGTTCTTCTGTTCTTATGTCTATAAAGAGTTGAACTATTTTAGACAGAAGAACATAAGAACAGGAGAATGCGCCTTCGGCGACGCGATAACTTATGCCGGCGCAGCCGTATTTCTGTCCTTCTGTTCTTATGTCAAAAAAGAGTTGAACTATTTTAGACAGAAGAACATAAGAACAGGAGAAAACGCCTTCGGCGGTGCGATAGCTTGCGGGTGGCGTAGCCATATTTCTGTCCTTCTGTTCTTATGTCTATAAAAGTAGGAGAGTTGAAATGCCTACCGTGAATGAAATTGTTGCTCATATGGAGCTGTTGGCCCCTGCTTCGCTGGCGGAGGAGTGGGACAATGTGGGGTTGTTGATTGGTGATATGGGTGCCTCGGTGTCGCGGGTGCTGGTAGCGCTGGATGCCACGGCGTCGGTGGTGACGCAGGCGGAAGAGTGGGGGGCGGAGCTGCTGGTGGTGCATCATCCGTTGATCTTCTCTCCGCTCAAGAACTTGGTGGAAGATGGTGGGGTGGTGACGTTGGTGCGGCGGTTGCTCTGCAATTGCTGCGGGCTACTCGCCTGCCACACTAACCTGGATAGCGCCCCGGGCGGATTAAACCATTACGTAGGCGAACTTCTCGGGTTGCAGCAGCTGCGCCCGCTTGCGCTTGATTCCGGGCTGGGGCGCATCGGCACGCTGGCCACGCCGGTATCGGTGGCAGAATTTACCGCCCGCGTCGCCAAAATTCTGGCAACAGACACGCTGAAGGTGCTGGGCGATCCCGAGAAGCAGGTGCGCACGGTGGCGCTCTGCACCGGTGCCGGGGGCGACTTCGCCACCGCTGCGCAAGCCGCTGGCGCGGAGCTATATCTCACCGGCGAAGTGAAACACCACATCGCGCTGCTGGCCCGCGACGCCGGCATGGCTATCATCGACGCCGGCCACTACCCCACCGAGCGCCCGATGGTACCGCTAGTCACCGCACATCTGCGGCAATTGGCGGGGGTTGAGGTGGTGGCGGCGGTGGAGGAGGAGCCGTGGCGAAGAGAATGATGACTCTGGCCGTGCAATATACATAAGGTAAAAATTGCGGTATGATATTGCAATTCTGCAACTATTAGTGTGTAAATCTGCTGGAGATGTGGTATATCTGCATTACAAGTTGTGTGAAAGGGGCTTTTGATGGATAACTGGATTGACCGACTTAACACACTGATTGCCGCATCTGGCATCAGTAAACGTATTCTAGCGGAACACGTGGGGGTTGACCCATCTACCCTATATCGCTATCTCACAGGTAAGCAAGATATGCCGAGTAGTGTTCTGATTGCTCTACTTTCGCGCATGGGTTCCTCGCTGGCCGATATGCAAACGCCCCCGGTCGCCCAGAATATCCGCTTCCGTTCTGATACTTCTGGTGCGCGTGAACTGCCGGCTGTGCAGAAGGCCATCCGGCGCTTCGCCGATTATGCCTGGCTGGAAGACACGCTGATGGGAGAGCCAGTGCGTGAACTATCACTGGCGAGTAAATTCATCGGCAAACGCAAAGGGAATGAGGTAGATATTGCGACGCTGGCACGCAGTACACGCGCCACGATGGGCTTTTCAGAATCTGGCCCGATCCCCTCATTTATGTCCTGTTTGCAGCTAACGGTGAAATTGCTGACCTATCAGCTACCTGATAAGCCGGATGGGTTTTCTATCATGGAACCGGATTGGGGCTGGTGCCTGGCGGTAAATGTCGCAAACCGCCCTGTCGAGTGTGTGCTTTTTACGGCCGCACATGAATTGGGGCATATGGTCTGCAGTCATCTGGCTGAGTCCGTGGATGATGGTAAACCTACTGCTGAAATTGAAAAAGTGGCGGATAGCTTTGCTGGATATTTTCTGGTACCCAGTGAATCGCTACGCGCACACTGGAAAGGTGTGAACCCGAGTAATCGCATGCTGAATCAGTTGCACCTGCGTGGCCTGAAGGCTATCTATGGTGTCAGTTATAATTGCCTGCTAACCCGATTATTGAATGAGGATTTTATCACCGGCGCGATATATGGGTATTGGAAATCACGGCTGTACTCCAATGCCTCTTTTATTGAACCGGACGCGCTGACAGTCTCACCCATCTATGAGGAGCGGCTACGTATTTTGGC
>JBBQQW010000099.1:0-10021 GCA_038215455.1 Armatimonadota bacterium
CTCGTCGCCGCCCCGGTGGAGCTGTTCGGCGCGCTGGCCGTTGACCTGCGCCGCCGTCTGCCCGGCCCGGTGCTGCTGGCCACGGTGAGCAACGGCTGGACAGGCTACTGGCCCACCCGCGCCGCCTTTGCCGAGGGTGGCTACGAGATCAACGCCAGCTGGGCCTGCAAACCCGGAGACGGCGAGTGGCTGATAGATGAGCTGGTGGGCCAGTAGCCTGTCCAGCCGTTGCTCACCGTGGCCAGCAGCACCGGGCCGGGCAGACGGCGGCGCAGGTCAACGGCCAGCGCGCCGAACAGCTCCACCGGGGCGGCGACGAGGTAGAGCGGGCCGATCTTCCACACACTCAGGTCCAGCTCAATTTCGCCCGCCTTCACCGTGCGCGTAGCCACCCGGAGAGTATCCTCGGCGGGCAACTCAACCGGCTGCGCACTCTGCGCCAGCAGACTCACCATACTGGCTGCCGCGGCCGCCACCGGCTGCAACTGTGCTGGATCCTCCTGCGTGGCCACCCACGGGTGCGTGTCGCCCGCTGCACCGCTGAAGAAGGCCGCGTGCGTGCCGGGGGCCAGGGCGTCAAGGATGGTGCAGGTCAAACCCGGCCAGTCGGCACTGACTACGCGGCTGGTCTTGCCCAGCCCCACGCCATGCACGCCGATGCTGAAGAGCAGGTACGAGCGCGGGCCGGCGAGCTGCCGCAGCGCCACGACGGTGAGGGTGGGATCAGTCGGCGGGCCGGGGTGCAGCGTGGCCTGCTCGCCCGGGTTCCAGCAGTGGCGGATACCGGTAGGGGTCATCACACGGCGGTTGTATCCCAGCCCGAAGGGGGCCTCCTGCACCGCCATAGTCACCGGGTAGCGCAGCCCGGCGGCGGCCCCCACGGCATCCAGCAGCTTCGCCTGCAGCAGGTGGGTGTATTCGCGCGCGGCGACCTTCTCCGTCTGGCTGCCCCCGCACAGGTCGCCACATTCCGCGTCATCGGCGGCGTCGGCCAGCTCCGGCAGCGGCCCGCTATGCGTGTGCGTGCAGGATATTATCACCCGCTCCAGCTCTATCTCCAGCTTCTCCGCCACCGCATTACGCAGGTGCCGCGCCAGCGCGTTGGGGAGGATGCACAGGTCAAGCGAAACCAGCACCGCCGGTACCCCGCCGTCATCAAAGACGAAAACCCGCGCATAAAGCGGATCATGCACCCCGGCATTGCCCGACGGCAGCTGCTGCGGGCGAAAGTCAAACCCCAGCAACCCACAATCAGGCCCCGGTGAGATATCAATCTGCGCATAACCGACTCGTAGCATGGTGTGGCCTCCCCAAAAAAGCGCTAAACCGAATGACAGCGCGCTTTAGCGTGCTTGCAGTTGTGGTGTTGCATTGTTTTTAAACCCCTCGAATTCGAGGGGTTTAAAATTTGCATTATTCAAACGTTCCCACATTCCTAAAAATTCAATATGAGGGGGTAGGTGCCAGATGCTACGAGGACTACGTCAACGCTCCGTCGTCTTCTTCTTTCTGTTTTGCTTCCGCCACTTCCGGGGCGAGTACGCCTTCGTCTTCCAGCACGGTTTTCATGGATTTCAGCGCTACTTCTATCTGGTCGTCGGTGGGTTCGGCGGTGGTTAGCTGTTGCAGGGCCATGCCGGGCCAGACCATGATCTTCAGCAGCAGCGAGTCACGGTAGCGGCCAGCGAGGCGGAGCAGCTCGTAGCTGACGCCGGCGATGAGGGGGATCATGATGATGCGCGAGAGCATACGGATGCCGATGTTGACCGGCCAGCCGATAAGCGCGTGCATGAGGATGCCCACCACGAAGAAGAGGAAGAGGAAGCTGGTGCCGCAGCGCGGGTGGATACGGCTGAACGGCTTCGCGCCTTCCACGGTGAGCGGCGCGCCCATCTCGTAGCTGTTCACCACTTTATGCTCGGCTCCATGGTAGCTGAAGACGCGGCGGATCTCTTTATTGTTGCCGATAATCATGATGTAGGCAACCAGGAAGAGCAGGCGGATGATACCCTCAGCGATATTCGGCAGGATACGCTCGGGGGTGGGCAATAACTGTGACCAGACATTGCCGGTGGCTGCCATATGCTTGGCACCGGGGATCAGCCCGGTCATCACCGTGGGCAGCAGCACAAAGACGCCGATGCCAAACGCCAGCGCGACAGCGATGGTGAGGAAATATTGCCACGGGGTCGGCTTCTCCTGCTCTTCGCCTTCCATCGCAATATCTGCCGACCACATCAGCGTGCGGTAGCCGAGCGAGAAGGAGTCGATGAGCGCGGGGGTGCCACGCAGGAAGGGCCACTTCAGGAAAGGATATCTGGTGGTAGCGGTGGTGATAGCCTCGTGATGGACGACAATATCGCCATGCGGGTTGCGGCACGCATTGGCCACCCGGTCTTTCCCCCGGATCATCACACCTTCGATAACTGCCTGTCCGCCGTAGGATGCGCGTTGTTCTTCTGCCATTTATTGTCCCCTGACGCTGTTATGTGTAAAAAAGGATGATACACATCAGCGGCCCTCCGCACTCCTGTCGAGGTGACGAAGGACCGTAAAGATGAGGACGGCGAACTACTTTTCGCTCTTTTCAAACTTGGCATATTTCTGGCGGAAGCGCTCCACTCGTCCAGCTGTATCGAGCAATTTCTGCTGCCCGGTATAGAACGGATGGCAGGCGCTGCAGATTTCCACGCGAATCACATTCTGCGTGCTGCGCGTCTGGAAAGTATTGCCGCAACCGCACGTGACGGTGGCGTTAACGTAATTCGGATGTATTCCGGTTTTCATAACAATCTCCTGTGTGTTTCCACTAACGGATAAGTATAGCATACCGCCGTTTGTTGTGGCAAATTTTATCGCCAAGTAGGGTAATATGCCGTGTAAATGCGTGGCGTATTTGCCACAATTATACTACTTCTCCTCCGAGAATACCTCGGCGGTGAAGCTGAATAGTTTTGCGCCTTCGCGCCAGGCGTTGGGGGGCAGGCCGGCTTTCATGCAGGTATGTTCGAGGAATTGGATGCGATCCCAGCCCCATTCCTCGGGCACCTGCGGCAGGAGCAGGCCGCGCCGGGCATACTGCTCCACTACCAGCCCGTGGGTGCCCACCACTACATCATCGGGATTAATAGGCTGCAGCGGCGAGAGGACACTGATCTCGATAGTCAGCTCGGGTAATTCCGCCGCCGTTACCGGCGGAAAGCGCGGGTCTTGCAACGCGGCGGAGGTGGCTGCGTGGGCGATGGTCTCCACCAGCGGCGCTATCGCTTCGATGATCCCGATGCAGCCACGCAGTTGCCTGCCATCATGGAGCAAGGTCACAAAAGCACCGCGTAAGAGCTGCAACTCCGGGTCTGTTACTACAGGTAATGCGGGGGCAAAGTCACGCGACAGGGCGTTTTTGATCGTTTGCCGGGCGAATTGCAGGAGTAATTTTCGCTGCTCGACTGTATACATACACCCACCTTACTTCAACAATAAATACACCGCGGTGGCCCCGGCAGCCATGCGCCCACCACCTTTGACTGTTGCGATAGGTGCAGAGTAAAGCGAGCCATAGCCTTTGAATACCTCGTAGCCGCTACCACTGCTGCGCAGCGTTGCTATCGGTTTTCCGAATGAACCGCCGATACCGGCGTACACATGGTCACCCTGCACTGTGGCGATAGGTGACGAGGTTAGCCCACCCAGACCACGGTATATCTTATCGCCGCTGATGGTCAGCACCGGGGAATTACCTATCTTTCCATAGCCGGTAAAAGCCCCTTCACTGTCGATTGTCAACAATGGTGTAGCCATCATCCCGCCATGCCCAACATATGCCAGCGCTGTCATAATAAACCTCCGCGAATACTAACGTACTTATAAATACACTATTTTCAGCAATTTGTTCCACAGTTTCCCCGTGATTACTACATTTAATCCGAAAATTGTAAAGAATGTGTTGCAGGGAGAACAAACATAGCCCAAAAGCAGATTAAATAAGGGTTCACGCACGGGCGGTGCGGCGCTCTTCCAGCAGGTCGAGGAACGACTCCAGCCGCGTTTCCATACCGGCCTCGCCCATCTGCTCGCTGACAATGTAGGTGAGTACCGGGATGTCCAGCTCTTCAGTGAGGGGGACGATGATATTCTGTGCGATTATCTCCGGCATACAGGTGAAGGGGAAGATGTGCAGCACCCCGTCGACGCCGCTGGCGTGGGCATTCACCACGCTGCCCACCGTCTGCATCCCGTGCCCACCCACCGGCTGCGCCAGCCACGGGCGTGCGGCATCGGATAGCGCCCGCTCCTTACGCAATTCGGATGGTATGCGCAAAACATGTGACTGAAACCACGAGCTGACGCTCAAGTCGCGCTGTACCCACACGCGGGGTGCGCGGCGTGCGCCCAGCCAGCGCTCTACCTCACGTGTGGCACTTTGTTCCAGCGCCACCCAGATCTCACCGGCTATCTGCACGCGCAGTGGGTGGGTCTTTATCGTCTTCACCCGCGCCAGCTCCGCCAGGAAGTCGCGCTCCAGCTGGTGCGTATCCCGCACCGTGCGTGTGCTGGCCAGCTGTGGTAGATATTGCCGCAGCAGCTGGTCGGCTGTGCCCTGCTCCGCCTCGAACGCGCGCAGGCGTCGCACTGCTTCATCGGCGCGGTCGAGCGCCAGTATCTGCGTGTAGCCCATGCGCATCACGCGCATGATCTCCCACCAGGAGGCATCGCCGGCGAGGGTGCGCAGCATCCCGCTGAATTTCTCCCACTTCTCGCCCAGGGGGAAGGGCGAATCTACGATTAATAGCTGAAATTCATAGCCGGCATTGCGCAGTAGCCGCTCCTGTACCTGCGCATACCACCCCAGCCGACAGGCACCTTTGCCCACCACCATGATGAGGGTATTTGCCCCCCGCTCCAGCATGTAACGCATCTGCCCCAGCGTGGCAGTGAAGGGGAAACAGACGAACTCCGGGGCCAGCTCGCGTCCCAGCCGCACACACTCGGCAGTGGTGCGCGGGGTGGGCACGGTGCGCAGGCCAAAGCTCTGCACGATGCTGTTGATGGCGATATCCAGCTGCCCCATGGAGGGGAAGCCCACCAGCATCTCCGCACGCGGCAGTTTCAGCGGCGGGGGTGTCACCACGGGGGCATCGGCCTCGGTCTTCTCGGTATCCAGGAAGGCCTCCAGCCGTGTCGCCAGCCCCGCCTCACCGCTGTGCTCGTCCAGCGCCAGCACCATCAACGGCACGCCGTGCTGCTGCGCCGCTTCCTCCAGATATGATTCGATGATCGACTCCGGCCCGCACTCGAAGGAGCCGACCAGGATGATTTTGTCCACCAGCCCGCTGCGCAGCAGGTGCAGTGCCGAGCCGAGCAGCTCCGCCTCAAAGCGCCACAGCCGCGCGCCTCCCTCCACCGTCTCCATCTGGCGGTAGATATCCGCATGCGCCACCATCTCTGCGGTGACCACGCGTCCCTGTGTGCGCAGCCGTTTCACGATGTCCTGGCTCACCGGCTCGTAGAGGATATACGGATGTCCGATGACGGCGATAGTAGGGCCACTCACTGCGGGATGCGCGGGAATCTCCCCGGTCTCCAGTGCTTGGAAGCCCTCTACTGTGGTCAGCTGGTGCGCCACACAGAGCTGCCGCCAGCGCTGTTGCGCGTCGATCCCTGCCAGGATAGCCCGGCGCAGGGTGCTTCGGTCGCGCACGCCCAGGCGCTGTGCCATCGGCTGCAGTGCCGCGAGCATTTCCATGGGGTTCTCGATATATTCCAGCACCGGGGAGAGCACGCGCTCGGGCAGCAGCCCCAGCCCGTGGCGTACCATATCGGCGATGCCGATGAACTTCGGGCAGCAGACAGAGTTGTTGATACGCGCGATGATGGGGAGCAGAATGTGATCGATATCGCTCCGCTGTGCCAGTGCATCGGCGTGGCTGAAGTGCAGCTTCACCGCCAGGCACGGCTCATCGGTGGGACAAACCTCCATCTTCTCCAGCGTGGCACGGGTAGACACGGGGGAGACGACGACCTCCGCCCCTAACTCCTCCAGCAACGCGCGGAAAAATGGATAAAGGTAATAGTACCCCATCGCACGGGGCATACCGACACGCGGTCTCATGTATAACTCCTGTCCAGTATGCTTCGCCATTATTAACAAGTATTATACAGGTTTTGTGGGGTTTTTGTGTGAGATGGAAAATATAAAGTGCCTCCCCTGGGAACGCCAATCTCCGTATTGGCCTCGTGTTCCAATGCCAATACGGTTATTGGCGCTCCCAGGGTCATGCTGCTATGTCAAAACGATCCGGCGAAATCAATCGGGCCGGTGGTGCCCTCTTTATTCACGGTGCTGTTTTTGATGCGCTCCTGCAGTTGCGCCAGGAACAGGTCCTCATCTACCGGGAGGTCTACCCACTGATTAGTCCAGGCGGAGAGGTGGATGGCGTTGGAGATCATCAGTCCGTTGATGCCTTCTTTGCCCTCAGCCACCAGCGGGGTGCCTTTGAGGATCGCCCCGACGAAAGCCTTGATCACACCCTTGTGGCCTTCCCCTGCCGCGCCGGTGGGGATCTCACATTTCCACACCTCCGGGGATTTAAAGGCCTCGGGTGAGGTCTCGAGGAACTCCTTAACTGAGCCGCGGGTGCGCCAGAAGGTGATTTTGCCATCGGTCAACACCAGTTTGCCGCGGTCACCAGCGATCTCCAGGCTGTTGGTGCCGGGGGCCTCACCGGTGGTGGTGATGATAAGACCGGTGGCTCCGTTGGGGAATTCCAACATGGCAGTGGCGGAATCTTCTACCTCGATGTCGTGGAATTTGCCGAAGCCACATTGGGCGTAGATGCGCGTGGGCATGCCGCAAATCCACTGGAACAGGTCGATATTATGCGGGCACTGATTGATGAGCACGCCGCCGCCTTCGCCCGCCCAGGTGGCACGCCAGCCGCCGGAATTGTAATAAGCCTGCGCCCGGAACCAGTTGGTGATGGTGTAGCAGACGCGGCGGATTTCGCCGATCTCGCCACTCTGCACCAGGTCGCGCATCTTCTGGTGTGCGCCACTTGTGCGCTGGTTGAACATCAGCCCGAAGACCAGCCCGCTGGCTTCCGCCGCCTCGTTCATCTCTCGTACCTGCTTGGTGTACACCCCGGCCGGCTTCTCGCTCATCACGTGCAGGCCATGAGAAAACGCCTGGATAGCCAGCGGCGGGTGAAAGTAATGCGGGGTGGCTATGAGCACCGCATCCACTACATTGGCCGCAAACAGTGCATCGGCAGTGTCAAACACCTGCACATCCGGGCAAATCTCTTGCGCTACTTTCAGCCGTGCAGGATCAATGTCGACCACTGCCACCAGCTTGCAATTGGGCACCTCATCCTTCGCCAGATAGCGCGCATGGCTACTACCCATGCCGCCAAATCCAATAATACCTAATCGTACCATGTCCATAAAAAACACCTCTCTAAGTAAACTCTTCTGCAGGATAATGCAGAATACCTACCGGCTTTCAGTTTTTTTTAAAATGATTGCAATCGGCCTATTTCATATCTGCAAGACCATCCAGCAAAAAATCTTGCCAGCGGATAAATTCGACTCCGATTCTGGTCGCTGCATCCATATAGCGTTCATCCCCGATTACTAATGGGCGGAAATCCGGGTTCCTGCGGTGGAATTCCAGCAGGCCGCGCAGGTCAAAGCTGCTGAATTCACCGCCTTTCACTTCCACCCCCCACTTGCCGTCTTCCCCTTCGATGACCATGTCAACTTCCTGTTGCTCCTCGCGCCAGTACGTTATTCGATAGCCGGAGTTCACGGCACGGGCGATGCAGGCGTTCTCCAGCCAGTGCCCCCAGCGGCGTGGATCAGTGGTAGCACGCGGCGGCTCATCCTCGGTGGCGGCAGCCAGGAAGGCATTGGATAATGTCACCAACTTCGGCGGGGAGGCGCGGCGGCGGATCTCAGTCCGGGAGAACTTCGGCAGTGCCGCTACCAGATACGCCTCGCCCAGCACATTGAGGTAATGGGCGATAGTCTCTAGCGCGCCGGATTCAATGATACTCCCGGAGATCTTCTGCAGCGATACAATCTCGCCCGGGTGCCCGGTACAGATGGCGAAGGTCTGGCGCAACAGTGCCGGCTTGCGGATGGTCTCCAGCATCAGCAGATCTCGTCCCAGCACCGCATCAATAATAGCCTCGCGCAGATAGCGCCGCCAACGGGGCAGGTCATCGCGCCAATCCATACTGCGCGGGAAGGCACCAAAGCGGACATACGTCTCCGCCGCTTCTTCTTCACTCATGGCAAAAGCCTCCACCAGATCACGCGCCGTCCAATGGCAGAGGGTGATGTGCTCAAAACGCCCGGCCATACTCTCCTGCGCACCCCCGGTGAGGGGCAACGCGGCAGAACCGGAGATCACCACCTGCAAGGGCAGCTTCTCGCGGTACACTTCATCAATCCCTGCCTTGATGGTCTGTGACCAATTAGGCAGCGTCTGCACTTCATCCACGAGCAGCACGCTCTTACCTTTGCGCGCCATCCGTAGCGCCCGGCTCCACTGTGTCTGCCACCAGCCGGAGATCGCCGCCTCCGGGGCATCTGCCGCCAGATAGAGCGCATTTTCGCCGTACTCCCGCGCGATGTCTAATAGTATCGTTGTCTTGCCCACCTGCCGTGGACCAGTGAGTAGCTGAATCCGCCCCGGCGCAGCCTCTCCCAACCGCTCTTTCAGCAGCTTAGCGGTAGCAAAATAACCATTTCTCATAGTCACCTCCGAATTACTCGACTGTACTCGAATAATTATTCGAGTACAGTCTAATAATTATTCGACTATGAGTCAATGGCCGTGAATATGTGTAACTGCTCGGACTCATCAGCCTTAGTTTAACCTAACCCCCCAGCCCCCTTCCCGGCGCGGGAAGGGGGAGCAAGGTCGTTTTTCAATTGTAGATATTGGGTAGGCACCCCTTCCCACGTCGTAGATAATGAGCTTGCCGAATGGCAGGGAAGGGGCTGGGGGTTAGGTCAAACCAGGGGTTTAGTTGGGCTATTCTGACAATACTGAACAGTTACGATCATAATCACCACCCCGCCGGTCGTCGCCCCAGACTTTCAAGGCCCAGCGCTATGGTGGGGCGGGTGAGAAAGCGCGTCATCAGGTAGACGAAGGCGTCAACCTGGTCGTCGTGCGCGGCACCGGGAAAATCCAGCAGCTCGCTGCGGAAGTCCTCCAGCCAGGGAGCGTAGGGTGGCAGGCGCAGGTCGCCGCGCTCCAGCGCGGGAGTTATCGCCTGGGCGCGGCGCAGTTTGTCTTTATTCGGGCGCACGGGCACCAGCGGCAGCCGACACTCGGCGCGCAGCAGTGGGAGCAGCGCCGCCCCGGCCCCCGCATCCTCCACCAGTATCCAGCGTGGCTGCCATTGCGCCGCCAGCGCCAGCATCTGCCGCTTCAGCGCGGGGGTCTCCACCTGCCCGCGCCAGACGTCCAGCAGGTATATTATGCCGTCCGCATCGCGCCCGGCGGTCACCGCGCAGGCATAGTCATTGCTGCTACCACCCTTCATCGCCGTATCCCACGCCTGCCCAATCTCGCGCAGGGGTGGCAACTCGGCGTAGCTGTGCAGCCACTCCGGGTGAAAAACCGCACCGCCCTCCGTCGCCGGCCGCCCCTGATACACCGCCGTGAAGAGCGCCGACCCCAGCTCGCGCACCCGCGCCTGCAGCGTAGCCAGCGGGTAGCCCTCCGGCCACAACGCCGGCCCGCGTTTATGTAGTGGAATGCGGTACTTCATATAAATCTCCTATCAACTCATCCTTCATACTGCCTCCTATTCAGACATAAGAACATAAGAACAGATACAAGCTACGCTACCCGACCAAGCCGCGCCACCGCCTCGCCGAAGGCGCTCACTTGTTCTTTTGTTCTTATGTCAAAAAAACAAGATATCTCAGACATAAGAACATAAGAACAGATATCAGCTACGCTACCCGACCAAACCACGCCATCGCCTCGCCGAAGGCGTTCACTCGT
>JBBQQW010000100.1:0-10000 GCA_038215455.1 Armatimonadota bacterium
TGGAGAAGGTGTTATCGGAGATTCGCCTGCACATCCGCCAGGGGAATTTCGATGGCGCACGCTCGCGTCTGGCCGAAGCGCAAGCCCTCGCCCTCGAGCACCCGCGCGTGCTGGAGACAGAGGGTGATATCTACGCCGGCCAGCGCAAGTATAAGCCCGCGCTGGATGCCTACAAAAAAGCCTTTGCCCTTGATCCGAAAAACGCCAAGCTGGAAGAGAAGTTCGCCACCGCAGTGGTGAAGGTGAACATGCCCACCATCCTGGCACACACGCCGATAGATATCGATGATGACGCCTGGTGGATCAACCCGATGGTGCCCCCGCGCATCCCGTGGCAATCCGCCATGCTCTCCGCTTTCCTCCCCGGTGTGGGGCAATGGCACAACGGCGAGACGCTGAAGTCCATGATTATCTTTGCGGTTGCAGGCTACTCCGCCTCCTGGGTGGGCTATGCGCTCTACCTGAATGCCAAGACATTAGCACGGTTATACAACGGCTTCTTCGATATATTGGGACGGGGTCTGCACGGAGCAAACCTCTTCTTCGCCGTCATCTGGGTAATAGTCTGGCTCTATGCTATCATCGACGCCGCCATGGTAGCAGCAGCGGCGAACGAGCAACGGAGAAGGAATCCGGGGCGGATGTAGGGGGGGGTATAGATGGGTGATAATCAGCTAAAAATGCTCCCGGCGACTTTCGATTTCGAGAGCATTGCAATTCTAAAGCAATTGGCGCGTGCTCACCGGTACCTTGCCGAGTTAAAAGGCGTGTCAAAGACTATTCCTAACCAGGATATCTTGATAAATACGCTGGCATTGCAAGAAGCGAAAGACAGTTCGGCGATAGAGAATATCATCACCACCAATGATGACCTCTTTATGAATGAGCTGGGCGAAGCGCCTGGTAATGCCGCCGCGAAAGAGGTGCGTGACTACGCCATGGCGCTGCGCATGGGCTTCAAGCAGGTTTCAACGTCCCGGCTTATCACCGTCAATCATCTAGTAGATATCTACCAACAAGTGAAGAAAACCGATGCCGGAGTACGCCGCCTGCCGGGTACCGAACTTCGCAATGGTCTCACAGGTGAAACAGTTTATGTACCACCGCAGAATTTTGATGAAATTAACGCACTTCTCGCCAATCTGGAACGCTATATCAACGATGATAGCCTCTCTGGTGCTGATCCGCTGGTAAAAATGGCCGTGATACACTATCAGTTCGAGAGCATTCACCCCTTCACTGATGGCAACGGCAGGACGGGAAGAATTCTCAACGTCCTCTATCTGGTACTCAAGGAACTGCTGGATATCCCGGTGCTGTATCTTAGCCGTTACATCATTACGCGGAAGTCTGACTACTACCGGCTGTTGCAAAAGGTGCGCGATGAAGATGCGTGGGAGGAGTGGATACTCTTCATGCTGGCAGGTATAGAGCAGACCAGTCGCCAGACTATCACCATCGTGCAGCGTATTGGCCGTATCATGGGCGAATATAAAAACCGCATCCGTACCGAATATCCGAAGATCTACAGCCAGGAACTGCTGAATAATCTGTTTTTTCATCCGTACACGCGCATAGATTTTTTGATGAAGGATATGGATATCTCACGTCCGACCGCTGCCAAGTACCTTGACGCGCTGTTAACGATGAAGTTAATTACTAAACAAAGAATGGGCACATCTAACTATTACGTTAACAATAAACTCTTTGACTTACTGTCAGATATACCACCTTTAGACGAAAAGTGACCAAAAGGAATTTTTGTAGACCCGCAATATGAAAAATTTTTCGCGTTTTCTTTTCATATTTCGGCTTGTTAATAAAAAAATTGGCATTTTCTTTATATGCTAATCGCTTGTACATATCGGCGAATCTTCACGTGAATGGAGCAAAATTGATGATTAATATAGTAGCAGGCGACAACAATCTTCCCAAAGTTGTCCTCACCCACGCCTCCGGCGCTTCTGCTGAGGTCTATCTGCACGGGGCGCATGTCACCTCGTGGGTGACGGCAGCGGGCGAGGAGTTGTTCTTCATTTCGCGCCTGTCGGAGTTCGCCCCGCACAGGCCGATACGTGGGGGCATCCCCCTCTGCTGGCCGCAGTTCAGCGGGCAGGGGCCGTTGCCGGCGCATGGGCTAGTCCGCCTGGAAGACTGGGAACTGGCGAGCAGCGAGACGCGGGCCGACGACTCGCTGGTGGCGACGTTGCGCTTGTCGGAGACGGCAGCGACCCTGGCGCTCTGGCCACACCCTTTCACCGTGGAGTTGACGGTGACACTGCAGGCGACGGCGCTCACCGTGCAATTCCGCGCGACGAACACCAGCAGTGATACCTTCACCAGCCAACTGGCCTTCCACAGCTATTTCCGCGTGGCGGATATCAACCAGACCGCCGTGCGCGGCCTGCACGAGGTGATGTATCTGGATGCGATGAACGAGATGAAGCCCACACTGGAAAACGGTGCAGAGATACGCTTCGCCGAGGAGATTGACCGCGTCTACCTGAAGACGCCGGACACACTGCAGATCATCGACGAGGCGAAAAACCGCACCATCACCATCGAAAAGAGCGAGGACATGCCCGACGCGGTAATCTGGAACCCCTGGATCGCCAAAGCCCAGCGCTTGCCGGACTACGGCGACGAGGAGTACCAGCAGATGGTCTGCGCCGAAACCGGCCGCATCATCGACCCGGTGACACTGGCCCCGGGGGAGAGCTGGACGGGGAGCACAACCTTTCGCGTCTGTCCCTAGGGCAACTCCCCAGGTCTGACTTCAAGGAGGTTTTGTATTCGCCCCTTCAGGCTATTCTTTTCTCAACCACCAGCAATCAATAGAACTGAGCTCATTGAATAGTTTGGCGAATGACGGGCTGGCACACATTTTATGCGCGTTACATTTTTTCATCAAATCGACACCGTCGGTGGTCTCATTATACCTGCCGACGGTTTTTCTTATCATCGCTTTGCCGTCTTTGCCATCGGGGCAATCACCCCAAGTATTGATGGCTTCTGGATAATAATTTTTGACTGTTTCAAAGTCAGCTATGATCCAGTTCTCTATTGCTCTGTCGGCAACAGCAATGATGATCTCATCTTTTACACTTTCTTCACGAATCAGGTTCAGTAGTTCTATTGCAATTTCATCTGTTGTTGCTTCCCGCTCTTCTCTGTCAAAAATCACGATTATCGGCCAGTATTTGCCATGCAACAACCTGCATTGAGATGCAACTTGCTTTGCGATTACAGCTAGTGCCACATGATCGCCATTGGAAATTGCCTTTCTCACTTCACTATTAGGGCAAATACCTTTGATGAAAATTCGCTCCAGATGACCCTCTACCAGAAATGCAGGATTACTCATTATTCCAAGCTCCCGGCAATGTAGTAGTAGCCTAATCCAAAGCCTGTCCGCTGTATTTCACTATTTAGATCATCTGCGTTTGATACGCGAGATGCTATCGTCTTACCATCTTTAAAGCTTACCACGATCACCTCTTCCGGTTTGGCGGCATTTAGCAGGGATTCGCTATGTGTCGACATCAATACAGTTTGACTCTCCTGGATGATATTCCTCATGACAGATAATATCTCAGCCTGCAGCAAGGGGTGTAAATAGTTTTCCGGTTCCTCAATTGAGAAGATATGGCGATTGGTCAATAGTATCGTTATCAGCACCATCCATTTAATGGTACCATCTGACATCGCGGTCAGTGGGAGGACTGTGTCCTTCTCGGGCCCACACATTGTCATACGCACCTGAAGTTGGTTATCAAACGAGTTGCTGCTGATCTCCATGCCTTTGATTGAGTCGTTGGACAACTTCATATATCGGATCAGGTCAGAGATTTTGACGTTACTAAAGCTGAAAAAACTGTCTGGGTAATTATCTATTCCTCTCCAGAGCAGAATTTTCCCTTCACTTTTATTAATGGCATACAATGTTGCATATAACCCGGTGCCATCTTTTATGATACCCGGTAGCGTCGCGCTGTCTTCAGGTTGCTTTGCTTTTGCTGGTTCGATATTATACACTCTGCCACCAGCGAGATCAATGTAAATCATATACCCATCGTTGATGATGACGCTGATGCGAGATAATAACGACTGATTTTGATCGGGAAAATCCAATGCATCCTGCAATCTCTCCTTTAACGATTGGGTAGATTTTATAGCACCTAAGTATACTTCACGCGCCTTAATATTGGATTCATCCAGGCTATGTAGCGTGGCAGATGGATTCTCACCACCGATAAGCTCGATGTCGAGGTCATATAATTCTGCTGTGTCTGCAGGAGTGGAGACACCAGCATTCATTTTAATTTTCAATCTTTGCTGGTAGTATATTACCCGGTCAAGCTCTGGGGACAAAGTGATTTTAATCGAGTAATAATAGTGAGCGCTATTGCTACTATCATCACTCCATTCTCCGGTGACTTCCGCGCTCATTTCCTCATAAAATCTATCCTCACCAATTTTGGTAAACACCATGCCGACGCCACCAGCCGCGCTAATCGCATTTGAGACACTCATCTTCTGCAGGGAGCGCAGGAACTCAAAAAATTGGATGATGTTTGTCTTACCTGATCCGTTTGGGCCAACGAGGATATTTAACCCCGGTTGCAGCTCCATCTTAAAATCTACCAGCGATTTAAAGCCATTAACCCAGATGTTGGTAATCATCTTTGCCTTCTCCAGTCAGATATTCCGCATATCAACTCAAGGATATGGTACCACTTTGGGGGAATAGTTCCAAGTTATCCGCTAAACCTCTATAATATCCAGAGCGGCGGTGGTGCGTGCAGTTTGCATGGCTGTTGTCTCGTTGTTGATTTTCCAAGGTAATGTCCCGCCCATGAGAACGGGCAAATATCGCTTCAAAAACCCGTCGTAAAAACCGTCCGCGCGCCTTTCACGCTGCAGCCCTGGTACTTGCTGTAGACTTTGGCGGCGCTCTCCACGATGCTCGCCGGGGTGGCGTTGACCAGCCAGCCGTCGATGGCGGCTTTGAGGGTGTAGACCTCCGGGCACATCAGGCTCTTTGTCCAGAGCAGCGGGTTGGCGTTGGCGCGCTGGATGTAGGGGCGGAAGTAGACGCTACTGGTGCAGGAGAGGATCACCACGTCCTTCTTTTTGCCGCTGTTGGGGGTGATTTTCATATCGAGCTGGAACTCCATCAGCCCGTCGTGCCCCACGTAGCCGATCATGTCCGCGCCGCCGCCGAAGATATAGTTTTTGCCCTCGATAGCCACTTTCTCCGCAGCCTGCCCGGAGGACGCAGTCACCATATCCATGATGGTCTGCTTGATATATTCGCCATCGTAGGCGTCGGCGACGATGAACGCTTTCTTCGTCTTGTGCTTAAAGATCACCCGCTCCAATATATGCTCTTTCGGGTTGGGGATAGCCGCCAGCCGCTTCCAGTCCGGGCTTTTGCTGAAGAAAGTCTTCATGCCGCCGTCGCAACCCCAGTACAGATTCGACGCCGCATCCTGCCCATTGCCGATCCCCGCCGGCACCGGGATAATCCCCTGATGCGCATTATCGCACAGCGCCACAAAGACGTGAATCTTCTGGTACCCACTCACTTCATCCACCAGCGGTACGGCCACCGGCACTGCCACCGGCGCACCTGGTTTACCCTCCCGCCGCACCCCACACCCCACCAACACCAGCGTGGCCACGGCTAATACGATGATGAAAAACAGATAATTGCAACGTTGCATAGTGATGCCCTCCAGTCCTGCGAGGATATTAGTCCCTTCTCGGTTATATTCTGCACAACTTGTAGAGAAAAGTAGTACTTTAAGTATACATAACAACCTGATACGGTTCCAGACCATTAGTGCAAATTTATATCATAGCCTCGGGCGAAACCCGGGGGAGAGGTTTATCTCTTCAGGTCATGAATTCGATAAGCCGCCCCCGGGTTTCGCCCAGGGGTATGTTATAATTCCGATCGAATGGTTCTTAACCGTATCAGCGCGTATTTAGTTTGGTTCCTGCTTGGCCGGGTTAGGGGATATCTTACCGCGATAAAGCGAGGGTGTCGAGGTGTTGGGGTTAATTCCTAAACTACCTGCTTCAGGGCTACTGCTATGGCATTCCCAGCTGCGTCTGCGTGTCGGCCCATACCTGATGCAGGCGCGCTTCATCGGAGGGGGTTAGCGGTAGGTCGCTATTGGGGTCTGTGTCCGGCTGGGCGGGGAGGACGCGGGCCAGGTGGATGCCGTGCTGCCATGCTTGCTGCACCCACACGGGCAGGAATCTTGTGCCTGTGACGGCGGTGCCCTGGGCGTCTTTCGTCAGTGTGAGATAGAGGATAATGCCGGCGTCACGGTAGCGCTCGCGCTGGGTGGAGGCGAAATTGCCCAGCGAGAAGGCCACCACGCCGGTGTAGGACACACCGTTGCGCTGCACAGTAATCTTTTCGATAGGCTGCACCACGTGCGGATGTGCGCCGATGATGGCATCCACCCCGCCCTCCAACAGTTGCCGGGCGATATTTCGCTGGTAATTGTTCGGCTTTCGCTCGTATTCCTCGCCGAAATGCAGCACGGCGATCACCACGTCCGCGCCCCCCGCACGGGCAGCAGTGGTATCGGCGAGTATCACCTCCGGCTGCAACAGATTCACCGCGTAGGGTCGGCCCTTCGGCGCGGGCAGGTCGTTGGTAGGGGAAGTGTAGTTGAGCAGTGCGACCCGTATGCCTTTTATGGTCACAATTGTCGGGGCGACCCGCTCCTCGGCGCTTCGTGCGGTGCCGATATGCGCCAGCCCGGCGGCATCCAGCGTGTCCAGCGTGTGCACGACGCCATCCCACTCCATATCCATGCTGTGGTTGTTGGCGGTGGCCAGCATGGTGAATCCGCTGGCTTTCAGCCCACCGGCCAGCTCATCGGGCGTGTTAAAACGCGGGTATCCGCTATATCCCATATCCTCCCCCGCCAAGCGTGTTTCCAGATTCCCCACCGTGTAATCAGCCTGCCGAAGATACGGGGCCACCGGGGCGAAAACGCGGGTGAAATCATAACCGCTGGTGCTGGCATTGTAGCCGGAGCGCACCAGATCCATATGCATCAGGATATCGCCCGTGAAGGCGATGGTGACGGTGGTGGGGTTGGTGTTATCATCGGCATGTAGGGGATCAACAACCGTGGCAGTAGCATGTTGATTAGCGCCACCCGGCATATTCCGCGCCACCGCTACCACCAGCGTGGCGATGATTAAAACGATAATTACCTGTAAATAATAGCGCCCCTTCATAGTCACCAATCTGTTCGTTGCAGTAGCTGAGGATATATTATACTGTTTGGGGAAGGGTGTCTATGGTTGGGCATGAGTATAAACCGCGCCGCTACGCCACGCCCTAAAGGACATGGCTATAAGCCGTCGCCATGTGCTTTAGCGCATGGTGTGTCGTGCCATGGCACAGCGGCCTTAGCGCATGGCCTTTTCCGCCCGTTCGCGAATCTGGGCGATGGTTTCATCCGTTACCGCTTTCTCGAAGCTGCGGAAGCCGGCGAGGGTGAAGCCGTGTTTTGCGGCGAGGCGGCCGATCTCGCGCACGCGGGATAGCTCCAGCTCTTTGCCGAGAGAGAAGGATTCGTAGCGGCCTTCCAGCGCGAGGATCATGGTCTCGGCCATGCAGGCGTAGCTGGTGCCGGGGGGGAAGCCGAAATTGAAGCCGAAATCCACCGGGCCAGGTACGGCGACGACACCGCCCTCGATGATGAGCACATCATCCCGTTCTTTGGCCACCCGCACCGATACATCGCGCGGGCGCGAGACGTCGCATACTACTGCGCCGGGTTTCAGGTGGTGCGGCTCCACCACGGCATCCACCGCGCTGGTGACGGTGACGATGATATCCGCTTTCGGTAAATCAGCATCGAGATCAGTGGAGACGCGCACATTCCCCGGCATCTCCTCGGCGATAGCGCACAGACGGCTCTCGTTGCGCCCGAGCAGCAACAGCTCGCCCACGCCATCCTCGGCGAAGAGATGGGCGCACACGCGCCCGATGGAGCCAGTCGCACCCACGACCGCCACGCAGGCTTCCTTCGGGTCAATGCCCATCAGCTCCGCGCCGCGCCGCGCCCCCTGGATAGCGGTGTAGCAGGTGTAGCTGTTGCCGGTGGTGATAGCGATGTCGACATTGCGCGCTACGGTGACCCCAGCGTCGCCCGCGATAGAGGTATATGCCCCCAGGCCCACGATTTTTGCGCCTTGATGCTGCGCGATCTGCGCCGCCTTGATGATCTTGCGCGTGACGAAATCCTCCGGCAACTCCAGAAACTGCCGTGGCGTGAGTGGGCATGCAACAAACCACCCCTCCGCCTCCGCCCCGGTCAGGCTCTTCACCCCGGTGATATGCGAGATGGTCTTCGGCTGGATATGCCGCAGCAGCCACTCCAGCGTATTATCGGGCAGCACCTGCAGCAGCGGATACTTCCGCGCCACATCCTTGCGCACCGAGATAGGATGGATAAGAAATCCGAAACGTTCCATAACTACAAATATAACATAGAATGGGAGTTGGTGGTAGGAGGGGGGATAAAAAATCATGCGTAACGGTTTTATTGCGCCCTTCTGTCCTAGCCTGGCCGTGAGCGGCTGGGCGAGAATATTCCAGCAAATGTCGTAAATTCCAACAATTACTCGTACCAAAATGGCTATTCGTGTGTTACAATTTACACAAAAGGGGGATCGAGATGAAACAATTCTGGCATATCCTCGTCCTAATCGCGACAATTATTGGGTTCAGCGTTATCGGCTGGCTGGTGCTCAGAGGTATCGTCACCCTGGCTATCCTCTGGGTGCAGGTGCTCATCGGTTTGCTGGTGGTGATGCTGCTGGTATTCGCCTTCATGGTACTTATGTCCATGATGACGAGAAAAAAGAAACCGTGATGAAATCCAGTAACGCAGATCACCCGCCCCGACGCTAAAGCGCAGCAGACAATCGTGCGGTATCAGGTACGGGCGAAGTAGAACCCATTATACCCAGATGTCCTGGGCACCGCCCAGAGAAAATGATGGCAATAAATTTAGCCCGAAGGGCTCGCATGTTATAGCCCTGGGCACCGCCCAGGGGATATAATGGCAAAGAAAGGCCCAACCCTGAAAGGGCGATGTGACATGCCGTCCTTTCAGGGCTGGGCAGTTTTGAAACCCTCTACCCTTCCCCTACCACCCACCCATCACCCACGCTGGTGATGCGCACTGGTACTATTTGGCCAACTATGGCCGCGGGGAAGGGGGCGTGGACGCGCTCGTAGTGGGTGGTGAGGCCCTCATTGCCGCGCTCCGCCAGCACCGGCACGACACTGCCCACCAGGGTACTGGCATGGGTGGTGAAGAGGCGGCGCTGCAGTGCCAGCAGCCGCTCGGCGCGAGTGTCCTTCACCGATTCCGCCACCTGCCCGGGCATTGTAGCGGCCTCGGTGTGCGGGCGGGGGGAGAATTTGAAGATGTGCAGGCCGATGAAGCCGACCTCCTCTACCAGCGCAAGCGTATGAGCAAAGGCCTCCTCGGTCTCGCCGGGGAAGCCGACGATGATGTCGGTGGTGAAGGTGGCGTCGGGCATGGCGGTGCGCAACCGGGCGACTACCGTGCGGAAAAAATCCGCCGTGTAGCCGCGGCGCATACTGTGCAAAATGCCGTCGTCGCCACTCTGCAGGCACACGTGGAAGTGGTGGCACAGCCCCGGGTGGGCGGCCAGCGAGCGCACCAGCCGCGCACTCACCCCTAGCGGCTCTACCGAGCTTAACCGCAGGCGCGGGATACTGATATCGTGGGTGGCATCGATGAGATCCGCCAGCCGTGGGCCACCTGCCGCCTCTATCCCATAGGCATCTAGGCGGATACCGGTGAGCACCACCTCCGGCATCCCCGCGGCCACCAGCGCGTGCAATTCTGTTATTATTTCGGGCAACGGGCGGCTGCGTACATCCCCGCGCGCCAGCGTCACCGCGCAGAAGGCACAGCTCAGGTTGCAT
>JBBQQW010000101.1:0-9954 GCA_038215455.1 Armatimonadota bacterium
AGTGAGGGGCAGGCGAGACGCCTGCGTTCCCAGGTATTGTGGTACCTGCACCATCATGCTATTTCTGTTACAATATAGCACCGCCCGGGTTTACGAGCGGTTTTTGATAATAAGGAGTTTTACTGGTGGGCAAATATTACATCACTACACCCATTTATTATGTGAATGACATTCCACATATCGGCACAGCGTACCCTACGGTGGCCGCCGACGTTTCGGCGCGTTTTCACCGCATGATGGGCGATGAGGTGTTATTCCTCACCGGTACCGACGAGAATGCTACCAAGGTGGCACGCGTGGCGGAAGAGCGTGGCATCAAGGCCATGACCTTTGTCGACACCATGGCGGCGGCATTTGTCGATACCTGGAAACAGATGAATATCTCCAATGATGACTTCGTCCGCACCACTGAGCCGCGACACCATGCAGCGACGCAGGAGCTTTTCCTGAAGCTCTACGAAAATGGCGACGTCTACTATGCCGAATACGAGGGCTGGTACTGCGTCCCCTGCGAGACGCACTTCCTGGAGGCGCAGCTGCTGGAGGGCAAGTGCCCTGATTGCGGGCGCGCGGTGGAGTGGATGAAGGAGCCGGGCTACTTCTTCCGCTTAAGCAAATATCAGCAGCCGTTGCTGGATTACATCGCGGCAAACCCCGAGTTCCTGCAACCAGAATTTCGCAAAAATGAAGCGCTGTCCTTTATCAACAGCGGGCTGCGCGATGTGAATATCACGCGCAAGGCAGACTGGGGTATCCCCGTGCCCACGCACCTGCCTGAGGCCGCGGGGCTGGTCATCTACGTGTGGTTTGATGCACCTATCAACTATATCACCGCTGCTGGCTACCCGAATGACGCGAAAAAATTCGCCCAGTGGTGGCCCGCACAGGCGCATGTGGTGGGCAAAGATATCTTCACCCGTTTCCACGCCACCCTCTGGCCCGCCATGCTCATGGCCGCCGGAATTGCCCTGCCGGAGACGGTGGTGGCGCACGGCTACTGGACTATAGGCGGCGAGAAGATCAGCAAATCCAAGCATAGCGGTAAAGGTTTCCGCATCAACCCGCTGGACCTGGCGCAGGAGCTGGTGGATGCCAGCGGAGCGGAACGCGAGGTGGCCGTCGACGCCATCCGCTACTTCCTGCTGCGCGAGATGCCCTTCGGTGCCGACGGCGACTTTTCGCTGGAGGCAGTCTACCGCCGTTACAACAGCGACCTGGCCAACGACCTGGGCAACCTGGTGAACCGCACCGTGACGATGATTGGCCGCTACTGCGACGGCGTCATCCCCGCTACGACGGCACCTGCATTGCCCGAAGTGGAACGTGCGGTGAAAAGTGTGCAGGAGAACCTGGGCGGGAACGTGGTGAATTATATGGAAGCGCTGAAATCCTGCTGGGAACTGCTGAGCTTCCTCAATCAATACATCGAGCTGCAGGCTCCGTGGAAACTGCACAAGGCGGGCGACACCGACGCGGTGAATAACGCCATGTACACGCTGGCCGAGGGTATCCGCCACAGCGCCGTGCTGCTGCACCCCTTCATGCCCACGGTCACCGAGATGATCGCCGGGCAAATCGGCTGGGCTAACCCCGTGTGGAGCAATACCAGCCTGAGCTGGGGATTATTGCCCGCCGGGAGCACTACCGGTGCCCCCACGCCGATCTTCCCGCGCATCGTCGAGAAGAAAGAAGTGGCCCAGGCGGTAGAACCCGTTAAAGCAGCCGCACCGGCGGCACCGCCAGCGGAGCTGATCACCATCGACGACTTCGCCAAAGTGCAACTGAAGGTAGGCACGGTGCTCTCCGCCGAGAAACTGCCCAAGGCCGACAAACTGCTGAAGCTGCAGGTGGACCTGGGCGAGGAGACCCCGCGCCAGATCATCGCCGGTATCGCGGCTGTCTACTCCCCGGAGACGCTCGTGGGCCGTCAGGTGGTGGTAGTGGCTAACCTGCAACCCGCCAAACTGCGTGGTGAACTCAGCCAGGGTATGCTCCTCGCCGCCGACCTGGGCGACAAAGGCATGGCACTGTTGAAACCGGATGCAGAGACAGCGAATGGGGCGAAAGTACGGTAAATGGATTAAATTGTTACCAAACACAGAAATAGTGCGCTTCAGCGTACTTGCCGTTGTTGGCCACCTCCTTCAGGGGGTGGGTATAGTTATAAAGGATAAAACCCATGTCATCAGAATCACAAATAATGATTGAAGTCTGCCACCTGCTCGCAGAGCGCAGTTTCACCTCGGCCACCGGGGGGAATGTCAGCGTGCGGCTGGATGATGGCAGCTTTCTCGTGACGCCCTCACGGCTGCACAAGGGTCGTGTGCAGGAGGCCGACCTGGTGCGCTGTGATGCCGCGGGCAAGAAGCTCTCCGGCGAGCGTATGCCCTCCAGTGAGACGCTGGTGCACCTGGCGATGTACCGCGAGTTGCCCATGGCGGGGGCGATTGTTCACGCACATCCTCCGGCGAGTACCGGCTTCGCGCAGGCACGGCTATCCATCAATACCTGTTGCTCCTCCGAAGCCTACGCCATTTTTGGCCCTGAAATTCCGCTCATACCTTACGATCGTCCGTCAACACCAGCACTGGCCGATCTGGTCGCCAACTCCATGCAACCCGAGGTAAAAGCCTATCTGATGGCCAACCACGGCGTCGTTACCTGGGGCACCGACCTCTGGGATGCCTACGATATGCTCGACACCCTGGAGATTTTCGCCCAAAGCCTGGTCGTCGCCACCAAATTAGGCGGAGCTATGGCACTGCCCGATAGTGAGCTGGCCTGGCTGGCGCAGAAGTTCCGCTAGGTAATCCGCGCCAGAATGGCGAATACTATATGTTTGGAGAAACCTGATGAAACTACAACGCTACACCGGTAACCCGGTTATCTCTCCCCTGCCAGACAGCTGGTGGCAAAGCTCGGTCACCGCCAACCCCGGCGCGTGGTATGACGAGGAGACGAAGACGGTACATATGCTCTACCGGGCTTCGGCTGCGGATGTAGAGCACAAGGTTTTCCTCGGTCATGCTATATCCCATGACGGCTATAATTTCGAGCGCACCAGCACCGAGCCGGCCGTGTCGCCCTCACATGGGTTTGATGGTGGCTGTGTAGAGGATCCGCGCATCGTGAAGTTCGGCGAGTGGTACTTCATCGTCTACGCCTCGCGCCCCTTCCCCGCCGGGCAGTACTGGCTGGTGACGCCGAACATGCAGTGGAAACCACCCTTCGCCAGCGCCGACTGGCCGCTGTGTATGCGCGAGAGCCTTAGCTCTTCCGGGTTGTTGATCACTCGCGACTTCAAGGAGTTCTTCCGCGGCGCACGGCTGACCCACCCGATGCTGGACGACCGCGACGCCATCCTTTTCCCGGAGAAGATCGACGGCAAATTCGCCATGCTGCACCGCCCGATGAGCTGGGTCGGCGCGGAGTACGGCACCGAAAGCCCGGCCATGTGGCTGATGCTCTCTGACGATGCCCACAACTGGGATTACACCACCTCAAAATTCGTTGCTAAAGCGAAGTTCCCCTGGGAGAAGAAGATCGGTGGCAGCACCCCGCCAATCAAAACGGAGCACGGCTGGTTCACCATCTACCACGCGGTCGGGCCAGATTCGCACTACCGCCTGGGTGCCATGATGCTGGACCTGCACGAACCGTGGAAGGTGCTGCACCGCACGCCGGAGTGGATCATGCAGCCGGAAGCACCCTACGAGCTGGAGGGCTACTACCAGGGCTGCATCTTCCCCTGCGGCAACGTCGTCATCGACGGCACGCTCTATGTCTACTACGGCTCCGCCGACCGTCATGTCGGCGTGGCCACCGCTGATTTCCAGCAAATGACCGACTGGCTGTGCGGCTTCCCCGCCTGAGAGTGAGTACCATGCCGAAACTGAATCACCCGTATCGCCCATCCTGGCCGAGCACCGATATCTACGTCTCCCCACGTGGCGGTGAGAAATATTCCGGCCTGTTGCCGGAGAAGAACGGCCATGACAGCGACGGCCCGCTGCCCTCGCTGGCCACGGCTTTCGCGCGGCTGCTGGATTCACCTCCGGTGGCACCGGTGACCATCTGGCTGGATGAGGGGACATACTTTCTGAAAGAGCCACTGGTAATCGGGCCAACGACGCCACTCCTCACCATCGCTGCACGCCCGGGGGCAAAGGTAGTACTCTCTGGTGGCAAGCGTATCACCAACCTCCACGAGACTACCGTGAACGGCCAGCGCGCCTGGGTGGCGGAGCTGCCGGAGGTAGTGGCTGGCGATTGGTACTTCCATTCGCTTTTTGTGGACGGCGCTACCCGACCGCGCACTCGCACGCCGAAAGGCGAACCCTGGCGCATCGCCAGCGTACCGGGCATGAGCTACGAGAACTTCATCGGCCCGGCGACTGCCCACCACGGCACCTTTTTCTGTGAACCGGGGCAGGTGCAGCAGTGGAGTAATATCACTGATGTTGACGCCGTTGCCGCGCATTACTGGATGGAAGAGCGGCTGCCGCTCTCCGCCGTTGATCCGGCCAGCGGGCGCGTGGATTGCTCTGTGAAGCCCTACTACCCACTGAAGGATGACTGCGCCGCCCGCTGTGCGCGTGTCTGGTTCGAGAATATCGCCGAAGAGTTGTCGGAACCCGGCGAGTGGTATCTGGATCGCACCACCGGCGTACTCACCTACCTGCCGAAGCCGGAGGAAACGCTGGCGGAGACACAGGTCATCGCGCCGGTGCTGGAGCAGCTGCTGCGCATCGAAGGAACGCCGGAGCATCCTGTACGCGGTATCGTGCTGCGCGACCTGACCTTCGCCCATGCCGACTGGCATCATATCCCCGGGCGCGGTACTGATGAGCAAGCGGCGATCAGCGTTCCTGCCATTATTCAACTGACTAACGCCCGCCAATGCGCTATCGAGAACTGCCAGATCGGCCCGGCAGGCTCGTATGGCATAGAACTAGGGTACGGGTGCCGGGGGAACCGGATATCCGGCTGTAACTTCACCGGGTTGGGCGCTGGTGGTGTAAAAATCATTGGCAGCTTCAAATCAGAGGAGCGCTGCAGCCACAATATCTTGGAGAACAACGAGGTCGCCAACTGCACACACATCTTCCCCAGCGCGGTGGGCGTGCTCGTCGTCCATGCAGACCACAATATCATTCGCAACAACAACATCCACCACCTGGAGTACACCGGCATCAGTTGTGGCTGGACCTGGGGCTTCGGCGATTCCGCCACGCATCATAATGTGATCGAGAACAACCACATTCACCACCTGGGCAGTGGCCTGCTCAACGACATGGGCGGTATCTACACACTGGGCGAGCAGCCGGGCACGGTGATCCGCCGCAATCACATCCACCACATCCTGGCGCACAACTACGGTGGCTGGGCGGTTTATGCCGACGAAGGTTCCAGCTATATCCTCATCGAGGAAAATCTGCTGCACCACACCTCCAGCGAGTGCTTTAACCTGCACTACGGGCGCGAGAATATCCTGCGCAATAACGTGATGGCCTTCTCCGGCCTGGGGGTGGTATCCGTCAGCGCGGTGGGTGCCGACTGGAACTCCCTCACTCTGCAGCGCAATATCCTCATCGCAGATGCCCGCCCGGTGCTGGTATCCCGTGATGAAGACAGCCTGACGCAGCGGGGCTTCCTGAGTGACCTGAACCTGCTGTGGAACGTGAATGGCTCGGTCTTCGGCGGCGATGAGATGCGCGACGAGATGTCAATCGTCACCTGGAAACGCTATGACCTGGCGCAGCTGCAACAGTTGAACTACGACCTGCACAGCATCATCGCCGACCCACAGTTCGCTGACCTGGATGCCGAGGACTTCCGGCTGCCTGCCGATAGCCCGGCGTTCAAGCTGGGATTCATACCATTCTGTGCGGCAGGGGTGCAGGTTGGGTAGGGGTGATACTTGCAGACCGATAAAAAAAGCGCCCACCTGTGGTTCAGCAGGTGGGCGTCTCTGTTCATTCGGTTGCGGTTGACTAGGCAGCTGCCGGGACATCAGCAACCGGGGTGGTAGTTGCCGGTTTAGGCGTTTTCGGGGTGACGATTTTGCCGTAGTTCACCCAGGGAGCGGTGGCGGGTTTGGTATCCTTTTTCACAGTTTTCGTGGTGGTTGCGCCATCTTTCACCACTGGCGCTGCTTCTGCTCCGGGAGCGATTGCAGGTGCTACTTCTGCGGGTTTAACAAACCAAGTGCCTGCCTTTGGCTTCTTAGCTCCTTCGTTTTTCGTGGTATAGGTACCAGTGCCGACCAACATTACTTTACCGATGCCAGCAGCGGTGACGCTGATCTTTGTGCCATCAACGAATACGCGGATGGTGGGAGCTTGGGCTTTCTTTGCACCTTCTGCTTTGACTGCAGTTGCAGGAGCATCAGCTACTGCAACAATAGGGTCTGCTGGCGGTGCCAAGGAGATGTTTACCTCGCCGGTGAAGAGGGTGTAGGTGAAGCCATCTACCTTATCCATTTTAGTGGCTTCTTTCTTTACCACTTTTTCGTCATCAGCGGTGAACTTCACCACTGCGGCGCTATCTGCCCAGATAGAGCCAGTGGCGGTCACTTTCACGGTACCGTCGGTAGCCTGTACATTCACAGTTCCATCGCCAGCAGCAGTCAGCGTGCCGTTGGTCTTTGTGATAGTCGTTGCCGGTGCATTAGCTGCAAAGGCAGTTCCCAAGGCAAGTACTACACCTGCCAGCAAGGGGAGAAACAAACGAGTCTTCATATTTTCTATTCTCCATTTTTTGTCCAATTTTTATCGGACATACGATGTTAGAGTGCCTGCAGTTGCAGAAGTTCTCATCATTTTCGCTTGTTGATGAATTGTTTACGTTTTGATGGTCAGGGATCCATCTTTAAATCCCAGCGTCGCCTATGAACCAGGGACTGCCACGGTACCAGGTAATACCAGCTTCTGGTTATTTTTCCCTTTCATCCGCAATGAAGCCATGCCTGGATATATTACGATATCGAAAACCTTGGCATCACCTATCTGTTCTGCATAGTTATCCAGATGCTCCAGCATATCTAATTCACTGGTAATGCCTATAGCTTTGCGCGCCCCCTCCAGCTCATCGAGCGATTTTGGGGCGTAGATCGCATTCGCTAGCTCACTGGCTTTACTGGATGGTCGCACCGCATCTTGCCGAATCACCCATTTGCTGGGATCAGCATCTGTCGGGCGACCGAAAAACATCTGATCCCAGGTGTCATTTGCATTTTCGATATTCTGCTTTCGCCCCAATACCAACAGCGTGAAGCTGTCTACCACGATCACGTCTTCAACCTTGCTAAACCTGGCTTGCGCCTGCAGCAAAACAAACTCGGTACCCGCAGCTTTGGAATTTGCCGTTTGCTTTTGCCCGATTTCAATTGTTGAGCGGATTGCCGCAGCAGCGGATTCTGCAGTAATTATATACTGCACCGGTTGCAACACTATCGGGCCGTCCGCGGCTTTGCGCCAGGCGGTAGCGCCGATGAGTCCACCCAGTAACAACGCCAGCACGCCGGTCATCAGCCACTCCTGCTTGCTCAGCTTCCATACCTTCAAATTGGCAAAGACGGCACCGGCGCAGATGAAGGGCAGTCCGGGCAGGTACTCAAAGGATATCTCATGCCCGTAGACCTTCAAACCCTGCAAGGCCATCAATATCGAGGTGATCAGCAATCCGACAAATATCCCCCACATGGTGCGCCGGGTGGAGAAACCTAGTTTCCACGCACAAGTGAGGAAGAAAGCGAGAAAAACGAAGTCCCCCAGCCCGATAGTTGATGGTGGTGCCACATTGGCGAGGATCTTCAATACCGGCGAGCTTTCTACCGCAGACTGTATCTGCTGTGCCACCACACCTGTAGTAGGTGCAGCGGTTGCCACCGTCGCCGCTGACCCCACCTTGCCCACCAGCTCGGGCATATTCACACTCATCGAGGCCACCGGCCCCCAGTATACCCCCCAGAAATCTACCATGGAGGAGACGACGGCTACCGGGATGAGGATGGCGCGCTCTTTGATCATGCGCGAGAGCAACTGCCCGAAGAATACTCCGACGATGATGAGCAGAAAGGGTTCGATTACATCTAACGGTTTGAAGAAGCCAAAAACGGGCAAGTGATCGAGAAAAAACTCCAGCTTGCTGGAAAATGCGTGTAGTGCAACGATAAACGGAGCAGTATTGGAGTGAATAGCATAGTTAGCTGTGGTAAGAAGCTTGATGAACCCCCAGAGGAAGCTGTTCATCATGATATACAACAGCAACGAGACCAGCATGATCTTCGTCTCTTGTTTGGCGGTAAGGGAAAGACGGCACATCAATCGGATCGCATTGACCATAATGACCAGGTATCCTACCGTGACCACGATGGGGACAATGAACCATAACGCCAGTGGCATCTGCAGATTCAACGCATTGAACCCGGTGATACCGATGAAGAAAAGCAGGTAGATAACCAGCCCGAGGACGGTGCTCTGCACGGGGGACAGGTGCTTCCCGGCCAGTTTTATATGTTCTGTCGGCGCAACTTCTTCCACTTCATCAACCATGTTTTCCTCCCGTAACTGACGGAGCATTAGGTTGCCAGCCGCCCTCTTGCTTGCGTAACGACTCCAGGTAATGCCCGGCACCCAGCGCGACACAGCTCTGTGGATCATGGGCGGCGTGGGCCGTGACATTGATGCGTTTTTTAATGAGTACCTCGATCTGCCGGAAGAGTGCGCCACCACCGGTGAGGGTCATGCCGCGCTCCAGGATATCCGCCGCCAGCTCCGGCGGCGTCTCCTCCAGCACCTGGCGGATGCGCTCGCAGATGGTCAGCATCGGCTCTATCAGCACCTCGCGTATCTCCTCCGAGTGCAGGTTCACCGTGCGCGGCAGGCCGTCCATCATATCGCGCCCGCGTACCTCCATGATCATCTCGGGGTCCAGCTTCGCCAGCGAGCCGATCTGCAGCTTCACTTCCTCCGCCATATGCTCGCCGATGACCAGGTTATACTCGCGGCGCAGGTAGCGCACGATGGCGTCGTCGAAGTTATTGCCCCCCACGCGTGCCGATCCACTCACCACCACCCCGCCCAGCGAGATCACCGCGATATCCGTGGTGCCGCCGCCGATATCCACCACCAGGCTGCCTAGCGGCGAGGTGACCGGCAACCCCGCGCCAATAGCCGCCGCCACCGGGGCCAGCAGGGGAAAAACCTGCCGTGCGCCAGCGTCATGCACGGCATCCAGCACGGCGCGGCGCTCCACATCGGTGCTGCCGCAAGGGAGGCAGATGGCCACATCGGGATTTACCAGCCGCCCCACACCGCACACGCGGTCAATGATATGCCGCAACATGCCGGTGGCCACGCTGTAGTTGGCGATCACCCCGGCTTTCAGCGGACTCACCGCCTGGATATCCCCCGCCGTGCGCCCCAGCATCTGCCGCGCATCCTCGCCGATAGCCACCGTCTTCCCCGATGACCGCGTCACCGCCACCACCGCCGGCTCGCGCAACACAATACCGCGCCCCTGCTGATAAACCAGCACGTTCGTCGTCCCCAGATCAATACCCAGTACGTCGCCTAAACTTAAGATTCTCATGTTTGTTGTTCTTTGTTGTTTTCACCACGTAGATTTGAAGAGGATAATATTATTCACCCGCCAGTACTTCCACTTCAATTTTCACCAGGGAGGGGTCGCCATGAAGGTCATTGATTAACTTGACCAGGTATTTGCAGAAGGTCACATTATCATTTTTTAGAAATACATATAACGCTTGTCCATTTACGATGATTTCATCCCATTGAGTACCAGGTTCTACCTGTGGATGTTTCATCTCATAATTGAGAAAACATCTATACCCATGAGCCGGGTCGGCAGGAACGTATGGCATCACGGGCATCCCATATTTTTCGATTGTCCAGACAACTACTGCTCTTACCAGATAGCGCCAATTCTTCA
>JBBQQW010000102.1:0-9802 GCA_038215455.1 Armatimonadota bacterium
TGGTAGAAGGTGATGTTGTGCAGGCTTAGGCAGCGCAGCGCGAGGATTTCTCCGGCTTTCAGCAGGTGGTGCAGGTAGGCACGGCGGCCGACGCACCGGCCAGCAGCCCTACCACCTATGCCGACGTCGCGGGGTTCCGCACACGCGCTACCACGGCCGTAACCGGCCTGGCCACCAATGACCTGGGGCAATGGCGCCGCGGCGGCTACTTCGGCCCGGATGGCAAGGGTGGCTTTGGCGGCGATGCGGCCAAATATCTCCTCGGCCCGGCTATGGCCCGCCTCGTTATGGATCCGAAGGACGCCATGGCGCGCGAGTACATGAATGACGTGAAGAGCTACACCGAGCATTACCACTTCGGCGCGGTGAACTGGGCACGCTACTACCCGCTCTTCAGCGATACACTCACGCCGGACATTAAGACCAAATTCGCTGCTTTTGGGGGGAAATACGGTGCCTATCTGAACCCCGCTGGCACCGAAAACCATAAGGTTATGTGGACCACCTCCTCCAATGTGTTGCCGCTCTATGTAGAGGGCGATCGTTTCGGCCAGCGCTCCAAGGCGGATGCGCTGAAGACCGCAAAAGAGCAACTGCGCAAGTATGTGAAGGGCCTCTATGCCGCCGGGCAGGGCGAGTGGGACTCCTCCACCTACATTATGTTCGACGTCAACGGCATGTTGAACATCTACGACTTCTCCACCGACCCCGAGACGCGGCTGCTGGCGAAGGCTGCGCTGGACTGGCTGGCTACCGGCTACGCGCTGAAGTATCGCGACGGCGTCTACACCGCGCCGAACCAGCGTGGTTTCGCCCCCGGGCCAGTGAAGAAGATCGCCGACCAGACCGGCTGGCTCTGGTGGGGCAGCAACAAAGAGATCACCCCGGAGGATGCCCGTGGCTTCCTCTACACTATGCACCCGATCACCTCGGGCTGGCGACCGAACCAGGTAATCAGCAATATCGCCACGCAGAATTTGCCCGTATTGCCCTATGAGTCGCACGACACCAAGCCGAACTACTGGCACGGCATGAGCCTGACACCCACGCCGGGCTCGTACCAGGAGACGGTATACGTCGCCAAAGAGTACACTATCGGCTCGCTATGGAAGGGCTGGGGCGGGCAGATGGCACGCTTTGAGCTGGTGGCCAATGGCCCGCATGGCGGTATCGCCTTCACCGGCGGTCACCCCACCGGGCTGAAATATGAGGATGGCAACGGCAAATACGACGAGAACGCGCTGGCCGATGGCACGGCGATCTGCATGAGCAAAATCCCCGAGGCCGACCCGCAAGCCTACGTCTTCTTCTCGCTGCCCGAGGGCGTGGCAAAGCCGGTGGCCCAAGGCAAATGGCAGGTAATGCAGGCAGGCAACACCTTCCTGGCGCTCTACCCGCTGGGCACCGAGATGAAGGTGGGCGAGAGCGACCTGAGCGCGGCAGACAAGACCGCCTATGACGCCGCCATCGCCGCCGGCACGGTGCCGAAAACCAAACCCTTCCCGCTGCTGCGCTTCGAGGGGCGCAACACCGGCTTCCTGCTGGAGACCGCCGACACTACCAGCTATAAGGACATTGACGCCTTCAGCGCCGCCCTGCGCGACCCCAAAGTCGCCACCGCCGCCGAAGTAACCTACACCAACCTGCGCGGCACCACTATCCAGGCAAAATACACCGGCACCGGCCGCGCGGAGACCAGCATCAATGACAAACCGCTGGACACCACCACCTGGGCCATCTACGACAACCCGTACATATACCACAAAGATGGCATCCTCACCGTCAACGACGGCAAAGCAGGCTTCATCGTAGACTTCATCGGCGACCTGCCGGTGTACAAAACATGGACAAAAGCAGTAGCTGCGAAGTAAAGCAAATGCCCAGCAGCGGGGTTAATTGCCCGCTGCTGGGCGTTAGTTTTTTCGATACCGGTTATGCTCAATGTTCAACGGAAGCGACTATCCAAGGGCACCACCGGATACCCCTCCGGGGATTGGCTTACGCCTCATCATTTGCCCATTTTTTTCACGCCACCTACCCCGGGAACACCCCTCGTTCCGCACGCCAGCCACTTAGCATTTCATCAATAACGCGGTTGGTGCGGGCGGCGGAGAGGCCGGTGCTGGGGCATTTTCCTTTGCCGCAGAGTTCGTCTACCATCGTCTGGATGAGTGGCTGCTGGATGTGCGGGGGGTTGGCGATCTCGAAGGACATTACCCCGCTGGCGGTGTGCAGCTCCATGGGAATGTCGGCGAAGTTGGAGTAGATGATGCGCCCCTGCGAGCCGATGATCTCGGTGCGCTCCCACGTGCCTTGATTATACGCGCTGAAGCACCAGAAGGCGGTTCCCAGTGCCCCGGAGGCCAGCGAGAAGCTGCTGACGACGGTGTCCTCCGCTGCATACAGCCCCGCCTGGTTCGTCGCCATGCCCTGCACCGCGTCAATTGGCCCCACCAGGTAGTCGAGCAGATCAAGCATGTGGCTGCCGAGGTCCAGCACCAGCCCGGCCCCGGCCTGCTCGGGCTGCACGCGCCAGGGGAGGTTGCCCGGCGTGAAGTCGGTGGAATTATTGCCCGAGTAGAGGCGTAACGACACCGCACGTACCTCGCCGATGGCCCCCTCCGTCAGCAGCTCGCGCACCCGCAGGAAGCGCGGCAATGCCCGGCGATAATAGGCCACAAAGAGCGGCACGCCGGCCGCCGCGCAGCCGTCGACCATCTGCATACATTCGTCATAGGTACGCGCCATGGGCTTCTCCACGTACACCGGCTTGCCCGCCGCCGCCACGCGCAGCGTATAGTCCATATGTACTCCCGGCGGTGTGGCGATGTATACCGCGTCCACCTCGGGGTCATTGATCAGCGCGTCCGCATCGTCATACCAGCGCGGCACCCCGTGGCGCTGCGCATATTCGCGCGCCTTCACGCCATCGCGCCGCATCACCGCCGTCAGTTGCGACCCCGCTGCCCGCTGCAGCGCCGGCCCGCTCTTCACCTCGGTCACGTCCCCGCAGCCGATAATCCCCCAACGTACTGTTTGCATTGTTGATCTCCTTACGGTAGTCTTTCGGCATAACGGACGTACTTCCTGCATATTTATCGCAGAATCCCCCGGCTAGTGGTATAATGCCCGGTATATTTACTGGAGCGAATAGAAGTCTGTAGAGAAGGTTCCAATGACTACATGTAAATTTTGCGGCTACACGTCGGTTGATGCCACCAATCGTTTTTGTGGGCAGTGCGGGCGTTCGTTTACGGAGGACGGGAGCAGCGTTTTCGGCGTGACCGTTGATCTGTACCTGCTGCGGATTGACCCGGCGCGGAAGATCGAGGTCATCAAGCTGGTACGCGAGATTACCGGGCTGGGCCTCAAGGCGGCGATGGATACCGTCGAGCATTGCCCACAACTGCTCAACAAAAACATCACCCGTGAGGACGCCACTGCGCGGCAGGCGAGATTCACTGCGCTAGGTGCCCAGACCCAGATTGCCTCCAGTGGCGATACCTCGATAACCACCGCGCCCCTCCCCGGCACCAGCAACAACGTAAATGGGCCGGCGACGGTAAAAATGGGTTGCCTGTTGCCCGCTGTTGTTATCGTGTCTCTCCTGACAATTGCACTGGCGGTTGTGCATGGTGTGGGATGAGTGTACACAGTGCAATTCGCGGGGACATGGGCCTATTTATATCATCTAGCCTATATGAGATGGAGAGACATCATTTAAATGAGGTCGCGCCACCGGTTTACTCGCAACGTTGAGGTTGGCGCACAGGTAGGTGAGCGGTTTCAGCTCATTTTATCCGCATGGTATAGGTCGACTCAATTCCCCCGCCAACTCTTTGTGAGAATTCCTCACTTTTTCTCCACTTTACTAAGACAATGTTGTCGAAGCGTCGCTACAATGTACTTGAAAACCTGTATACAATGTAATGGTCATAAGGTAGAATCCTTTTAGAGTTAGCCGAAGATTACCTGATAACTAATACTCACTCTGATATCGGGAGTATCTATGGAATATATGATGGTGTGTAATGATGCGTCCGGGCGGAGAGCCGATATATGTCAATAAGAAATTGTACTATCAATCAGATAATACCAGCGAAGATTTTTCCCGACGATAAAGAGCTCGCTGTAGTGCTGTCGTGGGCTATCCTTGATGGAGTGAAACAAGCGGAAATCTCGAACCGCCCTTATCTATTGGGGTGCCCGAGTGGTCGCAGCCCCTTGAGCACCTATAGAGCACTCGGGAATCAGGCCGCCGCCAATGGGCAGGATATGTCGCACGTCATCATTGTGATGATGGATGAATTTGTGCTGCCCACCGAAAACGGCTATGAATTCTGTTCGCCGGACGCTCATTTCAGCTGTGCCCGATATGCGCACAAGGAATTACTGGCGGCGATTAACATCCGCCTGAAACCTGCATGGAGAATTGGAAAGGATAACGTCTGGCTTCCCGACCCGGAGAACCCCACCGCCTATGATGACCGCATTCTCAATGCCGGTGGCGTCAACCTCTTCATCGTCGCCGTGGGGGGCAGCGATGCGCACGTGGCTTTCAATCCCCCGGGGAGTAGTGATCATTCGCGCACGCGGATCATCGAACTCGCCGAGACCACGCGCCAGGACAACATGGACACCTTCCCCGGGTTTTCCGATCTCAGCGAAGTGCCGAAATACGGCGTATCGGTGGGGCTAAGAACCATCAGCGAGTTATCACACCAGATTGTGATGATCGCCGCCGGAAGTGGCAAAAATGCAACCATTAAGCGCCTGGCCTCCTACAGCATCTTTGATCCCAGCTGCCCGGCAACGATGATTTATGGCTGCAAAAACGCGCAGCTAATGCTGGATGCAGACGCCGCCGATGGAATATTCTGAGCAAAATAGAAGATGTTATAAATTGCGCAACTGCTCATTTCCGCCTGGTGATGACCGAGGTACCGGCGAAGAAGTGAGCATCACCCGCGCGATTGCCGGCGCAACTCGCGCGGGGCGAAACCGGTCTTCTCCTTTACCATGCGAGAAAGATGGAAGGGATTGGCGATGCCCACTTTGGCAGAGATCGTGTTTATCGGTAACGTGCTATTCAGGATCATATTGATCGCAGCATCCAGCCGGAGCGCGTGCAAGTGCCGCATCGGCGTGATGTTCAGAGAAAACTTAAAGAGCCGGATGAGATTGAATTTGCTCATGCCGCAGACGTTTGCCAGATCATCCAGGGTGATGTTCTCATCCATAAATTTGTACATATGCTTCACAGCGTTATCTACCGGTGATGAACCTGAGTCCGTAGACGAACTAATGAATTCGAGTAACGCCAGATGCAATAACGAGCGCAGTACGTCAGTAGTTTGATCATCTGTCTGCTGGTCGATATTCCACATCCAGCGCAGGATCATCAGCATATGGCCGGTAGTATCTTTCGTCAAGCGCTGTCGGTATGCGATATCTGGTGTAGCTGGCTCCTCCCAGAGGAGGACATATATCACCGGAGAATTACCCTCGAATACCACCGGGCGGTGGAGCATCCCGGGCGGATAATAGATGTATTCATTTTCCCCGGCCACCAGCGTACTATCGCTAGTTTCGGCGAGGTATCTCCCGCGTGCGATGTAGATAATCTCATGCCAGGTGTGAGAATCCAGATAAGGCTTGTAATCACGTACTGACAGATAGCGAACACGCATGAATCCTAAGTCATCACGCGCTGGTACCATGCCTACTGCCACCGAATGTGCAATCTCAGGTATGTTTGATGCCATATTCATAGGTTTGGAATACACCTTCTATGATTAGCTACTGGATAATTGTAGTATAATTGAGTTGTAAAGTCCATCTTTGATGGGTATATTTAAGCTGAGGTTATCTGTACGTGGCAAAACAGGAATCTAACTACCTGTTATTGTAACGGTACGGTGTATGCAGGTTGTGGAAGGAGGATAAATTATTAACCTGTCAGCTTCAGCGAGACTAATCATATTTGAATTTAAAGGAGAACAGAAATGGCTAAACGTGGTTTTACTCTTATTGAGTTACTGGTCGTCATCGCTATCATAGCGATCCTGGCGGCTATCCTATTCCCGGTTTTCTCCAAAGCGCGTGAGAAAGCCCGCCAGACACAATGCTCTAATAATCAGCGGCAGATTGCGCTGGCAATACTAATGTACGCGCAGGAGCATGAGGAGACATTGCCCAGCGCCGGCTCAGTATGGCAGCAGATCAAGCTGTCATCCGCTCTCAATAGCAATACCGCACTGGCACAGACGGCATCATCAGTTACCAAGTGTCCAAATCTTACTAGCAAACCCAACGGCTATGTCTTTAATAGCAAGCTCAGCAGATTAAGCCTCGGTAATAACAGCGTCACTGATCCAACAGGTACAATGATCATCGCAGATGGTCAGCGCTCCGCCTCTGTTGCTACCGCTAATATTGCTTTTACTCTCAGTGATGTTGATGGTTCACGCCATGCAAACAACTTTATCTCTGCCGCGCTGGATGGACATGTAGAAATGTTCAAATCAGGCGATAAAGCGAAATTGAATGATGGTGTTGTTGGAACATTAGTATTACCGGCAACTTCCGCTGATTTACCCCCAAGTTTTGAGAGTCTACCCGCTACTTCCGAAATCGGTGCTGGCGATGTTACCTATTTCTCCGATACAGTGGAAGGCACATGGTTAGCCACCAGAACCGCTGGAACAGGTACCGCCACCGTAAGCACGACTGAGCCAGATTTTGGCACAACCATTAGCTTTGTTGGCCCTGGCACATATACGATAACAAATGGTAAAGATACCAGGACAGTGACTGTTGTAAATTATGGTATCACTACAGCAGTTGCACCACCTCTCGCACCGGGTGCCACCACTGTCTTCACATTGATGAATCTGGAAACCAGTGCTCCGGTTTCGGCCAACACCTGGGAATGGCGCAAGGTAGGAGATACCCCTTGGACCGCAGCTGGGACTAACTCCGCTACTGCTAGTATTGTATTACCTGGATTGTTAGGTGAAGCCACGCAATATGAGGTGAAGGCCGTAAGTTCATTTGAGTCGAGATTGATAGTTGACGTGGATCCACTTCAGTTCGTGCTGAACATTGGCACTCTCACGCCGGGCAACGTAACAAACTTTGACCTCTCCACTGCTGGTGGCGTGACTACTGCACCTAAGGTGCAGACTTGGCTTAAGTGGGGATATAGCAACACTGCGGTTGAGGTAAAGAAAGCTGGTGGAATTGCTATCACCACGACAAAGATCATGCCCTTCACTACAATCCCAACAACCGGTTCCTCCTTCGCCTGGGCGGATGGGGATAGTTTCCCAACAGCGCTTGCTGGCAATGTAGAAACGAAATATGCCCAGCAAACCGCTAATGATTGCACTAGCGAAGCACAGGCAATGATACTGACCATTCCTGCTCCTACCTCAACGACACGCCATGCAGTCGTCATCTTCCGTAATACTAATAACGGTCCCCGCACCTGTTATGTAAAGGCAGATTTGCAGGGTTCGTCGCAGACTTCACCTCCAACTGTTGTCAATGCATATACAGACGTTAAGGTCGACGTGACATTCCGTGCTTCTGCCAGTGGACAAAATGCGACCATCAAGATCTGGCAAACACAAACTTACACTAAATTTGGAATTGTGGCTGCGTCAATCTACGACGAGTGATGCTACTCAATAACTGACTGAATGCATGAACAAAATATGCGGGCGAGGGTGTTACACCCTCGCCCGCATTGTCATTTGGTAGCCAGCCAAAATGGTTCAATATCCAGATTTCTTCCCCGTCAATTCGCGGAAATCTATCCGAATTATGGTGATGCGTTGAAGCATCTCGGGGGGGAAGTCGGTGCAATGATCGGCGTAATGCAGCACCACTGCCTGCAGGCCGGCGTTGATCTCCGCCGGATCAGCTACGATATGGGCAGTGCCGAAGCCGATAACGCTGCGGTATTTGGCGCTCCAGTTGCAGGACATTGCGCCATGAACAAGCTCAACATCAGCAGCGAATTCCACGCATACTTCCGGGTTAGCGCGGATGATATCGAGTTTACGGCCCGCAGTGGCGCAATGCAGGTAGAGCTTCTCGCCCACCATGCCGAAGTTCATCGGCACCACATAGGGCGTCCCGCCATCGCACAGCCCCAGATGGCATACTGGCGTGCGCCCGATGATCGCCAGAATCTCCGCCATATCAGTGATTTGCTTATCCGCTCGTCTCATTGCACTCTCCTCAATCGTCATATTATTTCACCTATGGCAGCATCTGTCTATCTGCATGAAATGCTGTAATCCTGATTTGACGCTCATTCACCCCCAGTGGTAAACTCCAGTAGTATTCACAGGGGGTGGAAGTTGCGCGAATTCAGCACGGAATTGGTTACTTTGGGGCAGATTGATGCAGCGTTGTCGCCGGCGGCGGCGGATGTGGCGCGGATGCAGGCTGCCGTGGATGAGATAGTGGCGCGTGTGCGCACCGAGGGCGATGACGCGGTGCTGGAGTACGTGCGGAAATATGACTGGCCCGAGGCCAACCTGCCACTGCTGAAGGTGACCGAAGCGGAATTCACCGCGGCGCTGTCTGCAGTGGACACAGAGCTGATGACGGCTATGACGGTGGCGGCGGAGCATATCCGCCAGTTCCACCAGCGGCAACTGCCGGAGAATTTCTTCGAGGAGATCGAGTGGGGGCTGCGCGTGGGCCAGCGCCACACCCCCGTGCAGAGCGTCGCCTGCTATGTGCCCACCGGCAAGGCCAGCATCCCCTCCTCGCTGCTGATGAGTGTGGTGCCCGCGCAGGTGGCGGGGGTGCCGCGCATCGTCGTCGTCGGCCCTTCGCTGCGCGATGGTTCCATGCCCGCCGGAGTGCTGGTGGCGGCGCACCTGCTGGGGATCACCGAGATATACAAGCTGGGCAGCGCCTGGGCACTGGCGGCGCTGGCCTTCGGCACGCCCTCTTTCCCCAGGGTGGACAAAATCGTCGGCCCCACCAGCATGTACGGCTCGCTGGCGAAGAAGGCGCTCTACGGCGAAGTGGGCATCGACGGACTATACGGCCCCAGCGAGGTGGTGATCATCGCTGACGGCAGCGTGAACCCCGCCTGGGTGGCGGCAGACCTGCTGAGCCAGAGCGAGCACGGCGAGGATTCGCAGAGCGTGCTCATCTCCCCCGACGCCGCCTACCTGGCCGCCGTGAAGACGGAGATCGCCACGCAGCTGGCCGCCTCCCCGCGCGCCAAATACCTGGAGGTGTCGCTACGCGAGCGCGGTGCGCTGGTGCTCACCCGCGACCTGGCGGAAGCGGCGGAGATGGCCAACGTGCTGGCCGCCGAACACCTGGAGCTGGCGGTGGCTGACCCCGAAGGCCTGTTGCCGCTCATCAAGCACGCCGGCTCAATATTAATGGGTGCCTACACCCCCGTGCCGGTGGGCGACTACCTGGCCGGCCCCAGCCATATCCTGCCCACCGGGCGCACCGCACGCTTCAGCAGCGGCCTGGGGGTGACGGACTTCCTCAAACGCAGTAGCCTGGTAAAGGTCACCCCCGAGTGGCTGCGCGAGAACCGCCCCACCATCGCCACCCTGGCCAACCACGAAGGCCTGGCGGCACATGCGGACACGGTGGCACGGCGGGTGGAGTAGTAGGTGCTGTCCAGGGTAAAACGTTTACGGAATCATGATGATACTGCGCACAGTTGGTAGGACGCGGATGTAGGCGACGGCCTGGGTATCACCCAGCAGGGTTACCTCGAAGTCGGCTTGTTCCAGGTAGTGATAGGATGGCATGT
>JBBQQW010000103.1:0-9716 GCA_038215455.1 Armatimonadota bacterium
AACCCTTGGCAATGGCCAGCCCGGTGGCATCCGCGGCATAGAGGATACGCCGGCGCGAGTGCGCGGCCTCCTGCGTGTAGACCAGATCGCCTTCCTCGCGGGTGAAGTCCACCCCCAGGCGATCAATGAGGAATTGGTACACCAGCGGCGGGCCTTGCACCGCCAGTTGTTCCACTGCCGGCAGCCAGCACAGCCCGTCACCGGCGGCGATCACGTCCTCCTCCAGCAGCTCGGCGGAGTCGTCCGCCCCACGCGCGATGATACCGCCCTGCGCATAGGCGGTGTTGGACTCCAGCAGGTCGTCCCCCTTCACCACCAGCAGCACATCCGCCCCATCATCCGCCGCGCGCAACGCCGCCGCACACCCCGCCGCCCCCGCGCCGATAACCAACAAATCTACAATATCACCATCCATACCGGCAAATCCCCTTACTTGCTCCTTAGTATAGCAATTGTGGGGATTGGTGCAAGGGTGGGGGTGGTGTAAAACTGGGGGTGGTGGGTGATTGATACTCCTGTCTACCACTTGACACGTCAACTACACATGATAGAATAACACCAACTCATCCACCACGTGTGGAAGCGAGTAACGACACCGTCCACCCGGGCGGTGTCAGCTTTTTTGGTTTTCCTTGTAATTCGGGTGTCTTTAATGTCAAGGTATATCGAGTAGCGATCGCGGGGGCTTAACAGTACTTTCAACATATCGAAGTAAAGATTGTAGTACCACGTGTCATGGTCATGGCCGAACTCATCGTGCTGAAGGAGTGATTTATCAGGCACTACTAACGTGCGAAAATGCAGATCATCATCATCAAAAAAATAGTCTAAATAATCACGATAGAAGTCTACTTTTGCCAGTGAAACTTTTGTCCACTTCACTTCAAAGGTAGCAGGCAGATTATGTCTTGTTTTTATCTCACGAAGTCGTATCGCAATTTCGCGGGCCTTCTCTTGCGGGCACCATACCGCCCCCAGCAGCATCACCTTTTGCCCGTCATGCTCCAGATGGCAACTCTCATCACAATAGATATTAATATCTATGCCCATTTTGTACCTCAATAACTTAATTGAAAGCAGTTATGAACACGTCTATTATGCAGATGGTGCATAATTACGATGGCGCATTTCGCGGGCAGTCCATGTCGGCAAAGCCTCTATTCCAAATACTTTTCCGGCACGCGCTCTGGTGCTCCGTGTTCGATCATCAGCGCGGCGATGCGGTGCATTACGGTTTCGCTGGCATGTTGCAGCGCGGCGCGGTCGGGTTTGCCGGTTTCTGGACGTTCGATCACCACTGGCTCGCCGAAGGCGACGATGAGGCGGGCGCGGTGGAGCTTCTTTGTGCCGGGGGGCAGCATCTTGTCGGCATTGATGATGGCGCAGGGGATGATGGGGACGCCTGCGCGTGCGGCAATCATCGCCGCTCCCAGCTCTGGGCTTTGAATGCGCCCGTTGTCCTTGCTGGTGCCGCCCTCGATAAAGATCAGCAGCCCGTTCTCCGCCAGCAGCAGCTCATGCGCCTTGCGCAGCGCCTCGCGATCCGCCGTGCCACGGTGCACCGGGAAAGTGCCCAGCGCGGTGATCAGAGCACCAAAGTATTTATTATGGAATAGCTCCGCCTTGGCCATAAAGTGGATTTTGCGCGGGCTCCCGCACCCGGTCAATGGCGGGTCAAGGTAACAGGTGTGGTTAGGCGCGACGATAAAACCGCCAGTTTTTGGAATATTCTCGCGCCCAAAGATACGCAAGTGCCCCAACAGGATAAATACCAAACGAGATAGCTCGCGAGCGAAGAAGTATAGCATTGTGCTCCTAAAAATTGTATTTTAGTATTTGGGGGACTGACTACGAAATACTCACCTATGGCATGGACATGCTGCCAATCTACCTGCCGAAACAAGTACTGCTACAGGGTATTTCGTGGTCTGTCCCCGAAATACTACAGCAATCCACCCAGTCCGCCGGGGAGTTTCATGCCGCCGGTTAGTGCGCCCATGCTTTCCTCGCGGATGGCCTGGGCGGAGGTGATGGCTTCGCTCACGGCGGCCAGCACCAGATCCTGCAGCATCTCCACATCATCGGGATCCACTACTTCGGGCTTGATGATAACTTCCAGCAGTTTCCCCTGGCCGTCTGCCGTGGCCACCACCATGCCGCCGCCGGCGCTGCCCTGGATACGCTTCTCGGCCAGCTCCTCCTGGATACGCTCCGCCTTGCGCTGCATATCTTCCATCTGCTTCATGAGCATTTTGCCCATGTTGCCACCGCCACCGCCGCCGCCCATTCTGCCGAAACCCATAGAATTATCCTCCTCGCGCAATTGCGCCATTTATTACCTCTGAAGCATACGAGAAATGCGGGTTATATGCAAGAGGAGGTAACGTTTCACTTCGCCCCTGCCGTCCACATTGGCGCGCCACTTTCGTAGGCACCGCAATCTGGGGCGGGGCCGATGAAGCCGTCGGTGATGCCGGGGATGGGCTGGCCGGCGTCGATGCCGGGGCTGCCGGCGAGCAGGCGATAGTCGTGCGCCAGCGGGTTGACGAAGCGGGGGTCGACGCCGTAGGTGATGTTATTCTCCTGCCGTGCGTCGGGGTCGATGCCGGTGACGGCGGGGAAAAGGTTGTTGAGGAAGACCGTCCCCTTCATATTGCCCTTGTCCGGCTTGGCGCAGCCGATGCTGGCGCGCATGCCCACGCAGGTGTTGTTGTAGATGCTGTTGTTGTAACTGGGCTGGTTGAGCGCTATCGCTTCGGAGACGTTCCAGATGACGTTGTGGTGTACGAGGTAGTTGCTGCACTGGTTATCCAGGTAGATGCCCACACAGCCCCAGCCATCGGCCATGTTGTCATGCACCAGATTGTAGCTGATCTCCGTGCCTTTGCTGTCGGTGGTGAAGCTGTAGACCATACCCAGGTCGCGCGTGAGCAGGCCGGCGTTGTAAAGGTGGTTATAGCTGATCTTGCCCTGCTGCAGATAGCGCATCACGATAATACTACGCCCGCCGTTGTAGAGCGTACTGTGCTCGATAGTATGCCCGGTGCCGGTGACGCTGATGGGCGCACAATCGGTACCGCTGTAGTTGCAGTCGTGGACGACACAGTTGGTGACGCGGTTGCTCTTGCCCCAGATGCTGATGCCGTCGCCCGGGCTGTAGGCGATGGTGCAGTTGCTGATCAGATTATCGCTGCCGCCCATGATGATCCCCAGCCCTTCGCTGGCGGCGTTGACGGCGCGGTCGCGGTTGAAGCCTCCGGTGATGCTCTTGGAGGAGGCGACGTAGGACGCCTGACAGTTGTCGAGCACGCAGCCCTTCGCCTCATCCATATTCACGCTGGTGGCGAAGATGCGGAAGCCGCTGACGGTGACATAGGACAGCCCCTTCAGGTCAAAGGCGAAGTCGCGTTTGCGTGCGCTCACCGGCGCTTTTTTTACATCCAAGGAGGGGATGAGGTAGAGGCTGTTGTCCTCCTGATACCACTCGCGCGCGTCATCCAGCGCGGCCATGCAGCCGGTTATATAGCCGTTGCCCACGCCCATGCGCCACCAGCCGGATTTCTTATCCACCGTCAGCCGCGCCGGAATATTTGCCACCTCTTTGCCGGTGCCGTCGGCGTTGTCAACGCTCACAGTACGCGCGGGGGTGGAGGCGATGATGGTGGCGGTCTGCGCTACCCAGCGGTTGCCCGCGATGACCCAGAGCTTCGCGCCCTTCCAGGCATCTTTCGGCTGCGTCAGCCCGTCAATGGCGATCACGTTGCTGTCGCGGTCGGGCTTTTTCGGGTCTTTCGGGTTCAGCGGCGCTTCGATGAACATGCGCTGCAGCGAGGCGTGGAGCAGATCGGCCCCGGTATTCGGGTAGCGTGCCTGCGTCATCATCTGCTCGTTCTGGAAGACGTCGCTGGTCGCCCAGTCGAGCGGGGCCTTCAGCACCCCCTTGCCCTGTGCCTCCCAGCCGGTGACGATGTCGGTACCGTCGATGGTCACCACCTCGCCGGGGGCCGCGGTGAAGGTGATCGGCTTGTCCTGCTCCCCGCTCACCGCCGGGCGCACCATCTCGCGGTAGACGCCGCCGTGTACGATGCAGGTATCGCCTGGCAGCAGTACCTTGCCCGCCTGCCCAATAGTGGCAAAGGGCTTCTCCGCACTGCCCGGGTCGGTGTCCACCCCAGTAGTGGCCACATGGTAAGTAGCCGCCTGCGCCATAACGGCGAGGGCGAACAACAAGGTCAAGGTGATAAGCTTTTTCATAGCATCCTCCAGCAATATCATTATACCACTTGTAGACACCGCATCGGGGGTATGGTTGCAGGTAAATGACGTGGGCTATGCCGGAACCCAATTGCAGTAGCGCATATAGCTGGGACTGTCCCACCTGGTCGAAAGGTCAGGTCGTTTCGACTGGCTGAGGACAGTCTCCCAGGGAACGCCAATCATCTCTGTCTGAACCACGCTTCGCATGATTAAAGGATTATCCATGCGCTGTTTGTCTACACTGTTGGATAGCCTTGGTAGTAATGGTTTTCTCTCCATTCAATGGTGCGCTATCCAACAGCTGAATTATTCCGCTCAAGCTAATCCTTTAATCAAGAGAATCAAGGTTCAAGACAAGCTCCGCCGGAGCACGCTAAAGCGCGCTGAAACATTCAATTCAGACAAGTCCGCGAAGGCGGACGACTGGCGCGCAGCGCCCTGCAGCCGGGATTTCAATCCCAGCGGAAATAGAGGCACTGAATTGAAACCCCGTTCTCATGGGCGGGACGCCCATGCTACAACCTTTTGTTTACCTCAGCAAAAACTACCAGCAGGAATACCCGCCCCGACGCAGAATCTATCAATATACGTCTACATGAGGAGTTACAGAGTCTATGATCACGCGTGAAGAATTTGCCCGCGCCCAGGAGCGCACTGCCGCAACGCTGGCGGCGGCGGGTATTGTGATAACCCCGGAAGAACGTGCCAGTATTGAGGTCGCGGACTTTGGCCTGAACGACCTGGAGCGCATCGGGCTGGAGATCATCGTCTACGTGAATACCGACCGCTGCTGCGCCAAGGAGCTGGTGCTTTTCCCCGGGCAGATTTGCCCGCAGCACCGCCACCCGTCTATTGATTGTGAGCCGGGCAAGGAAGAGACTTTCCGCTGCCGCGCTGGCCAGGTGTACCTGTATCTCCCCGGCGAGGCCACGCCTGACCCGAAGGGCTTCGTCCCGGCGGAGCGCGCCGACGCCTTCACCGTGTGGAACGAAGTGATTCTCAATCCCGGCGAGCAGTTCACGCTGCTGCCCGACACCTGGCACTGGTTCCAGGGTGGCCCGGAGGGTGCTATTGTCTCGGAATTCAGCACCAAGAGCCGCGACGACGCGGATATCTTCCAGGACATGCAGATTCAGCGTGCGCCGGAAGTGGCAGAGTAACTTGGCAGATTTTTTCAGCATAATTGCGCCGGTGGGCGCGGAAATGGGATTGATGAACGTTTGTCCATATTGTTCCGAACATGTGCCGACTTTCTCCGGCAGCCCGGCGTGCCCGCATTGCGGACGCGCTATCTTCGACGTGCCCTGCCCGCACTGCAGCAAGCGCACGTTGAATCTGACGCTCATCACGCGCCACGGGCGGGTGGTGTGCTTCAGTTGCCGCAGCGAGATCTCGGCGGCACCGGAGCTGGTTACCGCGCCCATCACCATACCGGTGGTGCAGGCCTTCCCGGCGCATGAGCTGATGACCAGCACGCGCCGCGCGCCGCGCCCGCCGGTGTTGCCCTCGGCAGCGGAGGCACGTGCCATGCTGGAGGAGAACCTGGTGGGGCTGGAACGCGCCGCCGGTGACCGCGAGATGCTCACCGCGCCTGATCTGCGCGCACTCATCGCCCGTTACCTGGACACTATTTCGGCGGTGCTCATCCTGGATGACGTGATGCTGCGCGGGGAGATCACCGAGGAATGGCTGCGCGGCGGCGACCACCTCAACGGCCTCATCCGCCTCTGTTTCCGCCCGCTGTGGCCGCTGGAGGGGGCGTTATTACCCCCCGCGGTGCAGGCGTGGGTGCTGATAGTAGACGATGCCGCCCGACGCTGGGCCTTCGCCCGGCGGCAGTGGCTGTCCAGTGAATGTGGCCTGCAGCTGATGCCTATCGTGCCCGGCGTCACCACTATCAACCGTACCTGGCAGGAGGTAGACGGCCACGGTGCCGTGGTGCAGCGCATCATCACCCCCGGTTTCCTGCTGCATGATGATATATTGTGCAAGGCCAGGGTGCAGGCGTAAGGTGGTGACTAAAATATAATATAGTATCTGTGGCGTTAGCGTTGGTCTACCTAACCCCCCGGCCCCCTTCCCGGCGCGGGAAGGGGGTGTCCAATCGGACGGTTATGTTTTTTCGTACCAAGGTTTTGCAGTCGGCCCCCCTTCCCTCGCAGGGAAGGGGCTGGGGGTTAGGTCTTTTATTGGTTATATTCTGAACAACTTGTAGAGAAAAGCTAGCACATATAGGCGGAAATAACGACCTGATACGGTTCCTGGCAATTACTGCAGATTAATATCGTAGCCCCGGATGAAATCCGGGGATGAGGTTTGTCGACTGAAGCCGACCCCGGGCGTTGCCCGAGGCTATGTTATAATTCTGATTGAATGGCAATTTACCGTATAAGAGCGTATTGAGTTTGGTTCCGGCTTGGCCGGGTTAGGTCTTTAGGTTGTTGTGGCCATGAAACTTGAATTTGGAATTTGAATCTATTTTCGTAGAAGGAGAACAACATGTCTGATTTCATCATTCCCGTGGGGGCACGTGTGCTCTTTCAGGGGGACAGCATCACTGATTGCGGTCGCTCTCGCGAGGACCTGAATAATTTAGGTCAGGGGTATGCCAGCATGGTGGCGGGGCAACTGTCGTTGCGCCATCCTGATCATGGCCTCACCTTCATCAATCGCGGTATCAGCGGCAACCGTATCTATGACCTGGAGACGCGCTGGCTGAAGGATTGCATCGATCTGGCACCGGATTTTGTCAGCATCCTCATCGGCATCAACGACACCTGGCGCTTCTTCGACAGCAATGTCGAGTCGCCCATCGCCGAGTTCGAGAGCTGCTATCGCCGTCTGTTGGATGCATTAATAAATGAAGCCGGCGCACGGGTGATGATCCTGGAGCCGTTCGTCCTCCCCGTCCCCGCCGACCGCATCGCCTGGCGTGCCGATGTCGACCCGCGCATAGAAGCCGTGCGCCGCGTCGCCCACGACTACGATACGCTGTACATCCCGCTGGACAAAACTTTCAACGACATGTACACCGATCACCCGCGCACCAGCTGGGCAGGAGACGGCGTACACCCATCCCCCGCCGGCCACGCACTCATCGCGCAGGAGTGGACTAAGGCGGTTAATGGGTGAGGTGACCGGTGAATATCTGTGCCATGGCCAGGAAGGCCATAGCACAGGTGAATAATGTAGCCTTTCTCGCACCAGGATCACGATCATGAATGAAGAGCTTGAGATATTATTTGAAGTCGTAGATCGATTTGATAAGCTGGGTCTCACTTACATGGTGACTGGGTCTATAGCCATGGCTTTTTACGCTACACCACGTATGACGCGGGATATCGATATCGTCATCAACCTGGCTGGTGCTGATGCGGATAGCTTTTATTCGGAATTCTCAGCTGAATACTATCTCGATAAAGCATCTGAGTCTGAATTACAACTGCGCGATGTGAAGTTGCTACTGCAGTCCGTCGAAGATCTCGACAGCGAGTATCTGCGCGACTGGGCCACGAAACTCGGTGTTAATCAGCTACTGGAAAGGGTATCTCAAAATGCATGATACCTCACCAGAAGTGGAGAAGCAGCTCCGGGAACTCTATGCCCAGCGAACCCCTGGCGAGCGCGTGGTGATGGCCACGCAGATGTTTGACGCCGGTATCACCCTCATGAAAGCGGGCATCCTCCGCCAACACCCCGATATCACCGAGACAGAAATGCGCTGGAAAGTCTTCCAACGCCTCTACGGGGATTGCTACAGCGAGGAAGAGCAGGCGCGGATACGGGTGTATTTGTGCGGAGGATGAGTCGGGTAGGCTTATCGAAGCATGGCCTGAAGAAATCAACCTCTTCCCCGGATTTCATCCGGGGTATTTGGTTTGGTACCGTATCAGGTCGTTATTTCTACCGCTCACGCCATCAATATCAGCTCTATTGTCCGTTCTCATAGGTGGTACGGCCATAGCACGGAATTTGGTAGTTGACCATATTGCCAGTTTTCATGCATTATATGCATCAGGTAGTCCAGAATCTAAATTGGTGTTACCGTGCATATATTGATGGAGGTAATTATGGAGACTGAGAGCTATGTCGGGAATGTGCCTTTGGAGGTGCATGGCCTGTACAATCTGGGACATGTGAACTGGAACCTGCACGTTGCTGTGCTGGTGGAACGCGCGTTGGCGCATGGTGAGGGTGTGTTGGCGACGAATGGCGCGCTGGTGGTGAACACCGGGGCACGCACCGGACGCTCGCCTAAAGACAAGTTCATCGTGGAAGACCCGGCCAGCAAAGACCACATCATGTGGGGCAGCGTGAACCAGCCGATGAATCGCCCGACATTTGAGGCGTTGAAGGCGCGTGTGTTCTCTTATCTGCAGAACCGCGAAGTCTATGTCTTCGATGGCTTTGCCGGTGCCGATGAGCAGTATCAGCTGCCCATCCGCGTTATCAACGAATTCGCCTGGCAGAACCTCTTCGTACATCAGATCTTCCGCCGCGTGAAACGCGAAGACCTTATCTATCATAACCCGGAATTCGTGGTGGTATGCGCCCCTGGATTCCACGCGGTACCGGAGCGTGACGGCACGCGCAGCGAAGCCTTCGTCATCGTCGACTTCGAGAGCAAGATCATCCTCATCGGTGGCACCAAATACGCAGGCGAGATGAAGAAATCCATCTTCTCCGTGCTCAATTATATCTATCCCAAGCAGGGGATCTTCCCCATGCACTGCTCGGCAAATATCAGCGAGTTCGGCGACACCGCCATCTTCTTTGGCCTCTCCGGCACCGGCAAGACCACGCTTTCCGCTGATCAGACCCGCCGCCTCATCGGCGACGATGAGCATGGCTGGAGCGACAACGGCGTCTTCAACTTCGAGGGCGGCTGTTACGCCAAGGTCATCAATCTGTCGAAGAAAAAAGAGCCGCAGATCTGGGACGCCATCCGTTTCGGCTGCACCATAGAGAATGTCGTCATCGACCCCGTGCTGCACATGCCGCATTATGATGACGAGAGCATCACCGAGAACACCCGCGCCGCCTTCCCGGTAGATTTTATCGATAACTGCGTGCTCAGCGGCCTGGGTAATCACCCGAATGTGGTGATCTTCCTCACCGCCGACGCTTTCGGTGTGTTGCCCCCGGTCGCGCGCCTCACCCCCGACCAGGCGATGTATCACTTCCTCTCGGGCTACACGGCACGACTGGCGGGCACCGAAATAGGCGTCACCGAGCCGGAGGCCGTCTTCTCCACCTGCTTCGGCGCACCGTTCCTGCCGCTTTCCCCAACGGTATATGCCAAGCTGCTGGGCGAGAAGATCGCCACGCATAACGTGCCCGTTTACCTGGTAAACACCGGCTGGACTGGTGGCCCGGCAGGCGTGGGCGAGCGCTTTGACATCCCGGTATCGCGCGCGGTGGTCAACGCTGCTATCTCCGGCGAGATGAACAACCTGGAG
>JBBQQW010000104.1:0-9542 GCA_038215455.1 Armatimonadota bacterium
TCCTATCGTCAACGTCACCTGGTATGACGCAAAAGCCTACGCCACTTGGGCGGGGGTGAAACTACCCACCGAGGCGCAATGGGAATATGCTGCCCGTGGGCCGCAGGAGCTTAACTACCCCTGGGGTGGTATGGCCCACGATAATGACCCCACTAATGGATGGGATGCGACGAAATGTGCCAACCAATTCAATTCATATAATGTGGGTTTAAGCACTTGGCCAGTAGGCAGTTTCCTTGCTGGTGCTAGCTGGTGTGGAGCGCAGGATATGGCTGGCAATGTGTGGCAATGGTGCGCAGACTGGTCTGGCAACTATTCAGTTACTGCCGTAACTGATCCAACGGGGCCAACAACTGGCCTTAAACGTATGGTGCGGGGCGGTTCGTGGAACAATGGTGCCAACTACTACTCCTACCGCGGCACATTTCGTAGCGGCGGCATCTCCCCCAACATCTCCGACAGTAGCGTCGGCTTTCGATGTGTTAGCCTCTCGCAAGAACCGTAACCTGGGTACGGATAAAAAGGTGGCGGTGGATTGTTAGCAACCCTCTTCAGGGGTTAGGCACACCCTCCTCCGCCCCCTTCATCCGCCCCCGAATGACCAGCCACGCCAACAGGTGACTGACGCCGGTCAGGTGCCAGAGCCGGAGCAGGTGCGTGCGGATGATACTGATATCTGCCTCCTGCACGATTATCTGCCGCACCGCAAGTATTGATATGAGTCAACGGGATTCGCAGCGTTATCACTTGCTACAGTCAGTGCTGGACGGGAAGCTCACACTGACTGCGGTGGCGGCTACACTGAAACTTAGTCTGCGCCAAGCACGACGGCTGAAGGGTAGAGTGGCCACCGATGGAATTTCGCCTCTAGCGCGATAAGTAACAGAATTTCAATGATTCGCATTTCACGGAACATCTGGTCGCTAGCGAGGGAATTTCCGTGGGACGGTAGTCCCCACCACTGGTTCGGAGACGATCTGCCCGCCTGTGACCTGACCGCCGCCTTTAGTGCTGACTCCTGCCAATATTGGACATCAACGCACGAAGAGCAGCAGCAGGGAGACGGTGACGGCACTGACCAGGGTAGTCCAGAAAATGGCTTGCGAAGCCAGTTCCTCGTCCTGGCGGTATTGCGCGGCGAGAATGAAGACATTGACCCCCACCGGGAAGGCGGCGGCGACGATGAGCACCGAGGAGACCGGCGCAGTGAAGCCAAAGAGCGGGATGAGCGCCGCGGCCAGCACCGGAGAGACGAGCAGCCGCAGCACACCCACGGTGATGAGCGGTGCGACGCCCCGGGTGAGACGCGTGCGGGAGAGCTGCGCGCCCAATGTGAGCAATGCAACGGGGATGAGGCCGTCCGCCAGGTACTGCAGCGGAGTCATCAGGCACGCAGGCAGCACAATGTGGGTGAGTTGCAGCGCAATGGCGAGCGCCACCGCGTAGATCACCGGCACGGTCAGCAGCCCACGCAACACCTGCCCCACGCTCTGCGTCTTGCGTTCCAATAGCCATATGCCGACGGTGAAGCTGAGCAGATTCTGCACTACCACGATGACGGTAATGACACCCACTTGCTGCGTGCCAAAAGCGAGCACGATGAGCGGGATACCGTAGTTGCCGACGTTAGAGAACACGGTACCAAGCGAGAGGATGGTCTGTTGCGGCTTCAGCACACGATGGGCGAAGACGAACCACGCCAACGCGAAGAGCAACACGCCGTGTAGCAGACTGAAGAGTCCGATCATTCCCAGTTTAGCCGGAGCCAGCTCCGCCTTCAGCAACATGACGAAGCAGAGAGCAGGCACAAAAACATAGAAGTTCAACTTCGACAGCGTCGGCAAGTCGAGGTGCAACTTGCGATCAAGCAAAAAACCCAGGCCGATTATGAGAAAGATCGGCAGCACGACGGACACGAAAATTGTGACGATCATGCGAATCGCCCGCTAGTTATCGCCTGCACTGCGTCAAAAAAAGCGCGCTTCTCCGGGGTGTTGATGCCCCAGTTCACTGGCAGCGTCTGATAGCCGCTCAACTCCGCATAGTTGGTCTCGCGCTCATGCTCCCGCCAATCGGTGCGGTCAACGTAGCCGCTGCCGTACCCCTGGCTGTAGTAGCCCCATGAAGCATATTCCGCCACCGCGGCCGTCAAATTTTCGGGATAGATGGTGTCCTCATTGATGAGAATCGGGCGTTGACGGTATAAGGGCCTACCCACCTGCAGTAGAGCCGCGCGGCACTATGGTGGGGCGCATTCGCACCTGCAGACTCGTCGTTGTCCCTCCGGCAAGTACCCTGGTCAGCAGACGGCAGGCTTCACGGCCCATCTCCGCAAGCGGGGGACGCTGCGTTGTGAGATTGCGGAAGCGCGCGTTCGGATGGTCATCAAAGCCGATAATTGCGAAGTCGCGCCCAGCTTCGAGACCTGCTTCCTCGGTCGCCTTCAGTACCCCGAACGCGGTGAGATCGTTGATGGCGATGATGGCACGGCCCAGGGTGCCGGTGTTGATGGCCTCGCGGGCGGCGAGGTAGCCAGGCTGCTGATAGATGTGGTAGGTGACCTGCCGCAAAACTCGCGCCGACTTCGGCTGGCAAGGGTGAATAACCAACGCCGATGCCGGCAGGCCGGCGTCGGCCAGCGCCAGACGCACGCCCGCAATGCGCTCCTCAACCCAGTTGTCCGTGAAGGGGGCGATGAACGTGATCTCGCGGTGCCCAATGGCGAGCAAGTGTTCGGCGGCCTGATAGCCAGCAGCGAAGTTGTCAAACACCACCGCCGACACCGGCTGGCGAATGTCCACCGCCGACACGACCACAAATGGAAGCCCAGTACGTACCAGGGTACGAACCGTGGCGGGCATCGCGCCGATATCGGCCGCGACGACGATGGCGGTGCTACCTTGCGTGCGGAGTTGGGCTACAGCCTCCTCGGTGGACAGCAACTCTTCACCGCGTCCTTGGAAACGGTTCACAAACCGGAACGTACTGCCGTCACCAGCGAGGCTCTGCTCCAACGTTGTGCAAATTGTAGTGGACCATAGACGCTGGTTAGCGTCGCCCTCATCCATGTCATGCAGCGTCGTGATGACGCCCACGATGGCCGGAGGGTGTACCTGATTGAGCGATGACGCGCCCACCAGCACCGACCCGCGTGGCACCGGCGATTTGCCCGTAACGAATGTCCCCCGTCGACTATCCACACGTAGGCACCCTTCACTCACCAGCGCCGCGATAGCGCGATCAATGGTGGGCTGCGCCACGGCGAACTGCTGTGCTAACGCCCGTCGGCTTGGGAGCATGGCATTGGGCGGATGCACCCCCGCCAATATCTCCTGACGCAGCACGGTGGCAACCCGGAGATAGCGCGGCAGCGCTTCGATAATATCGTTCTGATTAGACATTGTGCACATACTCCCACGAAAATAGTTCCAAGTTCCAAGGCTGGTTACGGGGTTCAAACCCGTCAGCCTGTCGCCCCGCCGTGAACGACAGGGCTAGTGGGCTACGCCGATCGTCCTTCGGACGGGACGACTTAACCTTGCCCGACCCGCCCGAAGACCCCCCAGCCCCTTCCCTGCGAGGGAAGGGGGCTGGGGGTTAGGTAGACCAAGGCTAACGCCAGCTGCGACATCAGATTTTCACCCCCGAAAATGAAGTGCACTCCATTGCATACTCCTATCGCGTCGGCTATGGTATCAACTGACCACATCATGATATATTATACCTAACCATGTGTCAATATCACGGCTGTGGCTTGCGCATTATTAGTGGCCTGTTGACTACACCTGTGAGGTGGTGTACAATCCCCATATCAGTCTGATATGCAGGTATATACTCAGACACGAGACACTTTGGGGAGGGCGTCGATGATGGGGTTCAAGGTCATACTCTTTATTTGCCTCGTCGCCTTCGCGACGGTGACGTGGGCGCAGGGAGCCGAAGCACCGCGTGTGCTGATATTGCTGGGCGAGGGCTATAACAACGAAGAGTTCTGGACGCCGTATACGGCGCTGCAAGCTGCGGGATACCAGGTGGACATCGCAGGGGTGACCCGCGGTAAAATCGTCGTCTCGCCCGGCAAAGTCACCCCGGAGAAGGATGCCACGGCCAACCTGACGCTGGATGAAGTGCAGCCACAACGGTACCTGGGGCTACTGATCCCCGGCGGATACAGCCCCGGCAACCTGGAGAGCCACCCCCTGGCGCTGGATATCTGCCGCACGTTCATGCAGGCCGATAAGCCCGTAGCGGCCATCTGTCACGGGCCGCGCCTACTCATGCGGGCGAACCTGCTCCACGATCGCATCATCACATGTCTCTTCGCGGTGAGCGACGAACTGGCGGACGCCTGGGCTGCGGGCGCGTACGGCGCATACGTGGATGCCCCGGTGGTGCGCGACGGCAATCTGGTCACCGCGCGCTACCCCGGAGACTCGCTAGCGCACACACGCGCGTTCCTCGAGATGCTGGCCGCCGTGGCTGGCGGACTACCCATCCCCACAGGACAGGTTCGCACGCTCGTCATTGGCACTGTGAGCGCACAGCAGCGTTTACAGCTTGGCGCATTGCAGGCAGCCGGACTACCGTTGACACTCCTGCGGCCCGATCAGGTGCCCGGCTTCGTCGTCGGTACGTCCTACCGGCCCGATGCGCTTCGCGCAGTCATCATCCTCGCGGGAGTGCCGGGGCAGGCAAAGCCCGATGACCTGACGGGTCTACTCGCTGAGCTGCAACGGCGTCCCGCGATGGCCCTGCTGGCGGCCCCGGATGCCGATACGTTGCTGGCAGGCCAGGGCGTACCCCCGGCACGGTGGACGCCTCTCCCCGCCATGGAGGCCCCGAGCATGCCGACCACGGTAGCGTCGCTGCTGCACCCCCTACGCCAACCAGTGGCGCAGGACGCCCCGGTCACGCCCACCGTGGCGGTGCGCCTGGCACCCGTCTTCAGCGGCCGTGCGTTGGCAGCGCTCCAGCTGGCGCTGGCAGCCCGAGGTGAGCAGACAATAATTTGTGGCGAGCGGCCGGGCTGGGTGCGCAGCCTCGAAGGCCAGCCGGTACTCGCCGCAATCGATTGGGCCGGCAATCCGTGTACCGCGGCGCAGACACTGCTGGTAGATGCAGACGGCGTACACGGTCCGCTGGTCAATGATACCCTCCGGGCGCAGGTTGCCGCAGCCATGGTAGATACTGCTACCGCTCGGGCAGGTGCAGCGGACGCGGCGATCGCGCTCCGTGCCGGATTCGACGGCCCGGTGGTGGCGGCCCTGCAGAGTGCCCTGGCGACGCGGGGCTACCGTGTGCGGCTGATTGGCCCAACCAAGGGAACAATGACGGGGCTGAACGGTTGGAGCCTGACAGTCGGCGAGACGTATGCCGAGGCGCTGCCCCCTGCGGTGGGCGGTATAGTTGTGTTGCCCGGCGGGCTGTGGCCGGAGAAGACCGAAACCCGGCAGGCCGTGCAACCCGCATGGGTAACGACGACGCAGAACACCGCCGACCTGGAGCGGATGGCGTGGATAAAAAGGGGGCGAACGGAAGGTGCGACACTGCTAGCCGTGGGGTTAGACAGCCTTAGACTGGGACGAAGCCCCGAATTCAAGGGCCTGCCCTTCAGCGCAACCGAACAGGCCCGCTGGAGTTTCCCCGGGGGCGGGGGTAAGTACAGCAGTGACCCCGCGCAATGGAGCACGGTGCGCGTGCTGAGTGTGAGCGGTTCAGCGGCAATCGCCAAAGCGCTGGCGCTGCTGGACGGCGGACAGCGATAATAGAGAGGAACGTGAGATGCGACAACTACGACTACTGAGTATTATGGCGGTATGTTCCGCGATCCTTGCCGCGGGAGCGGGAGCGGCATCCGCGCTTGACCCCGTGCAAGTACACGTGACACCTATGACCTTCAAGGTCGAGGTCGCCGATCATCAGGGACGCGGTGGCGGGGCTGGCTACTACATCAAGCGCGACAGCATCCGCATGACCGAGGAGACGGTGGACGTGGTGACGCTCAATAATGGCCTCGTAGAGGCGTGGGTCTGTCCGGCCTACGGCGCGCGTCTGTTGCGCGCGTTCGACGTCAAAACCGGCACCGACTACTTTTCCCGCTCGGAGGTCTTCACGGACCACCTGGCGTGGAGTGTCGGTGGTGTAAAGCCCAGCTTCCCCTTCTTCGAACATGGCACACAGCTGAAACAACCGGCCGGCTACCGCGTCCTGCGAAATGCGGACGGCAGCGCCACGGTGGCGATGGACCTGCGCTTTTACCAGTACACGTCGAAAGACGACCTGCAGCGCTATGGCCGCTACTCCGACGAAGCGTTGGATATCTTCGTTACCGTCACCCCCGGCAGCAACGTTGTCTCCTGGCGTCAACGCAAGGAGAACCTGTCGCCGATGCCGCACTCGGACAAGATGTGGAATGATACGCAATTCCCACAGGAACGCATTGCCGAAAAGAAGACGGTCACCGAGAAGGGGAAAGAGGTGACCAAGGATATCGTGGATGAGGCAGCCATGAAGGCACGCACATCGTTCATCTACCCCGCCGGCTGGGTCTGTGACCACGGCCCCACGGTTGTGCACACTTCCCCGCATTGGAGCGGACTCGACAACTGGAACGTCTCGCACTTCTCCATCGCTGGTCAGTACGGCTTCGCCGGTGGCTACTACCCGCTGCAGGGTGTGAGCCGCCTGCGCATCCATGACCCAAAGACCGCACCGGGCATGAAGCTATACACGGCATTCTGGGCCGACATGTTCGAGCTGTGGGGCGGTATCGGCACGGTGTTTGAGGTGCCGGGCGAACTGAAGCCGGCCTATGTGCCCGCTGAGTTCACGCACCGCTTTTATATCACCCAGGGTATCGGCAAGGTGTCCTATGCCAACGACGATGTTGCGGTGGGCGTAGACGGTAACGCTTTTGCTATGGTAGCCACCCGCGGGGCCGCAGCCGTGGTGACTGATGACACGGGCAACGTTGTGGCGCAGGGGCCCATCGGCCCGCACACCATTGTGAAGGGTATATTCAACAAGAAGCTCACCGTGACGCTGGATGGTGTGAAGGTGCTTGAGCAGACCTTCCCGCTCGACCTTCCGACACCATCGAAGGAGAACGTATTCGCTGCCACCGGGGCCAACACGGGCAGTACGGTGCCGGAGGACGTTCGCAATACCTTCCAGGCGCTGCTCGACCGGAGGAACCCGGCCAAAAATCCCACCTATTACGAGCAGGAGGGTTTCTGCGCCAACGAAGGTGCCCTCACCATGCGCAATGTGCTGCCGGTTGCTAAGACGCTGGGCGCTGGCGGTGATCCGACGGGCGCACTGAGTGTCGCCCGAGGGGCCTACCGCCTGGGCGACCTAGCGAACGCCGAACGCATCGCCAAGCTCTATCCCGGTCCCGAGGCGGACTTCTTACTCGGCCTGGTGGCCTGGGAACAAGGCAAGCCGGCGGAATTCGGCAAGGCCGGCGTCGAGGCCAACTATCACCGCGCAATGCTCGCCGTGCAACAGGGCGACGTAAAGGCCGCCATCGCTTATCTCGATGCGCTCGTCGCCGTGGTTCCCACCGCCTACTACCCGCGCTTGATGCGCGCCTATCTGGCGAAAGATGTGCAAGGGGAGCAGGCGCTGGCGGCGGAGAATGCCGCCTCACCGGAGGCGCAACTGGTGCTCGAGCTTCTCGGGGTAGCAGGTGCCCAAGCCGAGAAGGACGCGCTGCTGAAGAACAACCCGGAAGCAGCTGCGCAGGTAGCACATTTCGCGGAGCAGATCACGAAAGGGCAGTGGCAACCGGTCCCCCGCTTCCCGCTGTAAAGCCGACCGAGCAGGAATTACTAATGAAGTGCGCTTCATTATCTGGGGATGAAAAAATGTAGTCGTAGCATCCCTTAGCCAGCCATTTACGGCTGGGCCATAGACTGGCGGGCTTGAACACACTAAATCAGCCTTGAAACTTGGAACTTTTCCGTAGGAGATTCTTATTATGCGAATAGCTTATTTCATTACCTCGGCGCTGCTGGTGGTGGCCACCACGGCGGCGCTGGCCGTCCCCACTATAACTCGCGATGCTGCGCGTGTCGGTATCGATCTCGATAACGGCTGTAAGCTGCAGTTCGCGCTCGAACAAGACTATCTGCTCGGACTGCAGTCGGCCACCGCCGATGGTGCAGCACTTAAGAGCGACGCGACGGTGGTGCGGCCCTACCTTATCGAGGAGTGGACGGATACCCCCTTCGCCTGGGAGCACCTGGCGTTGCGCGACGTGCGGGTCGATGGTGCCACGGTCAAGCTTACCTGCGACCTTGTCGCCGGCGATGCCGCGGCTACCTCTCGCCTCTTCGTCATGCAGGATGGCAAACCGTTCCGTGACTACTACCTCTTCGCGCACGTTCGGCTGCCAGCAGAAATCAACACAGTGACGGTGCAACGGAGCAACGTGCAGGCGATGCTTAATGCCGGTCCGGTGGGCAAAACGAACGGTACGCTGGTCTGGACCATTGAGCCCGTGACGTTGAATGTCGCTGGCTGGCAGTGGCGCGGCTGGAAGCACAACTATGCGGTGACGCTGACGAACGGCAGGAAGATCAACTGCATCCGCGAGCTGGGCACCTGGGAGACCGAAGGCCAGGCGTCCGGTAACACCCTGATCAACATGCGCTACCGCGGACTGGGCGGCATCGCAGCGAAGCTGGAACCCCTCGCCTACGACGCCGCCGGCCCGGTGAAGAACAGCTTCACCACCACCGAGATCATCCCCGGCGCGGTGGGCGGTGCCCCGGTGGTCTCGCCGGCGGTGCCCGGCCCGCAGAATATCGCCGACCGCACGGAAGGCATGAAGTACCGCCACGGGTCGTGGATCGCCCAGCCACAGCGCGGCGGCGGCGTGAACTGGGTAGACTTCCAGTATCGCCCTGCCGTCGCAATGGCCGCCTGGTACGACCGCATGGAGGCCATCCGCAGCCTCACCGAGGTATGGCCGGGCGACACGCAGGTGAGTCAGACCGACTGCATGTACTTCCCGCTGACTGATGCCTTCACGACCGTGCCGAAGGTTCATGTCGCGTTGACCACCAGGGCGCTACCCGACTACGCCTGGCACACGCGCTGGCAGGAGGTAGATCAGTTTGTGCGCGACCACGTGAGCCAGGAACTGGGCTTCGTGCAGCATGACCCGCTGCCCACCGTGGGCATTAATATCGACAATGCATGGGCGTGGAACCTACCCGCCTACGCCGGGCGCGTCGATGCATGGAAAGCCGCTGGCGTGAAGCGCGCATTTGTCCATCATCCCGGCTGGTTCAACGGGCGCGGCCTGCGCCAGAAGGAAACGAGTTTCCCGATCCCACAGCGGATGTTGCTGGATCCGAAGAAACCCGACCAGCCCGCCACCTTGAAGAACGACACCGGCGGTGACTGCTCGATCCACGACTACATCCCGCAAAGCGACAAGACCCGTGACTGCTGGCTGCAGTTAACGAAGAAGCTGAACGACAACGGCATCGAACAATGGAGTTGGATGACCGGCATGGTCTACGGCACCGGCCCGG
>JBBQQW010000105.1:0-9531 GCA_038215455.1 Armatimonadota bacterium
CTTCTTGTCCGGGCCGACGCCGATAGCGCCATCGTAGGTCTTCACCCCGGAGGCCATGGCGGTGGCAGCGGCTGCGCTATCCGTAGCGCCATTTTTAGGATAATCCCGATTCCCATTATTCCAGGTGAAATCATAACTACCACCATTACAGAACGTAGTCATGAAATAATGCTTATCCAGCGTCTCCAGCGTCAACTTTTTCGTCCCGCCGAATTTATGATAGTCAGCACCGTACTTGTAGGCACCGGCGGCAGCGACGATATCCTGCCCCATGCCATCACCAATCATTAAAATGACATTACGCGGTGCGGCGAATACCAGTGAGGTAGCTAGCGAGAGCAACAGTAGCAGCTGCATGAATCTATTGGTAATCATTTTTGTGTTCTTCTCCTACAAAGGTTTAACTTCTACATTGTTAGAGTCTTTCCCCCCAAAAATGTTTCCCTAAACTGAGAATTTTTCCTCAACATATCTGCAACAGGCGGTGGTTACCAATTTGGAACTTCCCCCCGTTCCATGCTAAACTAACATCAATGAAGGCGTAACGCCAATTATAATGAGGAAGGTGAGACAAGTGGCCAACGACAAATTACAGGAATTGATGGACTTACGCCGGGAGAAGGGCGAAGCACTTACAGCGCAGGGATTGAATCCCTTCCTCCATACTACCTACGAGCGCACGCATAGCGCCGCACAGATCCTGGGTGACTTCCCGGCGCTGGATGGGCAGACGGTGAAGATAGCCGGTCGCCTGATGGGACGACGCGGGCAGGGCAAGGTGACCTTTGCCGATATCCAGGACCTCTCCGGGCGCATCCAGGCATTCTTTCGCATTAACGACCTGGGCGAGGAGCTGTATGCACTGCTGAAGCTGGTGGACGTCGGCGATATCCTCGGCATTGAAGGCTATGTCTTCCAGACGAAGATGGGCCAGATATCCGTGCACGTGACTAAATTCGACGTCCTCGCCAAATCCATGCGTCCGCTACCCGATAAATGGAGCGGCATGAAAGACGTGGAGGCACGCTATCGCCAGCGCTACGTCGACCTGATCATGAACCCGGAGGTGCGCGACACCTTTATTATGCGCAGCAAGGCCATTAAGTCCATCCGCGCATTGCTGGACGGCAAGGATTTCCTCGAAGTCGAGACGCCCATGATGCAATCGATCGCCGGTGGTGCCGCCGCACGCCCCTTCGTCACGCATCACAACTCGCTGGATATGGACCTTTTCCTGCGTATCGCCCCGGAGCTGTACCTGAAAAGATTGATCGTTGGCGGGCTGGAGCGTGTCTACGAGATCAACCGCAACTTCCGCAATGAAGGGATGAGCACCAAGCACAACCCGGAATTCACCATGATGGAATGCTACCAGGCGTACACCAACCTGGATGGCATGATGCGCCTGTGCGAGGAGATCTTCACCACCGCTGCCCTGGCCACCCGTGGCACGCTGGAGCTGAACTACCAGGGAACTGATATTAGCTTGGCTACCCCGTGGCAACGCATCAGCCTCTACGATGCACTGCAAAAATATGGCAATGTCGACACCAGCAAGCTGAATGATTTCGAATCCGCCAAAAAAGTATGCCAGGAGTTAGGCGTGCATGTGGATCCACGCGCCCACCTTTCCACCCTCATCAACAACCTCTTTGAGGAGTTCGTGGAGCCGAACCTGATCCAACCGACCTTCATCACCGACTTCCCGACGCTGATCTCACCGCTGGCGAAGCGCCGCCCGGACAACCCCGACCTCACCGAACGCTTCGAGATCTTCATCTGCGGGCGTGAGCTGGGCAATGCCTTCAGCGAACTGAATGACCCCATCGACCAGCGCGGACGTTTTGAAGAGCAGATGCGCGAGAAAGCCGCGGGCGACGACGAAGCACAACCGATGGACGAAGATTACCTGCGCGCCATGGAGTACGGAATGCCCCCCACCGGCGGGCTGGGCATCGGCATCGACCGCCTGGTGATGCTGCTGGCCGACGCCGCCAGCATCCGCGACGTGATCCTCTTCCCGCAGCTGAAGAAAGAAAGCGTGGATGTGGACGCGGAGATGGAAGAGATGTACGTGGACATGTAGCCTGTGGCATGGGCGTCCCGCCCATGAGAACGTGCAGATAGAGGAGATTTCGTCGAACCTGAATGATAGCGCGCTTCAGCGTGCTTGCCGTTGTTAGCCACCTCCTTCAGGGGGTGGTGTCACAGAACAGGTCAGTATTTATCCTGTCGTCTTTTCACTTTTCGCCGCTTTCTTTCGTTCCCGCTTTTTCTCCTGTAATCTTTTTCGGCGGTCTCGGGGTGATTCCGCGTCAATCTGCTCCCGTGTTTTGCCCGTTATCAGCGGAAATATCACCTCATACATCACCACCCTGACGCCCGCTGCTATCGGTATGGCAACCAATGCGCCGGCCACACCGAGAAGCCCGACGCCGAAGAGTATCGCCATAATTGATGTGATCGGCGGCATATCTACATTCTTCTCCATCACTTTAGGCCCCAGCACATAGTTATCCAGCTGGGTGAGTATAACGAAGAATACGATGACAGATATCACCTGCCATGCCGGGGCATGTGTCACCAGCATGATGGCCAGCGCCACCCAGAAGGCACCGTATGCTCCTACCATGGGGATGAACTCGCCTACCCCGCCCACCAGGCCAATAAGGATCGGGTAATCGACACGCAATGCTGTCATGCCTATCGAGATGGTGACGAGGATAATACCAGCAATTGTGAATTGCCCGCGAATCCAGCCACCCATCTTCATCGCTGCCAGATGACCTACCGCACGAAATCGATGTTGAAATTTCGCCGGGATGAATTGCACAAACAGATATACGATGTCTTCCCTGTTGCTGGTGAAAAAATAAGTCAACACCAGCAGAATGATGCCGGTGAAAACACCCCCGAGAAGCCCGAATACGGCGCGCGTAGTGGTGAAGAGATATTCAAATATCTGCCCGGACTGCGCACTTAATTTATCGAAAAGTTGCGCCGTATCCGGCAAGTACTGCTTCTGCCCGCTCCACTTCTCCAGCTCCTGGATTAATATCGGCCAGGTATTCTCGGCAAATTTCAGCGACTCATTGACTGCGGTTACCAACAGGAATGAAGAGATGCCCAGAATGGCCAGCAACATGGTGAGGATAATAATTAATGTCGCCTGTGCACGTGACATATCCCACCATCTGTGGACAAGTCGTTGTAACCTGACCACCAGCGGATCGATGCCGGTGGTGATAACTACTGCAAAAAGCACCAGTAAAATCAGTGCAACAAGCTGCTGTACCAGATAAATTATCAGCAAAACGCCCAGGATTATCCCCGCAATGGTAACACCTGCCCTAACAATTTGCTTATAATCAGATTTTTCTTCCATTTTTTGTTATTTCTAGGGGAGAACCAAAAAGGCCTTCTTAAATTTGTGGCGAATAATAATCATGCGAGAGTGCAACTACTTTTGCTTTTCTCGCGTATAATACAGTAAAATATCTAGGAGAGGTGTAACACAATGAGAAATCGTCTAATGGTGATCCTCACCATGTCAGTGTTCATGATGGCGTCGGCCGCTTTTGCCCAGCAGTTTAGCCGGGGTAATGCGATCACCGTGACCGCAAGGCCGAATGCCACAACGGTAACCGCCGGGAGGAGTGTCCATATCTCCGTCACGGCTACCGATACCGACACGACCTCCACCCAGTATGGCCTGGGGGGAATTGTGAACGACCCCGTTATCGTTACCGCGCAAGCAAGTGCAGGTAGTGTAACCGAGCAGCCAAATGCGTACGTCAACCCCAATGCCACATCGTATACCGGCAACTGGTACTGGTACGCTCCGGCACAGAACGGTACCTACGCTGTGATGTTCACTGCACGCGATAGTGCACGGTTTTATAAGGATCCGCCGACATCGCAGCTCGTGGTCTTTACGGTGACCGGTGGAACTTCTGCACCGAACAACACTATCTCCCTCACATCCAGCCCATCAACAGTCGACCTTACCCGGGCTACTACCAACGGCACCAACTCTACCTTAACAGCACGCTTGTCTGGCAGTGGAACGCTCTCCGGACAGAATATCACCTTCTGGACGAGCGGTGGTATCCTGCAACAGGGGCCAACGACGACAGATGCAACTGGCGTTGTTACTTTGGATGTCTCTATGGGTGTCGAGAATGTCGGCACAGTCACTGCCTACGCCTTCAACGGCCCAGTCGGTGCCTCCACCCGCATTACGGTTCTGGGCAACTCAGCTGCAAACCCCAATACCGGCAATATCAACAACCTCCCCGTTAATAGCCCGGGAGTCACCGTTACTGTAACACCTACCAATGTCCCAGCGGACGGAATCAGCCGTGCGCTGATCCACGTACAATTGCAAGATCAAGGGGGCATGGTTCTCAGCAATCGCCCAGTGATCTTCGCCACTACCGCAGGCCAACTTCGCATGATGCAGGGGATCACCGACTCCTACGGTAATATCGATAATGAGATTATGGCTACCACACAGACTGGCCCGGCGATCATCACCATTAACGCTGGTGGCTTACGTGGGAATACCATGCTCACCTTCACACCAATAGGCAATGGTGCATATGGTGGTTACGACCCATACCAGACAGGCGGTGGCTCTGGCTACAACCCGTACCAGCAGCAGCAGTACAACCCATACCAGCAGCAGCAGTACAACCCGTACCAGCAACCGGGTGCTATTAACCCACAGACTGGCCAACCATATACTGGAACCGGCACTGGCGCTACTAAAACTGCTGGGCCGGCAGTGAATGTCTCGCAGATTACTCTGGCGGCTACCCCCAGCGAAGGAATAGCTGACGGCACCACTGAATATATGATCATCGCAACCGTCCTCGGCGAAGGTGGTGGCGGTGGTGGTGGTAAAGCTGGCGGTGGTGCCACTGGCGGTGGCGCTGGAGGCCGAACAGGTGGCGGCGCGCTGATGTCCGCACCAATGGACATTAAAATCGTCCCTAAATCAGCTGTGGACTTCTCGACTGGAAAAGCTACAAAGGTTCAGGCAATTGATCCGATCACCGGTATGCCGATTGATACAACCGGTGGCGGTGGAGCTGCACCTCCTGCCAAGGCACTGCAGAATGTTCCCGTTATGTTCACAACAACCGCAGGGAAATTCAAATTAAACAAAAATCTGATGTATACAGCTGCAGATGGCCGTGCGATAACCTATCTAATAGCGCCGGATAAACCGTCGGTAGTGACTGTTACCGCAACTGCTGGCACCACAGATGAATTCACCACTACAGTGACTCTGATCTTTACCTCGGAGAAGCCAGTGGCTGCTCCGATTAAATTAAACCCGGTGAAACTGGACGGTTACAGCGGAATGGTCTCCGGTTATGTCTCGGATAATTTAATCCAGAGCCAGATGAAGACAACCTCATCGACTGGCGTAACTTCCGCAGCATGGTCGAAACTCACTATTCTGGATCCGATAACCAAAGCACCGAAACAGGATGTGCAACTCGGAGCTTCTGGATTATTACTTCGCGACCAATACGGTATCACTCGCGGGTATGCAATCGAAGATAATACCGAGGCCAAAGGCGTCATCGTGGTATTGAACCCGGATGGCACCGAAGCCCGGCGCGTCTTTGTACCACTCACAGTCGGCAGACACATGGTGGAAGTGAAACTGGTAAGCCAGACTGGCAACATCGCCGTTATCACCTCCGAAGCAAAGAACATCAAGCCGGAAGTGCTGTACTTCAGCAAAGACGCTGACACCCCAGTATTAACCATTACCGACAAACCAGCTGGCCGTCCGTTGATCGCCCTGACCCCCGATGGAAACCTGGCGGTAGCTAATACTGACAAAACTGTTGAATTCTACACAGCCAAGGGTGACAAACTCACACTCGGTGGTGCCATCACGGACGACTTGCCATTCACCAGTATCGCCGTCAGCCCGACCAGCAACTATATTGCGGTGGCGGTATCTGATCCAAAACAGACCGCGATTGACCCCAGTGTGGTAGTCTTCTCGAACACATCGACCGAGCCGATTATTTTCGCAAAAGTCTCCCCGCGCAGCCTGGCGGCCGCTGGGCCTAACGGCATAGTGGCTTCGTTAGCAGACAAAACACAGTACTTTGATCTGGGGAAATCTGCTCTCGGCTGGGATGTCAAAGACAATGGCACCGCAGCGATCGGCGGCTTTGATCGCTTCCTCGCAGTAGGTAATATGGGCGTAATTGCTGGTCTTCGCAATGCCAAGGGGGCATTGGTATCACGCTTGGAGATTATCAGCCTGGTAGACGGCAAAGTACTGGGCGCACAGGATCTGACCGATCTGCGCAGCGTTGTAGGCCTGGCACCGGAGAATAACATGGTCAAGGTTATCTCCTCATCTTACACCTTGAGTGTTCGCCTCCCGGCTGACACCTACCAGGTAGAGCCGGTAATGACCGACACTGGCATCTTCTAAACCAGTATGAACATAAACGCCGTGCGGTTTATCGAACCGCACGGCGTTTTTTTTGTTGCGAGGTTTTTCGGTAGCTACTATTGACCAGCCAGCCCCGCCGCCAGCAAACGCAGGTCTTCCGCCAGCATATCGTGGTTATCGCGATCGAATATCCCCACACAGACGGCGTCCTGAGGCCGTAGCTGCCGCGTAGCGAAGGCAAATGCCTCCTCTGGGGTGTTTCTCCCGGCGGCCAGTATTTTGTAGTGGATAACCGGCTTCGACAATGTAGCAATGCGCGCTACCATGCGGTCTCTGTCTGCATCGTCGAAGTTCTCTTCTACACAGGCATTATGCCCGGCGGAATTCTCACGCGGCGTGGGGTGATAGTAGGAGCACATGTAGAAATCGCATTGCAGATTCTCTTCCGCCCAATCAAAAATTGCCGGCACATGCCCCGCGACCCCGGCGACCAGGCCCGACGCTTTAATCTGCGCCAGCGCCGCCTTCAGCTCTTCCGCGCGCCCGTTCGCCAGGTAGTTCTCCATCTGGCCACCATGGATATAGCAACCCCGGGCACCACCGCGCACCGCCATCTCCACAGCTGCCTGCAAAGAAGGCAACTCGAAGGCGGTTTGCGCTATCCAGTCCAATTTGCCACCAGCCGCCCGGTAATCCTTCATGATGCCCAACACATGCTCATCGGTGCGCGAAATCACTGCCGTCACACCCTGCGTCTCGGCATGCAACAACGTTGCAATCACCTGCGAGTTCGAGTAATATGCACGCATCTCCGCATCCCGCACAGGGCTAAGATGCGAGAAACCGCTGAACGGATTCCCGCCGATGATGAAACGGCTGACCGACAGGTCGCCCAGTTCTATTTGTCCAAGTGACATGGCTCCTCCTACGAAAGTAGTTCCTAGTTCCTAGTTACGGCGGGAACTTTGCCCGTTGGTTTCACCTAACCCCGGCCCCTTCCCTGCGAGGGAAGGGGGGCCGACTGTAAAACCTTGGTACGAAAAAACACAACCGTCCAATTGGACACCCCCTTCCCGCGCCGGGAAGGGGGCCGGGGGGTTAGGTAGACCGGGGTGTACTCAATATTCTCTATTGCTCGTTCTCATGGGCGGGACGCCCATGCTACGATCGTTTCCCCCACGGGCCTACACCGGCAGCGGTGTAGATATCATTCAGCAGTTGCACCGCTTTACGCGCTTCGTTGCCATTGACCGTTGGGTCACGACCCTCCAGTATCGCTGCTGCAAATTCAGTGATATTTGCCGTATGGTCATCTTCCGTTATCGCCATCGGGTCAAAAGCGCCACCAATGCACGCTGTGTTCTCGGGGATGGCGATGTAATCGTCCGGCAGCCCGGCCACATGCATCTCTATCTCGTAGTTATGCTTGATAGTGATCGAACCCAGGGTACCGCAGAGAATAATCGTCGCTGGGAAACCGGGGTCGGCCAGCGTCGTCCCTTTTATGATACCCCCTGCCCCATTCGGGAACTTCAGCAATGCCAGTCCCAGATCTTCTGCCTCCATCTGCCGTTGCAGCGTCGGGCAATACGCCGCCAGCACCTGCGGCATCATATCGGTCAGCCAGAGTAGTCTGTCGATGGTGTGGATGCACTGGTTGGCCAGCACCCCACCGTCTGTCTCCCAGGTGCCGCGCCAGGCACCACTATCGTAATATGACTGGGGCCGGTACCACATGCATGATGCCTCGCCGTAGACAATCTCCCCCAGGTAGCCATCTTCTATAATCTGCTTCACCTGCTGGATCGGTGCAGGGAAACGATTCTGGAATATCGCCCCCAGCTTCACGCCGTTCTCATTGCAGGCAGCGATCAGCTGGTCGATCTTCTCCACAAACAGATCCATCGGCTTTTCTACCAACACATGCTTGCCCGCTTTTGCCGCGGCAATCCCCAATTCAGCGTGCGTACCGGAGGGGGTGCAGATTACCACGGCATCAATCTTATTACTGGCGAGCATCGCCGCAAAACTGTCAAATGCATGCAGCTTGTTCAGGTCAGCAAAGGCGTGCGCGTAGCCGGGGATGGCATCAGCCACCGCCACCAGCCTCACCGTCTCCACCTTGCGCATCGCCCGCGCATGCAGCGCTCCAATCGCGCCGCACCCGAGTATGCCCATACGAATCTTCTTTGCCATCACTTCACCACCTCAACTATATATTTCGCTATCGGTACCAGTTCCCCTGCCACATAGCAAAACGCCGTCGGGTCATAGTTGACCCGACGGCGTTAGCTCTGATTCATATTGTTGCTAATTCAGACCTGCAGCAATAATCTTCATCTCATTACTGGCGGTACTCGCCAATGTCACGGTGAGAGTGTCTCCGCCTGGTTTTACCGAAGAAAATACTATCGTAATAGCGCGATACCAGACTCCACCATTGGAATAGGTATTCGTCCATGTTGTTGCTCCTGGCAAAGAAGCAGTTGCAATAACAGTTGAGTTCCATCCACCTATTGCCAGTGTTAAAGTTTTTGTAGTGGTAGTAGCTGGTGCAGTGAACGTCACCGTTTTCACATTCTGATATTTCCAGTTTGAATTACTATTAACGACAATTGGATTTGTCAACGTGATGAGGTGGCCATCATTATTTTTTGAATAATCTGCTCCACCACCATCTACGTAAGTAAGCTGCGTGCCACCTGCCATGCGCGTCATTGGGGATGAACTTGGGAAGAACATGTAATCCAACCCTACTTTACCGTCCATGCTATAATTTGCGGCTGCACCACCATCAACCCCTATAGTGAAGCTAGATCCATTCAAAGTTGTTACCGCCGGAGGTGCAGTTACGGTAATTGGAATGGACATCGTCTTTGAATTGTAAGTCACCGATAATGTGTATGACCCCACAGTGGTGAAGGTGAAGCTGGCCGGGTTGGTAGTGACCGTGGTAGTAAGCGGACTGGTAGTCCAACTGAAGGTACCGGAAGCAGGAACCACACCACTTTCCTTTAATGTGAAAGACGCTGCAGACCCTGTAACAATGGATGCTGGCGCAACGATCTCCAAAGTTGATGCGGCGAGAGTATTGCTGACAG
>JBBQQW010000106.1:0-9505 GCA_038215455.1 Armatimonadota bacterium
CAGGAGTATCGTTTTTAGCGCCCGTCCTGTTCGCCCAGCCGTGAACGACTGGGCTGGAGGGCTTCGCCGATCACCCTTCGGGCGGGAACGCTTAACCTTATCCGTCCCGCCCGAATGGGCGATTGGCCGAAGGCCCCCTAGCCTGGTCGTTCACGGCGAGGCCCGTAAGGACAGTTTGTCACAAGAAACCAATAATCCCCCTCCCTTCCTCTTGTTGACTCCCGGTAAATGTGCTACATTTCTTATTAGATATTCGTGTCGCTTAGAGGTGATGATTTTTTATGCTCTCTGTTTCAGATGCGCCAGTGATGGCTAGTTGTACTTGCTTGCCGGAGATTCTCATGCCGCTGCCTGTCACTACGCCGCCGGTGGCGTTGACTGCGGCAGGGGGCGAGATTAGCCTAATTAGTGTGCTCACCTCCACCACCGGCGCGGCGCGGGTGCTGGTCAGCCGGCTTGGTAGTATGGTCACCTGCTCCTACCCGCTGCCGGGCGAGATTTCTGCGACGCCGCTGGTGGGGCATGACGGGGCGGTGTATCTGGGTGCGGAATCCGGCAAGCTCTACCGTTTTTATCCGGCAGATGGCGCACTGGAGGAGCTGGGCGAGCTGCTGCATGATGGCGGGCTGGTGAATGGCTTCGTCTCCTCCACCGGTATGCTCTTTTTCGGTAGTTCGCACGAGGGCACGGTGGTGGAATATGACCCGTATACCGGTGCCACCAGCAATTACCTCTACCTCTGCCAGAGTGCGCTGCGCGAATGCGCCGTCAACGCCTTCGCCGAGTTGCCCGATGGCCGCATCGCTGCCTTCGTCCACGGCACCCACCCGGAGGCATTGCTCATCGCCGCCGATGGCAGCGGCTGGGAGCGCGTCTCACTGCCGGGCGTGGTGGAAGAGTTCGCGCTGGAGCATGTGATCTCGCTGGCCGATGGCAGCCTGCTCACCGTGGCTACCTCCGGGCATATCCGCCAGTTGGACCCGGTCACCTTCACCGTGGTGCAGGATTGGCCCGCGCTACCGCGGGATAATAACGTCCACAGCCTGGTGCGTGTGGGCGATGATGTCCTCGCCTCCGGCCATGCTACCGGTGCCATTTATCGCTGGCGCGACGGTGTCTGGGAACAGCTGGGTATCCCCATGCCCGGCGACCCCGCACTCTTCGTCAGCCTGCCCGAGGGGCGCATCGCCGGCCTCACCAGCCAGGGCAGGCTGTTACTTTCCTCGGCGGACAAGCGCATGTTCACGTTACATGCTACACCGAATCTGCTACATAGCGGTATGGAGATTGTGGCACTGGGCATCGGGCCGGATCGCAAGCTTTATTTCGCCCCCGGCGGCTCGATGCAGGTGGGGCAGTGGGATCCGGAGACCGAGGAATTCGCCCCGCTCTTCGTCGCCGCCAGCTTCCCCGGTGAGGTGTCGGCTTTCGGTTTCGCGCGGGAGCGGCTCTTCATGGGCTTTGCGGATGACTGTGGCCTGATGGCCTACTACCCCGAGTACCCGCACCGGCTGGGGGATAATCCGCTGCAGATCGGCCTGCTGGAACGCGAATTGCGCCGTCCGCTCGGGCCGATGGCCCACCACGGGCACGAGGTATATTTTGTGGTGAGTGGCAGCGACGCCGCTGATGGCGCGCTGGTGCAACTGATGCCAACCGAGAGCAACCTGAAGAGCTTCCCCGGCATCGTCCCCGGGCATAATCTCACCTCGCTGGTGGTGGATAGGCTGAACGAGCTGCTGGTCATCGGCAGTGCACCGCGTAACGAAGGCGATGTCGCCACCGTCGCCTGCTGGGATCCATACAAAAACTGTGTGGTGCGCACCATCACCCCCTTCCCCGACGCGAATATGCTGCATGTGTGGGCGATAGAGGGTGGCCACAGCTACGTCACCGATGGCGGCACGCGCTACGCGGTGCTCAACAACGCCGATGGCAGCACGTTGGAGAACGGCGACTTCCCCCTCGGCCCCATCACCGCGTTGCTCAATACGCTCAACGGCGACATCTACGGAATCGCCGGCGGCTACATGTTCCACTGGAACATCGCCCGCGCCATTCTGGAGCGCCTCACCCCCGCCACCGGCCGCCTCCTCACCGAACTCCGCCGCGACCAATTCGCCTACACGGATGCGGGACGAATCTATGTGGTGCAGGTGTGGTGAGGTGAAAAGGGAAGAGGTTATCTATTGAGGTAATACTCCGATAAGCCGACCCCGGATTTTATCTGCGGCTACGATATTATTCTTATTGAATGAGGAAATTGACCGTATCAGCGCGTGTTGAGTTTGGTATCAGCTTGGCCGGGTTAGCTTTATTGATGAAAAAACGCCATGGCAGGTAGTCGTCGAACTTGTATCCTGCGAATAAAAGCATTATCATGCAATATCACAGTGCCGTGGTCGGCATAATGGAATAATTATGGCTAAGATAATCGACTTTCACACTCATATCTTCCCGGATGCGCTGGCGGGGCGGGCGATTGCGGAGTTGTCGGCGAAGGCGGAAGTGCCGCCTTTCACCGATGGCACGGCGGCGGGGTTGCGCGCCAGCAGTAGTGCGGCGGGGATTGATCTGTCAGTGACTATGCCCATCGCCACCCGGCCCCGACATTCCCGTGGTATCAACAAATGGGCGCTGGAGCTGAACACGGCGGATGATGGGCTGCTCTCCTTCGGCACATTGCACCCGGCACAGGAGGATTGGGCCGCGGAGATCGCCTGGCTGGCGGAGCATAAAGTGCCCGGGGTGAAATTCCACTCGGATTATCAGGATACCTTTGTGGATGCTCCGGTTATGGTGGATATCTGCACCGCACTGGCCGAGGCGGGGATCATTGCGCTCTTTCACGCCGGGGTGGATATCGGCCTGCCACCACCGGTACACTGCCCGCCCGAGCGGCTGGCGCGCCTGCTTGATGCCGTGCCGGGGTTGACGGTGGTGGCGGCGCACATGGGTGGCTTCCAGCAGTGGGATGCGGTGGCTGCGTATCTGGTCGGGCGGGCGCTATTCTTTGACACCAGCTACGCGCTACCCTATATGGGTGCCGAGAAATTTGTGGCGATGGTTCGCGCACACGGCGCAGCGCATATCCTTTTCGCCACCGACTCCCCCTGGGCTGATCAGGCAGCGGAGTTGGCAGCACTGCGCGCACTTCCCCTCTCCGATACGGAAAAAACTGCAATTCTCGGGGGTAATGCTGCTATATTGCTGAGATACTAGCAACTGCGGCTACCAGCATGGGAACATTTTGCCCCGGTACGGTGTCTTAATAATGAATAGCGTGGTACAATATGGGCAAAGGCACCAAAGGTGCCCCTTATAGTATAGGGTCGCCGGGGATGAAATTGCCTTCGATTTTTGCGGGAGGAAACTATGCGTTTATTTAGTTCGGTACGAATTGCCGTCCTGGTATTGCTGGGGTTGCTGGCTTTCAGCACCGCCTGGGCAGACCGGGTAGAGATTGAAGCATATGCTGGGGCTAAAGGTGCCTTTGAAATGCAGAACTACAAGGAAGCGGCGACGGGATTAGAGACTTTTAACAAAAACTATCCAGCTTCCGAAAAGAAACCGGATGCGCTCTTCTATATCGGACGCAGTTACCAGCTGATGGATCCCGCTGATCTAACGAAAGCTATCTCCTCATATGCTGCCATGGTGGCAACTTATGAGCAGATGCTGGCCGCTGGTACAATTAAGGCGACTGACCAACTGGACACCAACCGCGCAGAAGCCTACTTCCATATGGGCGAATGTTATGCCAGACTCGGGCAGTTTGATCAGGCAGCAACTGCCTACAGCAACTGTCTTGCGAAATCAAAGAATATTGATCTTAAAGTCCGCTCGCAATATTGGCTGGCCGACAGCCGCGACCAGGGCAAACAGCCTGATGTCGCACTGGTAGAGTATGCCAAGGTACCGGCACTGTCTGCTGATCATTCACTGGCACCCTGGGCATATTTTCAGATAGGTGGCATTCAGCTGGGGAACAAGCATTTCCCGGAAGCCATCAGTGCGCTGGAGAAGATCCTCGATCCACGCTACGCCGCTTCGGATATCCGCGCTGCCGCCATCCTCTCGCTGGGCTTTGCCTACGCACAGCAGGGCACCATGGAGCCTGATGTAGCGAAGAAAGATGCCCTCTTCACCAAGGCTATCGCGCAGTATACTGCACTGGCAGCAGATGCCAACGCCAGCACCGAGATCAAGCAGCAGGCAGGGGTGGCGCTGGGCCAGGTATACTTCGAGAAGAAAGATTTCACCAATGCAGAGAAAGCTTACACCAGTTCGCTAGTCGGTATCGATCAGACGAGCGAGACGGCCACCAACCTGCACCTGGCCCGCGCCAACGCGCTCTTCAACCTCGGTAATCGCTACAGTGATGCCGCTGCTGAATATAAAATCGTGGCCGCCAACGATAAATTCCCCGCCTTGGCGCTGGAAGCAAAATACTGGCTGGGCAACGCCTATTACCAGCTGGGCAAACCGAAAGCCGCCGACTGGCGCAAAAACTACCAGGATGCCATCGCCGCCTTCGGTGATTATCTGAAAGCCGCGGGCGATAAAGGCGACAAATCCGCCCAGGTAGCACTTTACATCGCTTATTGTCGCGAAGACCTGGTGCTGGAAACTGATCAACAATCACGCACCGATGCGGCCACAGCATATAAGGCAGTCATCGACCGCTGGCCCACCGCTGCTGAAGTAGCCGAAGCAAACAAAGGCATCGCCCGCCTGGCTACCAAAATGACACTGCCGGAACTGCGCACCTGGAATGACGCCAAACTCACCGGAGTCGCGGGCAACAGTCTGGCGTTGCGGCTGGCCCGTGAGGAGTTCAGACTGCAGCTGAAGATCGCTGCTATTTTCAATGATAATCTGGCTGATGGCCGCAAAATTCTAAACTCCGGGGTTGATGCCACGGCGATTAACAAGTTCCACCAGGCACTGGACAAATCTGGTCGTGCTCTGGACAACGCCCTGGCTGATCCGGCCAGCTTCGCCACCTTCCAGAAAGCGATGGTAGATGCGGGCAACGTGCTGAATGATACCAAGCCACTCAATCTCCCTACCGCCAAAATCGCCTTCGAGAAGGCAATTGATACCGCCCGAACCGCGCTGGACGTGGTCGTCAAAGATCACCTGACCCGTGCTAACTCCGCCGCCCGTCTGGTATTGGATTCCAAACCAGGGGGAGAGTATGCGGCCCAGGCAGGTTACTTCATCGGTGCCATCCAGCAGCTCACCGGCGACCAGTTGCTGGGTAGTGGCAAGTCGGATGAATCGGTTGCCAGCTATAGCGAAGCGATTAAAAGCTACCAGGCTGCGTTGACTGCCCAAGGTAACGGAGCCGACGTAGATGGTAAATTACGCTCATTGTTGCAGCGTGGGCTGGTACTGGCCTATTTCGGCGCCAAAAAGACCACCGATTCAATCGCAGTAGCCGAAGCCTACGCCAAAAACAATTTCGCTACTGATGATGATAAGATGGACAGCCAGATGTTGCTGGCGCAGGCATATCTGGCGAACCTGCAGTATGACAAAGCGCTGGCGGCCTACCAGTTGGCCGTTACTGATCACGCCAAATCAGCACGCGTGCCGGATGCACTGATGAATATCGCCTGGATCGCCGATAAACAGAAAGCGCTCACCACTGATATTGAAGAGAAGAACAAGTATTCCGAGATATCGGCCACCACATATCAGAAGATCGTGACGGATTACCCGCTCCGCACCGACATAACCTATACCGCATACGATCAACTGGCGCAGGCATACACTGCGAAGAAGGACTATGCCAACGCTATCAAGGCGCTGGATAATATCCCTGCCGACGGCGCACTGGCAGACAAGGCCATCTACTCCAAGGCGATCATCTACATAGAGATGAAAGATACCGTGAAATCCAATGCAGAGTTCAAAAAACTGCGCGACAATTACCCCAATAGCATCTACGTCGCCGATGGCCAGTTGCGCGTCGCCGAGTTCTACATGAACACCGAGATGTGGGACAAAGCTATCCCCTACCTGCAGGATGCTGCCGGGCTGGCACAGGGCAAAACCGCAGCGCTCATCGCCTACCGTTACGGCGTGTGCGCCTTCCATCTAGGGCAATATCAGCTGGCTGCCGATCAGTTCGGCAAGGCTTCCGAGACACAGGACTTCGAATATGCCGTAGAAAGTCTGCTCTGGCGTGCCCAGTCCTATGAGAAGATGAACACCGCCGAAAGTGCCGTGAAGGGCCGCGAAGCTTACCTGAAGTATGTCGATGCCGCCCCGAAAGGTGAGTTCATGCTCGACGCGCTGCTGGGTGCCGGACGCTGCTCGCTGCTGGCGAAGAAACCTATCGAAGCACGCACCGATCTGCGAAAGACATTGAGCGAATGTGATCGCGAGATCGCCAACCCGGATACCCCCAAGCTGGCCGAGCGTGCCACCAACGTACAGCCGGAAGCACAGTTATGGTACGCCCAGACCTACTTCGATGAAGGCAACTACTCCGAAGCGTTGAAGACCTTCGCCGCCGTGAGCATCTATAACATGCAACCATGGCTGGGCAAGTCAATGATCATGATGGCCAAAAGTGCGCTGGCGCGTAACACCGCCGTCGACCTGAACGGTGCCAGGATCAAGCTCCTGGAAGTGGTAGACCGCTTCAACCCGGCAGTAACCGACGAAGACAAAGCCGTGGTGAAAGAAGCCCAGGATCTGGCCGCCGCCAACAACATCAAACTGAATCCGCCCCGTGGTACAACAACGCCAAACTAAGCCACAAAGGGATGTAATAACCCTACGACGGCCACCGGATATCTCCGGTGACCGTCGTAGTTGTAAGTATTGCCCGAAGGTGGCGACCTACGGGCCAATGCGGAGATTGGCGTTCACTACGCACCACGGTGGCAATAGCAAAGCGCGGTGGGGACAGGTCAAACCCTGTGACTACTGCGCTTCTCCTACTCTCCGTACATCACAGCATCCAGCACCGCCTGCAATTCCGCCAGTTTGTAGGGTTTGGCGATTACGCCGGCGAAGCCGTGTTGGCGGTATTCAGCCATGATCGGGTCGGTACTGTAGCCGCTGGAGACGATTGCCTGCACCTTGGGGTCCAGCACGCGCAGGTTAGCTATCGCTTCTTTGCCCCCCATTCCGCCGGGGATGGTCAGATCCATGATGATCAGGTCGAATGGTTCAGCTGATGCTTTTGCCGTCAGGTACTGGTCGATGGCCTGTGCGCCATCTGGCACCGCAATGGCGCGATACCCCAGGCGTTCCAGCATACTCACCACCACTTCACGCACAATATCGTCATCATCCATCACCAGTATCTTGCCACTAGCTGTTACTATTTGCTGGTCTACCCTGGCCGGAGCGGGGATATCGGTGTCATTTGCGGGGAAATACAGACTGAAAGCAGTACCCGTACCGGGTTCACTCTCCACTGTAATGGCACCCCCATGCTGGCGCATGATGCTGAATGCGGTGGCTAATCCCAGCCCACTACCGCTTTCCTTGGTGGTGAAATACGGATCAAAGATATTGGCCAGGATATCCGGGTTTATCCCATTGCCATTATCCCGGAAATCCACCCGTAGGTAATTCCCGGCAGCCAAAGGGGAGGGTAATTTCTCTTTTATCACAATGTTAGTCGCCCGCACCCGGATGATACCGCCATCGGGCATCGCCTGCACTGCGTTCAAGGTGAGATTATTGATCACATGATATACCTGCGCGGCATCCACCTCCGCTGCCCACAGGCCTGCGGGGAAATCAAGCTCGCAGCGTACGTTGGTGCCACTTAGGGCGAAAATAGTGGTATCGGCGATAAGCTCCTGCAGTGATATCAACTTTTTCACCGGTGCACCACCGCGTGCGAAGGTGAGTAATTGCTGTGTTAGATCCCGTGCCCGCAACGCGGCTTTCTCCACGCCCAGTAGCAATTCCGATTTCACTTCACCTGCTGGCTGCGCCAGTGCCAGCGAGACATTGCCCGCGATGACGGTGAGAATATTATTGAAATCATGCGCTATACCACCTGCCAGCAAGCCAATTGACTCCAACTTATCCGCTTTGGCCAGCTCCGCTTCCATGCGTTTTTGGTTTGTTACATCGCGAAAGACGAGCACTACGCCGATAATGGCACTATTACGGTCAAAAATTGGTGCTCCGCTATCCTCTATCTCGCGCTCCACCCCGGCTTTGCTGATAAGTATCGTGCGGGAATCCAGCTCCTCCACCTGGCCTGATTCTATAACCCTGTCCACTGGGTTGTTACGTGATAATCGAGTATTGGAGTCGATGATGTTGAAGACTTTTCCCAGTGCCACACCGGCGGCATCCTGCTGCTTCCAGCCGGTCAGCTCCTCAGCTACCTTATTGAGCAGCACGACATTTCCTGCTCTGTCGGTGGTGATAACTCCGTCACCGATACAGCGCAAGGTGACGGCCAGGCGCTCCATTTCGCTGAACAACATCTCCTCGCTCTGCAAGTGCAGGATGATATCTCCGAGCAATGTCACATAGACCGATACAACAGCCTGCATATCAGTGTTAAGCAGCGCTCCGCTTAGCGCGTTATCATTGATGAATACCCCGGTACGTTCACCCAATTTGAAGGGTGTCACTGCAGATATGCCGTGTGTGGTAGGCGAATTATCAGGGCTATTATCCTCGGAGGTGAACCAGCGTTTATGAATACTCTTCCGGCGAGTCGTTCGCTCCAGATACTCCTCCATATTGATACATTGATCATGGGTATCGAGCGTGGTGCCATCCATATCAATGGCATAAGTGCCGCACAGATTACCCTGCTCATCCTCCAGCATAATGGCGGCACGCTCCAACCCCAGGCGCTGGCAGGCCATCTCTACTGCCAGGCGCAGCAACTCATCTACCGTGGTGCACGAGAGCAGGTCATCGGCGATATCGAGCACAGAGCGCAACCCCACCAGCATGGTACGCTGGGAGTTCTCTGCATTCTTCTTCTCGGTAATATCGCGTGAAATCCCGAAGGTGCCCAGTACGGTACCGTCAGCTGCCAGCAATGGCAATTTGGCGCTATTAACCCAGCTCACTTCGCCATCATGCCAGGTTTGCATCTCCTCCAGCCCCAGCAGCGGGGTGCTGCTATTCATCACCTGGCGTTCATAATCGTAGGATTTTTGTGCGTAGATATTGGCGAAATAATCGAATTCTGTATGCCCGATGGCATCAGACTGACTGACACCTAGATGCTCTGCCAGCCCCTTACTGATCCGGGTAAAGCGGCTGTTAATATCCTTGAAGAAGATATGGTCTGGGATATTATCCAGCAACGTCTGCAGCAGGAAACGCTCCTGCTGTAACTCCTCATCCGCACGAATACGTTCTACTAAATTGGCAATGATCGAAGCAAAGATTACTACGATCTCCTGCATATCCGCAGTGAGTAGTTTCCCGCTGATGGCATTATCGTTATAGAACACCCCCACCAGCCCACTGCTGGCGACGAGTGGGGTTATGGACAGTT
>JBBQQW010000107.1:0-9464 GCA_038215455.1 Armatimonadota bacterium
AGACCACTAAATACCCCAGTATTTAGTAGTCAGTCCCCTAAATACCCGATCGCAGAAAGGTATTTCGCAGTATTTGGGGGACTGACTACGAAATACTCACTGGGATGAGAATCTGCTGTAATTGATATGCAGATGCCAGTACTGCAGAAGGGTATTTCGTGGTCAGTCCCCTAAATACCCTAAATACCCATTTGACACAAAAACACCACGGGTATATCTTTATACCTTGCCGTAACGACGGCGGGACGTAACACCACTAAAGGAGAATGATGATGAATCTGGATGAGGCGCAAAAGATTGACGCGCAATGCTTTTTTACCCTGTATGCGCGCACACCGCTGATGCTCACCCGTGGGGCGGGTATGTACTGCTGGGATGATTGCGGGCGCCGTTATCTGGATTTCTGCAGCGGTGGCCGCGCGGTGAACGGACTGGGGCACTGCCACCCGAAGGTGGTGGCGGCGGTCTGTGAACAGGCGGGGGTGCTGATGCATACCTCCAACGATTACTATACCGAGCCGGAGGAACGGCTGGCGGAGCTGCTTACCTCACTTAGCCCGCTGAACAAAGTATTCTTCTGCAATAGCGGTGGCGAGGCGGTGGAGGCGGCGCTGAAACTGGCGCGCAAGCACGGCAAGCGTGACAAGGCGAAGCGCGTGGAGATCATCTCGACGCTAAAATCATTCCACGGGCGCACCATGGGAGCGATCACCGCCACCGGACAGCCGAAATATCAGCAGGGATTCGCCCCGCTGGTGCCGGGCTTCAAGTACGTTGATTTCAACGATCTGGCAGCGATGGACGCGGCTATCAACGATAAAACCTGCGCGGTAATCCTGGAGCCGGTGCAGGGCGAGAGCGGCGTCTACCCCGCTACCCAGGAGTATATGGCGGGCGTGCGCAAGCTGTGCGACGAGCGCGGCGCAGTGCTGATCCTCGACGAAGTGCAGACGGGCGTCGGACGCACCGGCAAATTCTTCGCCTTCCAGCATTACGGCATCGTGCCGGATATCATCACGCTCTCCAAGGCGCTGGGCGGCGGTATGCCCTTTGGCGCGATGCTGGCGAAGGAGCCGGTAGCCTCCGCCTTCGAGCCGGGCGACCACGCCACCACCTTCGGCGGCACCCCCGTCACCGCTGCGGCGGCACTGGCGGCGGTGACGGCGGTCATCGAGGAGAAGATGCCGGAGAATGCGGCACTTATCGGCGAACTGCTGGCGAAACGCGCGGCAGAGCTGCAGGCGCGCAATCCGCTGATAGCAGGCTTCCGTGTGAAAGGCTGCATGATGGCCCTCGACCTGGCGCAACCAATCGCCGCCGCCGTGAAGGACAGCGCCCAGGACCACGGCCTGCTCATCCTCACCGTAGGCGCATCAATGCTCCGCCTCCTCCCCGCGCTCATCTGCACCCCCGTGCTGGTAGACGTTGCGTTTGGGATAATCGAAGCAGCGCTGGAAGAGTGCGGGTAAATCAATAAACAAACCGTTGGCAAAATCTCATAACATCAACAAATAGTCAATATTGACGCCAGAGAAAATATTTGCTATATTATTTGCAGAACAGGCGGCCCCGATTTGCGGGGTGCGGCCGGGCTTGCCGTGAACGGGCGGGCAACGGGTTATTTCCCCGTAGGACATACCAGTCCTGCGGGGTTTTTTTCGTTTTATGGAGGGTCGTGTGGAGATACAGCGGCAGAAATCGGCGGTTGCATGGCTTTCGGTAGCCTCGAATACTGGCCTGGTCATCGGGAAGTTGGTTATCGGAACTTTGATTGGTTCCGTCTCAGTTATCTCCGAGGCGATCCACTCAGGTGTCGACCTGCTGGCGGCGATTATCGCGTTGATTGCGGTGAAGACCTCGGGGAAACCGGCGGATGCCGACCACCCCTACGGCCACGGCAAGTACGAAAATCTCTCCGGCACCATCGAGGCGCTGCTCATCTTTTTCGCCGCCGGGATGATTATCCACGAAGCCTACAAGAAGATAATGCACCCGGAATCGATGGGTGATGTCGGCTGGGGTATTGGTGTCATGCTGGTCTCCTCGGTGGTAAATATCATCGTCTCAAATATGCTCTTCAAGGTCGGCAAAGCCACGGATTCGGTGGCGCTGCAGGCGGATGCCTGGCATCTGCGCACCGATGTCTACACCTCGGCGGGCGTGATGGGCGGGCTGGCGATCATCTGGGTGGGCAAGCAATTCTTCGGCGCGGATCTGCACTGGATCGACCCGATTGCGGCTATCCTGGTGGCGCTACTCATCATCAAGGCGGCGGTGGAGCTGACAATACAGGCGGCACGCGACCTGATGGACGTGAGTCTGCCCCCCGAAGAGGAAGCATCACTGCGCGAATTTATCCAGGGATTCCACCCCACCGTGCGCAACTTTCACCACCTGCGCACGCGCAAATCCGGCCCCAACCGTTTTGTCGATGCCCACGTACTGATGGATGCCAATATGTCGGTAGAACGTGCGCATGAGATCACCGACAATATCAATGAAGAGATCAAAAAACGCTTCCCCGGCACCATGGTGACACTACACGTAGAGCCATGCGACGCCACCTGCAAGCCGATCTGCATCACCGGATGCCTACTGAGCGCACAGGAGCGGAAAGAATTAAGAGGGTGAGGTAATTTGCCCTCATGGCAGGACAATCACCCCCAACAGCGAATGTAAGTTGGCATGGGTAACATGGAGCTGTGGCTGGGGCCGGCGGGGTGTGGGAAGACGAAACGGGCGCTGAATCTGCTGCGCGCGGAGCTGGATCGCGACTGGCACGGGGTGCGCTATGTGGTGCCTACCGTAACGCAGAAGCGCAGCATCGAGCATCTGCTGCTGCATGACCCGGAGCGTGCCGGGCTGCTGGGCGACCCCATCACCACCTTCTACAACTTCGCCGAGGATATCGCGCTGCGGGCGCAGCTGGGCGGGCGCCACCTCTCGGAACTGCAGAAACACCTCTACCTGAAGAAACTGATCCGTGGTGCTACGCTGGATTTCTTCAAGGAAGCCGCACGTTTCCCCGGTTTTGCTGCGGCGCTGGGCGAGGTTATTGATGAGCTGAAGGTGCAGATGGTCGCCCCGGAAAAGCTCATTGACGCCGCGGAGATGGCACGCGAGCAGGGGGCGGAGAGCCTGGCCAAGAAACTTGGTGAGCTGGGCACGCTCTACGCCAGCTATCAGCAGGAGCTTTTCGACAAAAAGCTCTATGACAGCGAGGGGATCATGTGGATCGCCGTGCGTGCGCTGGATCGCAACCCGGAGCTGCTCCCCGGCCTGCATTGCCTGTTGCTCGACGGCTTCCCGCGTTTGACGCCCATCCAGACAGATTTCCTGCGCGTGCTGGTGCCACGGGCAGAGCGGGTGATCGTCATCGGCGATTACGAGGAGTACCGCAGCGCCACCTATCACCCCGTGGAGCTGACACTATCCCGCCTGGACACCATCGCCGCAGAATACGGGCTGAAGATCACTCGGGAACAACTGGAGCGCTGCCCGGCCCCGGCCAATGCGCTGGAGTCGCTACGCTCGGAGATCTTCCGCGACCGCAAGCGCACTATCCCCATGGATGATTCGCTGGGGATGCTCGCAGGGGCCACCCCGGCGCAGGAGCAGGAGCTGCTGGCGCGGGCGATACGCAAGCTGCTGCGTGCGGGGCGGCTGGCGGACGGCACGCCCGTCACCGTCAATGATATCGCCATCCTGGCACGCAACGCCGACGGGCTGCGCGAGGCGCTGGCGCGTACCTTCGCACGTTATGACCTGGACATCAGCCATGACCCGCCTTCGCTGGCGCACACCTCGGTAGGGCGGGTGCTGCTGGCGACATTCCGCCTGGTGCGCGAGGGCTGGAAGCGCGAGGACGTGCTGACGCTGCTCAAAAGCGGCTTCCTACCCATTGATTCCGCACTCCCCGGCAAAGTGGATATCATAGCGCGCACGCAATACCTGCAGGAGCGCCGCGCCAACTGGCTGCGTCTGTGGCCCGATGAGCAGACGACCATACCGCTGGCCGATGCGCTGGCCCCGCTGGCGGCCTTTGACGATGCCTACCACCAGCGCGACCTTGATGCAACGGGGCTGATGGCCGCGCTGGGGGAATTGCTGAATTTCTTCCATGCCCACGCCATCACCGGCGACGCACCACTGCCCGACGTCGACCCGGCGGGCTGCCGGCGTTATCTGGAATTGACCGCAACTTTCGCCGCCGTAGCGGATTTATTTGCCGAACTACATGGACTGGAGGCGACGCTGGGGGAGTTTCGCCACGCGGAGCTGCTCGATGTCATCGCGCTGGCCCTCACCCGCGGCGCGGCACCGCAGGCGGCCACCACGGGCATACCGGTGCTCTCGGTACATGCCACCGGCGGCGAGAAGTTCAAGGTGGTCTTCCTCTGCGATATGAAGGAAGGCTCCTTCCCCCGGCACGTACGCGAGTCCGCTTTCCTGATGGACCACGAGCGCGACGAGGAGCTGCCGAAGCTAGATATCAACATCGAGCCGCGCAAACACCTGGAGGACGACGAACAGTTCTGGTTCCTCACCGCGCTCTCCACCGCCACGCATCGGCTGGTCTTCAGCACGCATCTGCACGACTCCGGCGGGGCGATGGTGGAACGCAGCAGCTTTATGGATGAGGTGGAGCGGCTGGTGCCGGCGCTGCCTGGTGTGGCCACCACCAGCACCTTCCGCGAGGTAATACCGCCGATTGCGCAGGCGGAGAGCCACACGGAATACCTGGCCGGCACGGCACTGGGTCTGCGCACCGCACGCGCGGAGACGGAGCGCGAGGAAGTGGCCGCGGCCTACGCCGCCTGTGCGGAGCGCGGCGAGCTGGTCCGCCTCTTTCAGCGCTCCTTCACTCCCCCGGCGGAGCTGAACAGCCAGGATATTCAAGGACATCTGCAGCAGCGCACACGCGCTTTCTCCGCCTCGGAGCTGCAGAATTACCTCGACTGCCCCTTCAAATGGTTCGCCAGCAACTGCCTGGCGTTGCCGGAGATTCGCGAGGAGTTCAGCGCATTGGATCGCGGCATTGTGTTGCACGGTGTGCTGGAGGGGTTATTTCGTGCCCACCAGCAACAGCCGGGATTCCCGGTACACCTGGAGCAGTTCACGCTCGATGAACTGTGGCCAGAGGTGACCGAATTGATGCACGCACTGCTGGAAAAAGAGGCACGCTTCCGCAACCGTCGTCAATTCCTTAGGGACATCGAGACCGAGCAACTGCTGCGTATGCTCCGCCGTTTCCTCGCCAGCGAGCTGCAGCGGGCGGGCGGGCGCGGCGTCCACCCGGCGTACTTCGAGATCGCCTTCGGGCGCGGCCCGGCGGTCACAGTAGCGGGTGCCACCATGTCCGGGAAGATTGACCGCGTGGATATCGTCGACGACGACCCCAGCAGCGCGCTGGTGACGGACTACAAAACCAGCGCCAGCATGACACTGGCCAGCCTGGAAAACGGCGAGCACCTGCAGGCGATCATCTACGTGGAGGCGCTGCCGCAACTGCTCAAGCTGGAGGCGCTGGGCACCGAGTACCTGGGCCTGAAACAGGGCGAAGGCAAGCTGGTGGGCCGCGAGTCACTGAAGGCGCTATGCGCTGTCAAAAAAGGCATCTGTGCACTGCCCGATGGCGAATGGCAACAATGGCGCACCCGCTGCCTAACCCGCATCGAGACGGCGGTAGCGGGCATCCACAGCGCGCAAATCCCCCTCAATCCCACCGCCACCACCTGCCCCGACAGCTGCAGCGCCTACTCATTATGCCGGGGAGACCGGTATATGTTGAAGCGGATGGTGCGAGAAGGGAAGGGATAAGGGGCGCTTCATTATTTGTGGATGAAAATCTGGTATAGTATCTGTGGCGTTAGCGTTGGTCGACCTAACCCCCCGGCCCCCTTCCCGGCGCGGTGCTAAGGCCTGTGCCATGGGCGTCCCGCCCATGAGAGCGAGCAAAACATGCCTTGAGCCGTAACGATATTTAACCACGAAAGACACGAAAAGCACGAAAAGGGGAGATTCATCCGAATAGTCCTGCCTTATAGGCCTGTGCCATGGGCGTCCCGCCCATGAGAACGGGGCCTATCGCCACGCGCTAAAGCACGCTGAACCATTCAATTCCGAAAGTCCGCGAAGGCGGACGAACGGCGCGCAGCGCCCTGCAGCCGGGATTTCAATCCCAGCAACGGTAATGAGATAAGGAATTGCAACCCCGTTCTCATGGGCGTCCCGCCCATGGCACAATCGCCTTAATCTAGCCTGCCCCCAGGTATTGATCGAGACTATTTTATCGGCGGTTTATCGGCGGTTTATCGGCAATGATGCCCTGGTCATGGTATAATATTTGTAATGAATGAGCTGTGGATACCACGATATACCATTACTCCAGAGATCGTTACTGCATTGATGCTGATTGAGGCGGCGCGGACGCTCGTGGCGCATATGCCGTTGCCCCCGGCGGTGGAAGCACGGCTGCGTGAACGAGCGCGCTTACGCTCCACGCATTACTCGACCTATATTGAGGGGAACCGACTGACGTTAGCAGAGACGCAGGAGGTGATAGAACAACGTGGCGTATCCATCCACGAGCGTGAACGCGATGTCGCCGAAGTGCGGAACTATTGGCAAGCATTACTTACCGTGGAAAAGTGGGCAGCAAAAAAACAACCTTTAACAGAAGATCTTATCCGCAAATTGCATGCACTTGTGGAGTCCGGTACACGGGCGAAACCCACCTCTTACCGTGACGGCCAAAATGCAATTCGCGATTCGAACTCTGGGGCCGTGGTTTATCTACCCCCCGAGGCTAAAGACGTGCCCGTATTGATGGCGCAACTGGTTCACTGGGTGGCACAGGCGGAAAAAGACGGTCTGCCAGTACCACTCATTGCGGCTTTGGCGCATTACCAATTCGTTACTATACACCCCTATTATGATGGCAACGGGCGCACTGCACGGCTGTTGGCCACCTTTCTGCTGCAACGGGGTGGTTATGGGCTAAATGGATACTTGTCGCTGGAAGAACATCACGCCCGTGATCTCGACACCTATTATCGTGCGCTGGCAACGCATCCACACCATAACTATTATCATGGCCGCGCGAATGTGGAGCTAACTCCGTGGCTGGCATATTTCACCCGCCTACTCGCTCGTGTATTCACTATAGTGCAGGAGGAAGCTTCGACATGTGCTCGCGAAGGTATACCCAACGAACCGGAGGAGCTACGCCGTCTGGATCACCGCGCCCGCACTGTACTCTCGCTCTTCGTACACCATGATATGATCACCGCAGCTATGGTCGCAGCCACCCTGGGCCTGTCTCCCCGCATGGCGCGTTCGCTGCTGGCAGGCTGGGTTCAGGAGGGTTGGCTGCAGCCAGCCAACAGTAGCAATAAGAATAGAAGCTACCATTTGTCGGCGGTTTATCGGCAATTTATCGGTAAATTATCGGCGATGAATGATATTATGTGAGGTAGGTAAAGCGGATTATGGGGTGATTAAATCTGGTGGAGGTAATTGCAAAACCATTCGGTTTGATGCTTCGCATCCAAATTAGTCTCCTGGGCAACGCCAATGAGGATAGATTGCGCTGTGCCATGGGCGTCCCGCCCATGAGAACGGGCAAAACATGCCTTGAGCCATAACGATATTTAACCACGAAAAGCACGAAAAGCACGAAAAGGGGAGATTCATCCGAATAGTCCTGCCTTATAGGCACTGTGCCATGGGCGTCCCGCCCATGAGAGCGGGGTTGCGATCCTTAGACCACCCCCTAAAGGAGGTGGCTAACAACTGCAAGCACCCTGAAGGGCGCTATCAATTTCAATCAGCAGTGCGCTTTAGCGTACTTGATCTTACTTGTAGGCCATAGCTAGGATGGCGAAGGCTTATAGCCACGTCCTTTAGGGCGTGGTGCTGAGGCTACTGTGCCATGGGCGTCCCGCCCATGAGAGCGGGGCCTATCGCCACGCGCTAAAGCACGCTGAACCATTCAATTCCGAAATTCCGCGAAGGCGGACGAACGGCGCGCAGCGCCCTGCAGCCGGGATTTCAATCCCAGCGGAGATATGGCGTGCGGAATTGCAACCCCGTTCTCATGGGCGGGACGCCCATGGCACGCTACGCTTGGCGTTCGGATTTGCAACCCCGTTCTCATGGGCGGGACGCCCATGGCACGGCTATGCTTTGCGTGCGGAATTGCCACCCCGTTCTCATGGGCGTTACCCCCTACACCTTGGAACTTACCCCCATTTCTGGTAAACTCCTTGCATGAGTAATGAAAATTCTCCACGGCGGGTGGCGCTGGAAGTATTGGTGCGGGTAGAGCAGCAATGCTCGGTGAATGTGGCGCTGGATGAGGCGCTGCGGGCGTGTACGCTGGACGTGCGCGACCGGGCACTGGTGACGACGCTGGTGGATGGCACACTGCGCTGGCAGGGGCGGCTGGATTACCAGCTCTCGCAACTGGTGCCGCGCGCGCCGAAAGACAAGTATCTGCGGCTGATACTGCGCATGGGGGCCTTTCAGCTGACGCAGCTGGATCGCGTCCCGGCGCATGCGGTGGTGAATGAGGCGGTGGAGCAGGCACACGCGCTGGTGCCCAATGCGGCGTCGGCGAAGATGGTGAACGCGGTGCTGCGACGGCTGGAGCGCGAGAAGGACACCCTGCCCTTCCCTAACCCCGAGACTGACCCGGTGGGCTACCTCTCTACCTCGCTCTCGCACCCCAGGTGGCTGGTGGAGCGCTGGCTGGCACGTTTCGGCTTTGCCGAGACGGAGGCGTTGCTGCGCACCAATAACACCCCGCCATCGTTGACACTACGCGTGAATCGCCGCTGGATCACCCGCGAGGCGCTGCAGAATTTCCTGCAGCTGCGCGAGATCGAGACCGAGGTGACGCCTATCTCCCCATGGGGGCTGACCGTCACCAGCGGGGGCAACCCGCACGCGCTGACTGAATACGCCGAGGGGCTGTGCAGCATCCAGGGCGAAGGCTCGATGGTGATGGTGGAGCTGCTGCGCCCGGGCCGCAACCGCGACGGCTGGGATATTGCCGCGGGCGTGGGTGGGAAAACCTGCTACCTGGCCGAGTGGGTGGATGACACCGGCACACTGCTGGCCAGTGACACCGCCACCGAACGGCTGAATGTGCTGCGCCGCGAGATAGAGCGGCTGGAGCTGAAGTCCGTCACTATCGAACCGGGCGATGCCCGCCTGCTGGAGGTCGCCCCGGACAGCAAAGATTACGCACTGCTCGACGCCCCCTGCAGCGGCACCGGCGCGCTGCGTCGCCAGGCGGACGCCCGCTGGCGCAAGTCGCCCCGGCAGGTGACCGAGCAGGCGGCGCTGCAGCAAGAACTGCTGCAGGCAGCCACCCGCGCGGTGAAGCCCGGCGGCATCGTGCTCTACTGCACCTGCTCGCTGGAGCCGGAGGAGAACGAGCGCGTGGTAGAGGAGTTCCT
>JBBQQW010000108.1:0-9449 GCA_038215455.1 Armatimonadota bacterium
AGCCGAAACTCAACCTGGAGCAGACTTTAAGCTGTGACATCACTGGCAAAGGTGAGATTGTTACCATCATCGCGGCCACCGGTGGCGATATAAATACCGCTGAACCGGCAAAGGGCGATTATTCGTTAGTGCTGGTGCGGAATTCCTCCGGTAAGGGCCTGACAAAGGTTCTGCAGTGCGAAGTCCACTCGGAAGACGGGCAGCAAGAGGCGGTACATTACACCGTAGCGGGTGTGCTGGATATCGATAACGACGGGGTGCTGGAGCTTGCCGTAGAGCAGAAGTACCACTGGGGTAGGCAGCGCTATTTTTACAAATTTATCGATGGTAATTGGGCAGAGCTGTTTCATGGCGGGTATCAGATTGACTGAGGATATTGAAGAAAGCACAGTCATGAAGCTCGCTTTATTATTTGGATATGGGGAGTTAGGTCGCCATGATGTGGCGAAAAGATGTTAGCCACGGGTGAAGCGACTATATGAATGTATCGAATATGGCCGCGCAACCCGTGGTGCAAATGCCGTGGATATTATAAGCCCCGAAAGGGGCGACAGAAACAGACCGTCCTCTCACCCACCTCTCATTCAGGAGTATCGTTTTTAGCGCCCGTCCTGTTCGCCCAGACGTGAACGACTGGGCTGGAGGGCTTCGCCGATCACCCTTCGGGTGGGTACGCTTTCCCTAAACCGTCCCGTCCGAAGGACGATTGGCCGTAGGCCCTCCAGCCTGGTCGTTCACGGCCAGGCGAAGGCGGACGGCTTGTCGGTAAACGACACTCCTCAACTCTCATTTGACATTCCCCCCAAACTGATAGTATTCTTTCGTTATATCAGATCATGGAGGCTGGCGCATGGATCCACATCAGTTACTGCAAACATACTTTGGTTTTAGCGAATTTCGCCATGGGCAACGGCAGGTGATGAGCGCGTTATGGCGCGAGAAGGCGGCGCTGGCGGTCTTTCCTACCGGCGGTGGCAAGTCGCTTTGCTACCAGTTGCCGGCGCTGATGTTCGATGGGCTGACGCTGGTGGTCTCTCCGCTGCTGGCATTGATGAAAGACCAGATCGACTTCCTGCGTGCGCGTGGCGTGGCTGCTGCGCGGTTGGACTCGACGCAGAGCACCGAGGAGGCGCTGGCGGTGCGCGATGACATCCGCTCGGGGCGGCTGAAGCTGCTCTACATCGCCCCGGAGCGCTTCAATAACGAGCGTTTCACCTCGTTTATCTCCGGGGTAAAAATATCCCTCTTCGCCGTAGATGAGGCGCATTGTATCTCCGAGTGGGGGCACAACTTCCGCCCGGATTACCTGAAACTTGCGGAGGTGGCGCGCACGTTGCAGGCGGAGCGTGTGCTCGCGCTCACCGCCACTGCCACCCCGGCGGTGGTGCGCGATATCTGTGCCGCGTTCGCCATCCCCGATGATTGCGCCATCGTCACCGGATTCTACCGCCCCAATCTGCAGATGATCACCACCCCGGCGACGGGGAGCGAGCGCGACGGCCTGCTGTTGGCACGCCTGCATCAGCGCCCACCGGGGTCCACCATTGTTTATGTCACGCTGCAGAAGACCGCCGAACGGGTGGCTGCGCTGCTGGCCGACGCCGGGTTACCTGCCAAGCCGTACCATGCGGGCATGGACGACACCGAGCGCGTAGCAGTGCAGGAGTGGTGGATGGCCTCGGATAGGAGCATTGTGGTGGCGACTATCGCCTTTGGCATGGGCATTGATAAAGCTAACGTGCGCTATATCTACCATTATAACCTGCCCAAGGGGCTGGAGAGCTACTCGCAGGAGGTGGGGCGTGCCGGGCGCGACGGCCTGCCTGCAGTGGTGGAGCTACTCGCCTGCCCGGATGATGCTCCGGTGCTGGAGAATTTCGCCTACGGCGACACCCCCACCGAGGAAGCATTGAAGGGGCTACTGCGCGAGTTACTCCTCGCCGGGCCGGATTTTACCGTCAATATGTACGACCTCTCCGCTCGGCACGACATGCGCCTGCTGGTGCTGCGCACCGCAATGACCTACCTGGAGCTACTCGGGGTGCTGCGCCAGGGCACGCCGTTCTACGCCGGGTATGAGGTGCGCCCCTTCAAGGGCGTAGCGCAAGTGATTAACGAATTCCCCGGTGAGCCGGGGGAGTTCCTCGGTAAAATATTTCAGCTGGCCAAGCGCGGGCGCATCTGGTATACGCTCAACCCTGATGAGCTGGCAAACAGGCTGGATGTCCCGCGCCGCCGTGTAGTGAAGGCGCTGGAGGTGCTGGAGGAGCGCGGCCTGTGCGAGGTGCGGGCGGGGGATATCCGCCAGCACTACTACCGGCAGCGCGAGAAGGAAGATGCATATGGGTTGCTGGCGGAGCTGGTGACCCGTTTCCAGGTGCGCGAGGAGAAGGAGATTGTGCGCGTGGGGCAGGTACTGCAACTGACGGCGCACGACGGCTGCCAGGTGAATGCGCTGGTGGGGTATTTCGGTGAGGAGCGCGCGGAGCCGTGCGGCCACTGCACCTATTGCACAACGGGGCATGCCATGCAGCTCCCCGCGCCGCGCCTGCAGCACCCGCTCCCTGGCAATATCAGCGTGGACGACCTGCACAGCCTCATCGCAGATAACCCACACGCGCTGCAACACCCGCGCCAACGCGCCCGCTTCCTTTGTGGCCTCTCCAGCCCGGCACTAGTTCGCGCCAAACTCACCAAGCATAAACTATTCGGCGCGCTGGAGGAGCGGCATTTTAATGAGGTGTTGGGGTGGTGCGAGGGGTAGGGTTGCTGGTTTCTAGTTTCTGGTTCCTAGTTTTCCCTCTGTCAATAGTTGCGACATTCATTTATAATGCGTTTATGTTTTCATCATTTTCTTTCGGAGTTTTCGCTGATCCGCACTACGCGGATCGGGTGTATATGGATCGGCAATGCCGGGCTTCGGCGGTGAAACTACGCGCGTGCCTGCAGAAATTTAATGAGCGTGGGCTGTCACTGGCGATCTGCCTGGGTGATTTGATCGATTCTGCCGCTGACCGCGCCGGGGAGATCGGCAATATTTGCACGATGATGGGGGTTTTTGCCACTTTCTCCGGTGAGCGTCATCTGGTGCTGGGGAATCACGATCTCGCACGCTTCACCAAGGCGGAATTCTTGCAGGCAGCCGGGGTGAATCCGCCTGCATCGTACTATTCTTTCGAAGCTGGTGGTGTGCACTTCGTTGTGCTGGACGGCAACTGTCATGAGGACGGTCCCGATTTCGCGCGGGGAGATTTCGCCTGGGATCACGCCTGGGTGTCGCCGGTGCAGCTGCAATGGCTGGCGCATGATCTGGCGTTGCACCAGCGCGACCCCGCCATCGTATTAATCCATGAGAATCTCGAGCGCAGGCAGGGGGACGGAGCACTGGACGCGCACAGCGTGCGCAATGCCGATGCCGTGCGCCAGGTATTGGAGTGCGCGGGTAACGTGCGGGCAGTCATCCAGGGGCATTATCACCCAGGCGCTTTCACCCGCATCAATGGCATCAGCTACATCACGCTCAGTGCCATGGTTACCGGAGACAGCAACGCATTCGGTATCGTCACCATCACTGCAGACGGTGTTGTTTCGCTGGAAGGATTTGGCGCGCAAGAGAGTTACCGTGTGTAGCAAGTAGGTATTGCAAAAAAACTCGCTCCGGCAGGAGTATCGGTTTTTTGCTTCCGTCCGTTTCGCCCAGTCCTGAAGGACTGGGCTGGTAGGCTTCGCCGATCACCCTTCGGGCGGGTACGCCTTGTCTCAACCGTCCCGTCCGAAGGACGATCGGCGTAGCCCTCTCGCCTGGTCGTTCACGGCCAGGCGAGAGAGAACGACTTATCACTAAAAACGATACTGCTGCTCGCTCCGGGATAACTCCCAGAGCGAGTTTTTTTGTACATCTGCATCCCTGATTACTGCAGGGTTGCACCGCGGAAGGTGAACTGTGGATAGGAGGGATTAGTTCTGGCTCCCATGGTCACCTTCACTTTTAATTTATTGTAGGTTGCAGCCTGTGCTGCTGGCACCTGGTAAACAAATTTCAAAATGCCACTGTCAGAAGCGGTGAAGGAGTAAGTAGCAAGTGCAGTAGGTGCATCACCGCCAGTGCCTGTCCAGCGGGCATCCATAGTGGCCAGCCGATTTGAGGTGCCGCAGTACATGGAGAAAGTACGCTGGGTGGTATCTGCTGTCACAGTATAGATGAATGGTGCAGCAGCATCATTATCAGTCCAGTGATATTTGTTATATGATGTTTGATTACTACTAGGGCCGGGGGCAAATGTATCTGCAATGGTGAAACTGAAAGTAGGACTTCCTGCTGCATAGTTAATCATATTCGTTGCGAAGGAAGTAATCAACGGTGTGGCGATATTTTTGCGATAGACGGTAGTATCATTACTCGGGACAATCCAGTCCGTGATCGATGCATCGGTACTCAGTGGCACCATGGCAGGGGCTGCTACCCGGGTGAATACGCAGGGATTTGCGTCAACGGTTACCGTGTAGGAAGTCGATACACTGCCGGATGTGGCGGTTACTAGATATGAGCCAGCGGAGGGTAAGGTAATATTGAAAGGTGAATTCGCTCCGGGCAGAGTAACACCTGTTACCAGGTCACATGCCCAAGTCACGTTGGTATCTACCGGAGTAGCACCATTCATGAGTGTTAACGCATAAGGTGAACCTGCAGTGGCGTTACCGGTACCGGACAGGGTGAGATTGAGCACGGTAATCGTCATGGTTTTGCCACCGGACGTCACGGTGTAGGTTCCCGTAGTAAGGAAGGTCAGGTTTGCCAGGGGAGTATTCCCGGTGGGGATACCACTGACATTAGCGGCTGTTGCTGCAACGCCATCTTTATTGATGATCCAGGATCCAGCAGCCCCGGTCGGAGTTTTGTAAGCAAGTGTTCCATTAGTGCCGACGGAGGCCGTACCATCAGTCAACAATGTTGGCGCTGTCGTTGATAATGCTAGTTGGCCGGCGGCGTTATTCCAAGTTGTGATGGAAGCTGGCGTCCCGAGTGTCATGTTGGTGTGGCCATCCAGATAAACAGAGATGAAATTGCTGGCGTGTCTGGAGCCGTCTACATCTCCAGTCCACATCATGATGTTGCTGGTTGAAGAAGAGTCACAGATCATCGGTATGGACGTTACGTCTGTATTCGTCCGGGTCTTACTACTGCCGAGGTTGAGTCCGTCGAGGTTGATGTTGTACCCGTAGCCGTTGGGTCTGGAGGCACTATTGGGGCATTTGGTTACTGATGTGGTGCCCTGAAGTAATGCCGTTGCGCCACCTGGCAGTGCCGACAGTTTGATGTCAGACCAGATAGTACCTGCATCCGGGAGTGTCTCGTCATGCTCCTGGGTGTACATGGAGATAGCGATAGCAATCTGTCGTTGATTGTTCGTACACTGCGTCTGCCGTGCTTTTTCTCGTGCTTTCGAGAAAACGGGAAAGAGAATTGCCGCCAGTATCGCTATGATAGCGATGACGACAAGTAGTTCGATGAGGGTAAAACCTCGCTTATTAGAACATGTGTTCATTAAAAATCCTCCTATAGATTTGACTTGATTAAGTGTAGCATGGATGAGTCATATTTTAAGTTAAATTATTCCTGATATGCGCAAATCTTCTCATGTATTGCGTGATAATGCTGAAATGGCTATACTACCGGTGAGGTGTGCAATGGAGAAGATACGACATATTGCTGTGCTGGTCACTTCCACTTACAGTTATTCACGGCAGATATTACGTGGCATCCATCAGTACTTCTGCACGAAGCGAGATTGGGAGCTACGGCGTATTGATGTAGATATTAATAGAGTGCATGTCTTGCGGGATTGGCATACTGATGGCATCATCTGCCATTATGGTGGGGCAAATATACTGCGTGCGATTGCCGCGCTGCATATTCCCGCGGTGAACACCTCGGCACGCTGCCCGGAGTTGCTTATTCCGCGTGTGGTAACAGACGATAAGCGGGTGGGGCAGTTGGCCGCAGAATATTATATCAACCTCGGTTTTCGTAACTGTGCTTTCTATGGCACAGGCGAAAGAGCGTTTGCTGAGCATCGACGCGAGAGTTTTATCCATACGCTGGCGGAAAATGGAAGCAATTGTGCAGTTTTTCATGCTCCCCATGAGCGTATCCCGGTTACTAACGAGGTATCATTGTGGCAAGCAGATGAAGAGATAGTCTATGCCTGGCTGCGTGAGCTGCCCAAGCCGGTGGGTATTCTCACCGCATCTGATGGCGAGGCCCGCTACCTGGCAGAGGTATGCCTGCATCGGCATATCCGTGTACCGCGCGAAGTGGCTATCATGGGTGTGGATGATGATGATCTGGAATGTCTGATGGCGGTGCCACCACTAAGCAGTGTGCGCTTAAGCGGAGAGAGTGTCGGCTATGAAGCTTCCCGCTTGCTGGACCGAATGCTGAACGGTGAAGCCGCTCCGACAACATCGATCGACCTGGCCCCCATGGGGATAGTCGCACGCGCCTCCACCGATACCTTGGCAGTGAGTGATCCAGATGTTGCCAATGCGCTCCGTTTTATCTATGCGAATGCCGATAAGCCTATCCGGGTGGACGATGTATTGATGGAAATCCCCCTCTCACGGCGGGTGCTGGAGGCGCGTTTTCGCCGGGTGCTCGGGCGCACGCTGCTGGAGGGGATCATTCATGCCCATGTGGAACTGGCGAAGAAACTCCTCGCTGATGGCTCTTTGCCCATCCCCGCCGTTGCCACAAAGGCCGGATTCCGCAGTATCAATAGTCTGTACACCTCCTTCAAAACCGCCGTCGGCACCACCCCGGCCACATTCCGTACGCGCATCCATCGGCGCTGATCGCCTTTTATCTAAACGGTGAAGGGGAATATGTCAGTGATTCCGTAGGGGAAAAGATTCGGCACCCTTTGCCACATTGGTTTTACCCAACGCGGACTTCGCCCGCAACCCCCAAGTAATTATCTTTCTTGCAATAGATCGTGTTACGGCATCCTGCCTTAACGCTTTAATTCACAGGATATAAGGATAGTCAGGATAGCCAGGATAACAGGTAGAATAATCTTTATCGGATAACACTTCCCTGCCTGTCTTATCCTCATAATCCTTTATTATCCTTATATCCTGTGAATTACAACGATAGCGGATGACCTCTCTGCACCACACGGCATTAAAAACGTGCTTTATTCTCTATAAGTTTTTCAGAAAATAATTAAGAAGAGACTGACCCACAAGGAATGTAGTAGCCCCTAAAAAATCAGGTACGAAAAATCCTACTCATTCGATTGGACACCCCCTTCCAGTCATAGATCATGAGCTTGTCGAATGGCACCGGGAAGGGGGCTGGGGGTTAGGTAGACTAAGGCTAACGCCCGTGGATGTGGGGGTGTAAAAAGAGGTCAGCAGAGAAGGCACCATAACCACGGGGGCACCCCGTGGCTAGCATCACATGCCCTTTCAGGGCGAATAACCTCAAAAGTATTGGGTTTTGCAATTACCTCAACTGCTCTACATTGTCGTAGCAATAGCCTTCTCTTAGCGTGAGATGTGTGTATACTAATAATTGGTGATTGAATGCAAGCACAGGTTAGTGTTGGCGCAGGCGAGGGGGCTATGATGAACGCCTTGTTGGTTTATCCGGAATATCCAGAAACATTTTGGAGCTTTAAGCATGCCTTGAAGTTCGTCGCGAAGCAGGCGGTTTATCCACCACTGGGTTTATTGACAGTGGCCGCGATGTTGCCCGCCGATTGGGAGCCGCGCCTTATCGACATGAATGTGCAGCCGCTGCGCGAGCAAGACCTGCAGTGGGCGGATGTCGTGCTCATCAGCGCCATGTCGATCCAGACGCAGTCGGTCCACCTGGTGATCAGCCGGGCAAAAGCTGCCGGGAAAACTATCATTGCCGGTGGGCCATTATTCACCTCGGTCCCCGATGACTTCGCTGATGTCGACCACCTCATCCTCAACGAGGCGGAGGTGACTTTGCCGCAGTTCCTGCAGGATTATGCGCAGGGGAGCGCCCAGCATTGCTACAGCTCCACCGAACGCGCTGACCTGAGTACTACGCCGATCCCACGCTGGGAACTCATCAATCCCCGGCATTACACCTCCATGAACGTGCAGATGACGCGTGGCTGCCCGTTTGATTGCGAGTTCTGCAATATCACCTCGCTCTTCGGGCGTACTCCACGGATGAAAAATGCCGCGCAGGTGCTGACGGAGCTGGAGAGCCTGTACTCCCACGGGTGGCGCGGCAACGTCTTCTTTGTCGATGATAATTTCATCGGCCCGCTCGCGCAGGTGAAGCATGAGATACTCCCGGCCATTATCGGCTGGATGAAAGAGCATAGATATCCCTTTACCTTCAACACGCAGGCGTCGTTGAATCTCGCAGATGATCCAGAATTGCTGACGCTTATGTCCGACGCGCGCTTCTCCACGGTATTTATCGGCATCGAATCACCCAATGCGGCGAGCCTCACCGAGTGCAACAAGACCCCCAATAAAGGGCGCGACCTGCTGGCGAGTATCCATACTATTCACCGCGCCGGGCTGCAGGTGCAGGCGGGGTTCATCGTCGGCTTCGATAATGACCCGGTGGCCATCTTCGAGCAGCTTATCAAATTCATCCAGGAGAGCGGCATCGTCACCGCCATGGTCGGCCTGCTCAACGCCATGCCCGGCACGCGCCTCTTTCAGCGGCTACAACAGCAGCACCGGCTGGTGGGGGAAACCAGTGGTGACAACACCGACTATACGCTGAACTTCGCGCCTACCATGGCCTTGGATACGCTCATCTGCGGCTATCAGCATATTATCGAGTCCATCTACTCGCCCAACGCCTACTACGAACGGTTGAAACATTTTCTGCGTGAGTATTCCCCCCGGCATCGGCAGCGCAGTGTCTTTAAATTCAGTATTTTACTCACCGCATGGAAGACCACCTGGGCGTTGGGATTAATCGAAAAAGAGCGCAGCTACTACTGGCGCCTGCTCTTCTGGTCGCTTTTTCATTGTCCCCGTCAACTCTCGCAGGCAATGATTCTCTGCGCCTACGGATACCACTTCCGCAAATGTTTCGAGCTGCATCAGCTGGAGTGCGGAAGCACCACCTCCTCATAAATATCAAATGCCGACTTGGCCGGGTTAGAATTAATGGTAAAAGTACAGAAGAACAGAAACGGCAACGCCGCACTATTTAATTATTAATAGTGCGGCGCAGCCGTTTCTGTTCATATCTCCAAGTAGTCACCAGCGACTATTTGTCGGCGATGACGATCTTTGTGCCGTCGAAGGAGACTACTCGTCCACCGACGGTGACCTTGGCATCCAGGCCAGTGCCGACTACTGTAATCTCTGGTGCCGGACCTTGTTGCAGCGTGGCCACCAGGAAGAAAAGGCCGTCCTTGGGGTCAGCGCCTACGGCGGACACTGCC
>JBBQQW010000109.1:0-9298 GCA_038215455.1 Armatimonadota bacterium
ACTAAATCGGGAGACCAACTGGCCATCGAGAACCAACGCCGCCAACTGGAACGCGAGGAGATTGCCGCCAAAATAGAGGAACTGCGCACCAAAATGCGCGTGACTCTGGCGACCGTCACCGTGAGTTTCTTCACCCCGGAAAGCGCAGAACCGCCCGCGACAATCGGCGCCACTGCCATGAAGGCGTTGCACGGCCTGCAAATATTCGCCATCAGCCTGGGTACTGTGCTGCTGGTACTGCTCATCTGGTCTCCCGTGTGGCTGCTACCGTTGCTACTAATCTGGTGGCTGTGGAAAAAGTACAATTGGAAGGATATTTCGGGGGGGAAGGGGAAAGAGTAGAGGATAAGGTTTGTCTTAGAACCATGATTCGCACGATTAGAGGATTTGCTTGGGGATAATGCCGCTGCTGTTGGATAGCATATAATTGAATGTAGAAAAAAAACATTACAACTGCGGCTATCCAACAGTGATGACAAATAACATAGCAATAATCCTTTAATCATGCGAATCATGGTTCTAAGACAAGTGGGATGATATGACAGAAGAAAATACCCCCGACAAACCAAAGGAAAAGCGTGAGCAGAGAAGGCTGAACTTCGGTTGGCTGGAGCTGGTGACGCTCGGTTACCTGCTTTTCATGCTTTCGCTGGTAATCTCCCCGGCGGTGTACAACGCCAGCCAGGCACGGCCCGCCAGCATCTGCGTGGAGAAACAGAAGAAGATCGTTCACGATCTCGTCACTGAAATCTACGATAAAGATGGCCTGCTCCCCGAGGCTGCCGACTGGAGCGCGGGGCTGAAAGGCTATACCCCCAAAGATTTCAAATGCCCCACCGCCAACACCCCCGCGGGCACAATCGACTACGGCTTCAACCCCGTGATGGATCACCGCTGGATCGCCCATATCGGCAAACCATCGAAGGCCCCCCTCACCTTCGACGAGCGTGATGAACGCCCGGACTACCGCCACATGTCGCACCTGGTGATTACCTTCCTCGACGAGCACGTAGAAATCGTCAGCCAGCCAGAAGCCGAAGCTTATTTGAATGCCGATCCCTTTGATAATGCGCCTAATGATGAGAAGGATGAGGATGGAGAGTAGATTTAACCACGAAAAGCACGAAAAGCACGAAAATGTGCTCTATCGTGATGAATGTTACGAGATTCAGGGGGCAATCTTCGCTGTATATCGAGAGATGGGCGCTGGATTTTTAGAGGCAGTCTATCAGGAGTGTCTGGAACATGAATTTTCCTTGCGTAACATACCCTTCACCGCACAGAAGGAATTGGTACTTCTATACAAGGGTGCCTCATTACGGCAAGTTTATAAACCGGATTTTGTCTGCTATGGTAAAATCATCATTGAACTGAAAGCCCTAAAATCATTAGCACAGGAACATGAAGCTCAATTATTAAATTACCTCAAAGCAACTGGAATTCGGGTAGGTCTACTTGTGAACTTCTGCAGTTATCCCAAAGCTACAATAAAACGAATGATTTTGTAACAATGAATGGCATGGAATATGCGCCCCTTTTCGTGCTTTTCGTGCCTTTCGTGGTTAATATTTCGTCATCCATTCTCTCCCTTCCAACCCTTCAACCGCTCACGGATCTTCTTTTCGTAGCCCTGGTCGCTCGGCTCGTAGTAGGGTTGTGACTTGGTGCCTTCGGGGAGGTACTCCTGCTCTACATAGTGGCTTGGGTGGCTGTGGGGGTAGTCGTAGCCCTGGCCGTGGCCGAGTTTCTTGGCACCTTTGTAGCTGGCGTCGCGCAGGTGGATGGGGACGGGGGCGAGTTTGCCGCTGCGCACGTCGGCCTGGGCGCGGTCGATGGCTACCACGGTGGCGTTGCTTTTGGGGGCGCAGGCGATGTACTCCACCGCTTGCGCCAGATTTATACGCGCCTCGGGCAGGCCGACGAACTCCACCGCTTGTGCTGCAGCAGTGGCTACTAATAATGCTAATGGATCGGCATTGCCCACGTCTTCGCTGGCATGTACCACAATGCGCCGGGCGATAAAGCGCGGATCCTCGCCTGCCTCGATCATACGCGCCATCCAGTAGAGCGCAGCGTCCGGGTCGCTGCCGCGCATCGACTTGATGAAAGCGCTGATGATGTCGTAATGCTGGTCGCCATCTTTGTCGTAGCGCAGGGCACGTCGCTGCATCCCCTCCTCGGCCATCTCCAGGGTAATTGCGGCATTGCGCCCCGCGATCTTCGCCGCCTCTGCCAATGCGGTCAAAGCAGTGCGGGCGTCACCGTCGGCAATGCGGATAATATGCGCCCGGGCGTCGTCATCCAACGTCAGCTTGAACTGCCCCAGCCCGCGCTCCACATCCGCCAAGGCACTATTGAGCACCTGCGCGATGGCGTCCTCGCTGAGCGATTGCAGCACCACCAGGCGTGAGCGAGAGATGAGCGGGGCGTTGATCTCGAAGTACGGGTTCTCGGTGGTGGCCCCCACCAGGATGATGGTGCCGTCCTCCACTACCGGCAGGAAGGCGTCCTGTTGCGCTTTATTGAAGCGGTGGATTTCATCGACGAAGAGAATGGTGCGCTTGTGGAAGAGCTTGCGTCGCTCGCGCGCGGCGGCAATCTGCTTGCGCAACTCCGGCACACCACTGGTGACTGCCGAGAACGGCTCGAAATGCGCCTGCGTGTGCTGGGCGATGATGCCCGCGAGGGTAGTCTTGCCACACCCCGGCGGCCCCCAGAGGATGAGCGATGTCAGCTCGTCCGCTTCAATGGCACGACGCAGTGGCGTACCCGGCCCCAGCACTTCCTCCTGCCCCACTACTTCATCAAGGGTGCGGGGCCGCATACGAGCCGCCAACGGCGCATTAGGGGCGAAGCCTGCATCAATACCATCATCAAAGAGATCCATACCGACATTATACCGCTAGATGGAGAATATGCAAACAGGTGATTGTGCCTTATAAAAAGATGCAAGCGTACCCCGGATTTAATCCGTGGATATGATATTATTCCGATTGAATGGTTATTAACCGTATCAGCGTGTATTGAATCAGACCCCGGGCGTTGGGCTAATGATACCGGGGGTTCCGCTACGCTACACCCCCGGCTAACAGCTTCGATCCCTTCGGGATAAAAAGATGAAAAACCTACACCAGCTCCCCCGCCATTTCTTCTTCCATTATCGCCATGATAAACGGTAATGCTGACCAGCGGGTGCCACGGATGGCATTGTTGAAGATGGTCGCAGTGCTATCATAGGAGGTCTGTTGTAGATATATCTCGCGCCCAATATCGTGAATGTTCCGTATTGAAGGGATAACGTTCAACATCTTCGGGCTACATTCATTGGCCTCGGGAAGTGCAGCCAATTGCTTGATGAAGGGTCTGAGTTTATCACCCAGGATGGCTTCATTGGTTAGTTTCTCCGCCTTCGTTGCTGCATGCGTCGCATGGGCAGCGATTTCGGGGATGTCGCCCACCATCGCGGCACAGGCGGGCAAAACGCTGTTCCACTCCCGGGCCAGGGTGGTGGCAAAGGCGCGGCGACGCTCCAATGATATCTCCAGCTTCTCCCATTCAGTCTTCACTGCGCGCTTCAGCATCGCCAGCAGCATATACTGCATGGAATACCAGAGGGCAGCACAAAAGAATATGGTGATAGTGATCGCCAGGGAGGTGGTAGTGCCAGAATCCGCCCCATTTACTGCTGGAACGACAACGAACGGGATCAAAGCCAGTGCGGCAAGGATAACAACCCCTGATAAGATCATGTCGGGACGTAATCTGCTAGCAACTGGCCTATTCTGCTTTGACCCCACCATTACTTTGGGTGTATATACAAAGTTTTTACTCAATATTACGTTTATCCAGCACCCGTTTTGCTTTACCCATACTGCGTTCCAATGTCTGTGGCTCCACCAGCTTTACCCGCACAGAAATGCCGAGGGTATTGTGTATCTTTTTGGAGAGTAGTTGCTGCAACTCCGTCATTTTGCCCATACTGCTCATTCCTTCCCCGAAGAGCTTCTCAGATACCTCTACCCATACTTCCAGCGTATCCAACGAGCCTTCGCGGGTGATCACCAGCAGGTAATGCGGGCTGGTGCCGTCGGTCTCCATCAGCACATGCTCCACCTGTGTGGGGAAGACGTTGACACCACGGATGATGAGCATATCATCGGTGCGCCCCTTTACGCGGCTCATGCGTGCACTGGTACGCCCGCACTGGCACACCTGTGTGGTGACCGATGTCAGGTCGCGTGTGCGGTAACGTATCACCGGCAAGGCTTCCTTCCACAGTGGAGTGACCACCAGCTCGCCGATCTCGCCCTCGGGTACCGGCTCGCAGGTGATGGGGTCGATGATCTCCCAGATATATTTGTCCTCGGCGATGTGCATGCCATCTTTGGCGATAACACATTCACCACAGAAGCCCGGGCCGCCCAGTTCGCTCATGCCATAGTTGTCGGTAGCAGACAAGCCGAAGCTCTCCTGGATACGCGTGCGCATCCCCTCTGTCCATGGCTCCGCGCCGAAGAGACCCCACTTCAGGACGATGTCCTCACCCAGTTTCAGCCCGCGGGTGCTGGCTTCCTCCGCCAGATGCGCCGCATACGAGGGGGTGGAGATCAGAGCAGTAGACTGGAAGTCCGTCATGTACATCAGTTGTCGCTCAGTATTGCCGCTGGAAACCGGCACCACGGTGGCACCGGCGCGCTCCAGGCCGTAGTGCAGGCCGAAGCCACCGGTGAACATGCCATAGCCGAAGGAGATCTGCGCGATATCCTCCTCGGTCACCCCTGCCTGCGATACCATGCGCGCCACCAGGTCTACCCAGGTGTTCAGGTCGTTCTTCGTATACCCTACCACGGTAGGCTTGCCCGTGGTGCCGCTGCTGCTGTGGATACGCGTCAGTTCCTTCGGTGGTACTGCAAAGAGGCCAAACGGATAGTTGTCATGAAAATCCGCTTTGGTGGTAAACGGCAGCAGCCGCACATCCTCCAGCGTGCGGATATCCGACGGCTTTATCCCCGCCGCAGCTATCTTCGCGCGGTAATACGGTACCTTGGCGTAGGAATTAGCCACCGTTTCCTGCAGCCGCGCCAGCTGCTCGCGCTCTATCTCATCCCGGGTAGCGCATTCCCACTTCGGGTCCCAAATCTTATGCTTGCCGTTCATATTGTTGCATCTGCCTTCCATTCAGGTTCTTTCGCCAATTCTTCACCAAAAGCCAGCGCGATGATCTCTTTTGAAGGTGGCTTTGTCATCCAGCTAACCACCGGTACTACTATCATCGGCAGGAACATCGTGATAGCGCCTGCCAATGGTACACCCGGTGAACCCCAGGCCCAGAAAAGGATAAACGTGGAGAGTAGACCGGTAATTATACCGGCATAGACGCCCGCCTTGGTTGTGCCCTTCCAGAAAAGGCCATAAATATAAGGTGCCATGAAGACGCCCGCTAATGATCCCCACGACATAACCATCAGGTTTACTATCACATCGATCTTACTCATGGCTATCCAAAGTGAAAGAGCGACGAAGACAGCACAAAGCATACGCATCAGAAACATCGTGGTTTTCGGGTTTTTATGTCGATCCACAAATGCACCGTATACATCAATCGCAATCGCGGAACTGGAGACCAGCACCAAAGACGACAGGCTCGACATTGAGGCAGAGAATATGAGTAGCAGAATAACCAGCACCAGCCAATAAGGAACATGCTCCATAATGAAGACCGGCATCAGAAGGTCGAGGTTGGGCTTCCCTTTTTCCATAATAGCTAATGGAAGTCCGGTTTTGTAATACAAATGCGTCAACGCTCCAATGTAATACGCACCGCCAGCCATAAAGAGCGAGAAAACCCCAGCAATTGTCATCGCTCGGGTGACATCTGCTTTGCTGCGAATCGAATAGAATTTCTGCACCATCTGGGGTAACGACCATGGGCCAAAACTGGTAATCAATACCAGGCTGATGAGAATCACGAAGCCCGGTACAGCAAACTGCAGAAATGATGGTGTTGTTAGTGCGATATGAATATTCACCCAGGGAATATCCAGAATCATCTGCGGCGCTCCCAGTTTTGCTGGTGCTAACAATCCTGGTGCCATATCAAGTATCCCGGGTTTTGTCTGCGTTGAGCTCATCAATTGTGCCGAAGTAACACCAAAGCCACCCTTGAACTGCACCAGAATGAAGAGCATCAACAAAACGCCGACGAATTCAACGATACCGCGGATGAAATCGCTGATTGCCACCGCAAAATATCCACCCATAACGAGGTAAACACCGGTGATGACTGCCAGGAAAATAAGGGCCGTTCCATATGGCATACCAAGTGCTTTTTCAAACAAATAACTCAGGCCCATATAAACAGAAGCAGAATAGGGAACCAGGAAGAGGAACATCGCCACTGCAGAGACAACCTGCAGACCTTTACTATCAAAGCGCGTGGCTAAAAACTCAGGCATGGTGATGGCATTCAAGCGCACGGTCATATCACGTGTGCGTCCCGCCAGTATCCGCCATGATAGTATGGTACCGATCAGGGTGTTCCCTATCACTATCCACATAGTATGAATGCCGAATCCCCAGCCCAGCTTACCAGCGTACCCGATAAAAAGCACTGCGGAGAAATATGTTGTTCCAAAGGCGAAAGCGCTCATCCATGGCCCCAGTGTGCGCCCACCCAGAAAGAAGTCACCGACATCCTTGGTGCGCTTCATACTCCAGTATCCAATCCCCACCATAATCAACAAATAGATTACGACGACAATGATACTTACCATATTCATATTCATTGGTTATAGCCCCGTCAATTCGCCCGGAGTGAGCAGTGAGATTCCCTCTTCAGTGAGGATTGCTTCACCCGTAGTTATATCTTCTACGCCGAAGACGATCAAGGAATTTACCACCGCGTAGGCGTATTCAACATTTAGCCCACGTCGCGCAAAGCCCGCCAGGGCGCTGGCCAGACCGCCGGGGACATCGGGGACACAGGCGAGGATGACGGGGCTCTCGTGTACGGTGAATTTCTCCGCACGCAATGCCGTCACCGCCTTCACCTCATCGCTGACCAGCAGGCGCAGGATGCCGAATTCGGCGGTGTCTGCCACGCTGAAGCCGCGCAGATTGATGTTGTTATCCCCCAGGATACGGGTAACCTCTGCCAGACGACCGGCTGAATTGTCGAGAAAAACGGATAGCTGAGTAACTGACATGGGCCTCTCCTTTACGAAAAAAGTTCCAAGTTCCAAATTCCAAATTCCAAGGCTGATTTAGCATTTTATTGCCTTCCAGCTTCTACTCCCCACCCCGAAGGATAGGGGCATTATTGTTAAGATACTGTGTGGCTGGGCAAAAGTCCTGCTGGAAAAAGAAGAAACTAAAAAATGGTGCCCTCGGCCCGAATCGAACGGGCGACCTATTCCTTAGGAGGGAATCGCTCTATCCTACTGAGCTACGAGGGCACTGCTGATATTTTAACTTGTAAGGGAGATGTGGTCAAACTATCCTTGACATCCTCCCCCATACCCGGCAAGATAATCAGCAGGAGAGTGAGCTGATGATTGCGGTTATTGATTATGGCATGGGGAATTTGCGCTCGGTGGTGAAGGGGTTTGAGAAGGTCGGCGTTATTGCCGAGGTCACCGCTGATCCACGCGTGGTGGAACGCGCCGATGCAGTGGTGCTGCCCGGCGTGGGGGCATTTGGCCAGTGCATGGAGCACCTGCGCGCCGCCCATATGGATGAGGTGATCCCCGCCGTCATCGCTGCCGACAAGCCGTTCCTGGGCATCTGCCTGGGGCTGCAGCTGCTCTTCGAGGAGAGCGAGGAGTTCGGGCCGGTGCGCGGGTTGGGCGTGTTGCCCGGGCGTGTGGTGCGCTTCTTCCCTGACGGTGCTCCCGACGGAGTGAAGATACCGCACATGGGCTGGAACGGACTGGAAATGGCGCAGCCGACGCCCGTGCTGGCCGGCATACCGGAGAACGAGCACGTCTACTTCGTCCACAGCTACTACGTGGCCCCCGCAGATACCAGCATCATCGCCACCACCACCGAGTACGGTGGCTTCCGCTTCTGCTCCTCGGTGGCGCGTGGCAACCTCTTCGCCTGCCAGTTTCACCCGGAGAAATCCGGCGCGATGGGGCTGCAGATTTTGCGGAATTTCGGGGATATGGTGCAGAAGCGGAACACCTAACCCCCATCCCCTTCCCGGCGCGGGAAGGGGTGCCGATTGAAAGAGAATATCCAAAAAGGCACCATCATTCGTTTGGACACCCCCTTCCCGCGCCGGGAAGGGGGATGGGGGTTAGGTAACCATTATGCGAATAAAACTACCCATAACAGGCATGCATTGCGCCAGTTGTTCGGCTTCGGTGGAACGGCGGCTGGGACAGGAGGCGGGGGTCACCGAGGTGGCGGTGAACCTGGCGACTAACATCGCCACCGTCGAATTCGACCCCACCACGACTGACGAGAATAAGCTCGCCGATGCGGTGCGCGACGTCGGCTTTGATATATTGGAGATCGCTGCCGATGATAGCCGCGACGTCATGGAAGTGCAGCAGGAGAAGGCGGCGCTGGAACTGGCGGTACTCCGCTTTGACCTGTGGATCTCCGTAATCCTGGGGGCGCTGGTGATGCTCATCAGCCACCTGGATACCTTCGGCCTCGCCTATCTGCCGGCGCAGCCCACGGCCTGGTTTCTGCTTTTCGCTTCCGGCATCGTGCAGTTTGGCCCGGGAATGCGCTTCTACCGCGGGGCGTGGACGCTGCTACGGCATTTCAATTCCGATATGAATACCCTCATTGCGCTGGGCACCTCGGCGGCGTGGTTCTACAGCGCGTTTATGGTGGTTACCCAGACAAACAGCTCCCACCTACTACATAATCTCTACTTCGAGGCGTCTTCCACTATCATCGCTCTCATCCTCGTCGGACGTTACCTGGAGGCGCGCGCGCGCGGCAGTGCCTCGGATGCTATCCGCAAGCTGATGGACCTGGGGGCACGAACTGCCAGGGTGCAGCGCGACGGCGAGTTCATCGACATCCCAATAGCCGAAGTAGTGCCCGGCGACCTGGTGCAGGTACGCCCCGGCGAGAAGGTACCGGTGGATGGCACCATCACCGAGGGTATCTCGGCGCTCGACGAATCCATGCTCACCGGGGAATCAATGCCCGTGGAGAAGGTAGTCGGCGACGCCGTCATCGGAGCCACGCTCAACCGCACCGGCAGCTTCGTCTTCCGCGCAGAGCGTGTGGGAAAGAATACCGTGCTCGCCAATTTTGTGCGTTTAGTCGAGCAGGCGCA
>JBBQQW010000110.1:0-9119 GCA_038215455.1 Armatimonadota bacterium
CTGCTGGCGGCGGGCAACATCACGCCGGAGGGGGTGCTGGATGGCAACCTGATCTTGCAGGGGGGCGGCGATCCGCTCCTCAACACTGCTGATATCATTACCCTGGTCGCCGCATTGCCGGTAAAGCGCATCACCGGCAAACTGCTGTTGGATAGCAGTTTCTTCCCCGCCGAGATCCCCGCCCGCCCGCCCAGCTGGGAGGCCGACGACCTGCCGTGGTATTACGCCGCGCCGGTGGATGCGGTGAGCTGTGCGGGGGATGTGATATTGGTAAACGTCACCGGTACCAAAGCGAAGCAGGCAGCGCAGGTGACGCTGCAGCCGATGACGTATCTTTTCACTATCGAGAACAACGCAAAAACAGGCGCGGGGGCGGTATCCGTGACCGTGGCTGATAATGTGATAAAGGTAAGCGGGAGCGTGCCTGCCGGCCAAACAGCAAATCAGCGCATCTGCACACCGGTGCCGGGTAGCCTGGCGCAGGAGGCGCTGCGGTATGCGGTGCAGCAACGCGGTATCGTGGTGGCGGGCGGCGAGAGCAACCCCACCCCGGTGAAAGAGATCGCAAAGCATGAATCACCGCCGTTGCGCGAGATTATCACCCCGATGCTGAAGGAGAGCGACAACCACATCGCCGAACAGCTGCGCGCCACCATGCTCGCCCGTTGCCGCACCGAGCTACCGCTGCGCTTCCGTAGCTGGGCATTGCTAACCGAGGCTACAGAGCCGCCGGCAACAGCAGATAATACCCGGCAATGGGTGGATGGCTCGGGGCTATCGCGCCAGAACAGTTTCTCCCCTACCCGGCTAGCAGAATACCTGCTGGCCGCCGAGAACAAGCAACTGCTGCGTGACGCCCTGCCGGTAGCGGGCACCGACGGCACACTGGCAAAGCGCATGGCCGACACCTGCGCCCAGGGCGTGCTCTGCGCAAAGACCGGCACGATGACGGGAGTCTGCAACATCGCTGGAGTGACAAAAACCAAAAGCGGCGAGAGCATCGTTTTCGTCATCATGGCATCAGGCTATGCCGGGACATCTGCACCGGTGAAGAAAATGCAGGATGAGTTGCTGGTGTGGGTAACGGAGCAGTAGGTGGTGCTATGAACCACCCCGTCAGGCTACGCCTGCCACCCCTCCACGGAGGGGAATTTTATCCTCAAAGTCGCTACGCTATCCAATTCCCCTCCGTGGAGGGGTGCCCGAAGGGCGGGGTGGTATTACCATTGCTCACTGTCGCACTACCATATCCCGCAGAATAGCCGCTTCCTCGCGCAGCAGCATGGGCCCACATTCATACCAGTGTCGGCTGGGGTCGCTTTGCAGGGCGGGGCTGGTGTAGACGGTCAGGTTTTCGTGCTGGAAGTTGCGCCGGGCGCGCCAGAGGTGGAAGGTGTCGCTGACGATGATCACCTTTTGCCAGCCGCGCTCGCGGCATATACGCGCGGAGAAGGTGGCGTTCTCTCGCGTGTTGCGTGATTTATCTTCGAGGATCAGCTTCTCGCGCGGCACACCGAAGCCCGCGGCCAGCTCCGCCATGGCTGCCGCCTCGGAGCGATCCTCATCAGACCCCTGCCCTCCGGTGAGCAACAGATAATCCGCCTGGCCGTTTTTGACCAACTCTGCCCCGCGCCGGGTTCGCTCTACCATGCTGGTATGGCGTCCCACCATGACCTTCGCGCCCAGCACTATCACCACATCAACCTTACCAGCCTGGGGAGACTGGTCTTTGCGGCCATAGATATTGATATAGGTGCCGAAGCCGGTAATGAAAACAAGCAGTACCACGGCAACCACCAGCATAAAGCGGAGGATAGGACGCCGATTATTCACTGTTTCAGTAGGTGTTGTCATAAATGCAGAACGCCCCGGATAAATCCGAGGCGCTTGATATCATATGGTGCCGAAGAAAGGAGTCGAACCTTCACGGGGTTGCCCCCACATGGACCTGAACCATGCGCGTCTGCCATTCCGCCACTTCGGCATCAGTCGCGTCGGAAGATATCCGCCGCTAACGATGTAATTATGATACTGAAATTGTGAGACGGTGTCAAGGAGATAATGGCTGATATCAGAGTTAATCGTCATACCAGTCACCACACCACTGAAAGTTGTTGCCCGCCATATCCTGCGCGCCACACCAACTGGCTACACGGGATTGGCCAGGGAAATAAATACATCCTCCAGGTTTGGAGCGATGCGCCGTATGGCTGTTACTGTCACTTTTTGCCGGGAAAGCTCTGCGCGGACGCACGCTTCATCGGCGGTAGCATCCTGTACCCAGACGTGGAGGCGGTCACCGAATATCTGTACGCCGAGTACATTAGCGCAGGCTTTCAATGCGCTATGCGCCTGGCGCAGCGGCTCTGCCAGCACCTCCAGCAGGTCACCACGCATCTTCGCTTTCAGCGCGTCGGGGGTGTCGCAGACGGTTATTTTGCCCTGCGAGATGAGGGCGACGCGGTTGCAGCGCTCCGCTTCGTCCATGTAGGGAGTACTGACAAAGACGGTGACGCCATCTTTGAGCAGCGAGTACAGTATGCGCCAGAAGTCGCGCCGCGACACCGGATCAACTCCCGTGGTTGGCTCATCGAGAAAGAGCACCTGCGGGGTGTGGATGAGCGTGCAGGCGAGCGCGAGCTTCTGCTTCATCCCGCCAGAGAGGTTGCTCGCCAGCCGGTCACGGAACGGCTCCAGGCGGCTGAACTCCAGCAGTCGCCGCTCACGCTCACGGAACTCATCCCCCGTTACTTTGTAAATACCGGCAAAGAAGCGCATATTCTCCGCCACCGTCAGATCGCCGTACATGGCGAAGCGTTGCGGCATGTAGCCGATGTGGCTCTTCATCAACTCCGGCTGCCGGGCGACAACGTAGCCCGCCACCTCTGCGGTGCCGGAGGTGGCATCGAGTACACCGGTGAGGATGCGCATGGTGGTGGTCTTGCCCGCGCCGTCGGGGCCAACGAGGCCGAATATCTCCCCCGGGCGCACGTCCAGGGTAACGCCATCGATGGCCAGCTGCGTGCCGAACATCTTATGCAAATCCCGGGCTGTGATGGCGAAGTTCTCCGACATAGTTATTCCTTAATCATGATGCTAGCGTCGGCAGGCATACCCGGTTTCAACTCCTGCAGGGGATTCTCCAAGGCGATCTTTACCCCAAAGACCAGCTTCACGCGTTCTTCTTTCGTTTGCACGTTCTTCGGGGTGAACTCCGGCGTTTCAGCTATCTCGCTCACGGTGCCGGTGAATTGCTTATTTGCATAGGCATCGGTCACCACGGTCGCTTTTTGCCCCAGTTTCAGTTGCCCTATCTTCGTCTCGGGCACATAGACGCGCGTCCAAACGTGCTGCATGTCAGCGACGCGGATAATCGGCTGGCCGGGGGTGACCAGCTCGCCCGGCTCCACGTTGCGCAGCGTCACTCTGCCATCGCAGGGGGCGAGGATGCGTGTCTGCCCCTGCACTTCGGTGGCGGATTTTAAGGCACCTTTCGCCTGCGCCACCTGGGCATCGGCCAGGTCTTTCGTCTCCTGCGTCGTACCGTTGCGCGCTTCATCCAGCACCGCCTGCGCGGCTTTCACCTGCGCCGCCGCCTGCTCGCGCACTCTGGTAGCGGCGGTTACCTGCGCACTGGCGGCGGCCACGGCGGCGCGCGCCCCGGCCAGCTCCTCCGGGCGCGCCCCGTTCAGCGCGGCGTCCAGGCGCGACTGCACGGCCGCCACCTGCTGCGTGTCCGCCTCCACCACCTTCTGCGCCTGCACCAGCGTTTTATCGGAGACGGCACCGTTATCATTGAGCATCTTCACGCGGGTCAAATCATCGTTGGCGTTATCCAGCGCCGCCTGTGCTTGCGCCACCTGTGCGCGCAATCCGGCGATATCCTCCGCACGCGGGCCAGCTTCCACCAGGTGCAATTGCGCTTCCGCCTGGTTACGCTGCTGGGTGGCTGCCTCCACCTGTGCGTCGGAGGTACGTTGCGCCGCCTGCGCCGCCTCCAGGGTAGCGGCAAAACGGCGAAGCTCCTCCGACCGTGTGCCGATATCAGCCTGCCGCTTGTTCGCCTGCGCGCCACTCACCGCGCCTGCCGCCTGCTGCACTTGCCCTTCCTGCACCCCGCCATCGAGCGTGGCTATCAGCTGCCCGGCGGTGACACTATCGCCCTCATGTACCAGCAAGGCGGTGATCTTCCCGCCCACCTGTGCGCTCACATCCACCTCGGTAGCCTCCACCACGCCGTTGCCCTCGATGGTATTGGACGGGCCTTTGTCAGCAGTACGTATGCGCCAGACAACAATGCCGACGATGAGCGCTACTATTACCAGGGGGATAATTATGCGTGGGGCATTATTCATGCGGTTACCTCTTTATCTCGTGTAGCGAAATTATCGCAACTATTTATGAGCACAAACCTATTGTACTACAGATAATACAATCGTCAATAGCAGGCGCAGTACAATCGGACATAGGCAGAAGTCTCTTTATGGAAATATTCTAATTTCATGCTCGGTGATGCGAAAAGGTTATCCTCTCTCGTTTGAATTCACAGGATAAAAGGATGAGAAGAATAATGACTATTGCTATCATCCTTTTTGTCCTTAGGATTCATCCCTATGAAAATACCTATTTCAGCCTGTTGCACTTATGCCTCGCTCAGGTTTACAATAACGATAGTCATCCTATCACACGCAAAGGGGGGGACGTGATGCCGACAGGTATAAACGCTAGCGGAACAATTGACCAGCACCTGAAGAATCTGCACGACATCGAGCGGCAGGACAAGATCATCGAAGCACAGGCTGCGGAGACGCAGAAGCAACTGATCTGGTGGATATTAGGGGCTGTAGCGGCGGTGATATTGCTAGTTATTCTCGGTAACTCCAGTCCCGGTCTGGCACCGATTGGGATAATTGTACTGCTGCCTTGTGTGGTGATGGCGATCATTGTCGGTATTAAATTGAGCGGGCTGAAGAAGCAGGATATCGAGGATCGGCGCATCCAACTGCCGATAAAATTCCTCGGAGTGCTGGGACGCGATATCGAGACCAACACTCCGGTGACGCTGAACGTCGACTTCCAGGGGTACAAAATACACGGCGTCGTGCTGGAGCAGAACAAAGGAAACATGTTGAACCCCATCAGCACCTTTAAATACGCGGATAGCTGGTTTGGAGCACGTGGTAAACTGGCAGATGGCAACCGTTTCAACGTCTCCATAAAGCAGAATATCAAGCGCAAAGAGAAGCGGAAACGCAAGTATACCAAGGTGAATGAGCGCATTGATGAAGATATCACGCTGGTGCTGCGCATCTCCCCCACCCGTTACCCGAATTGGCAGCAACTGAACCAACTGCTGAGTCCCGGAATGCATGATAACCTGCAAATCACCCGCCTGCACGTGGCCGCCGACGGTGTGCGGCTGGTATGCACCACCCCGGAGATTCACAATAGGCAGGGGCGCGGAGGCAGCAGTACCACGACTGGTGCAACATTGGCCGACGGCGACACGTTACTCCGCCTGTTCCTCTATGTTTATCAGCAGTTGGAGAAGTGCCGAGGGTAGGTGGTAGCTGGTCGTTTAATTGGAAGGAATATTTTTGTCGTTACTTCGTATACTCTTCATCACCGATAGGTTCCCCCCGCAGGAGGGGGGCGTGGGCGTGTCTGCGGCGCGGCTGGCACGGGGGCTGGCGGGGCGTGGCATTGTGGTGCATGTGCTCCACGTAAATGCTGATACCACCCCGGGGGCGGTGCAGAGCGCACGCGAAGGTGAGCTGGTGGTGCATCGCCTGGGGGCGATACCGGATGACGCGACGACGGCACTGCAACTGGCGGATCACCTGATCACCCACCTGCACGAGCGCGTGGCATTCACCCACATTCACGGGCATTATCTCTACTTCGGGGGCTACCTGGCGGCTTTCTATGCTAAACTACTGGGGATCAAATCATGCGTTAGTATTCGTGGTAATGACATCGACCGCGGGATGTTCGATGCGCAGCAGCTACCATTTATCGAATGGACGCTGAAGAATGCCACCACCATCGGCGCGGTATCGCGAGCACTGGCGGGCAAAGCCGGGGTGCTGGCGGGGCGCGATGATGTGCGGTTCACCCCCAATTCAGTAGATACCGAGATTTTCACCCCCCAAAAACGCGACAAGGTGCTGCAGGCGGAGATCGACTACCACGGCGAAGCGCTCCTCGGCTTTGTCGGCGAACTGCGCGCGAAAAAAGGCACGCATTTCGTGCTGGACGCCTTCCGCACAGTGCACGCTACACGCCCGGCAAAGCTGCTGCTGATCGGCAGTATGCGCGGGGCTGACCGGATGCTGCTGCGGCTCTTCCTGCGCGAGAACCCTACCCTGCGCCCGGATATCCACGTTATCCCCTACACCGCGGATCGCGCGTTGCTCTGCAAATACTACAATCTGCTCGATCTGGTGCTCTCGCCCTCGCTTTGGGATGGTATGCCGAACAGCGTGCTGGAGGCCATGGCGTGTGGCCGGGTGGTAATCGCCAGTGAGGCAGGTGGTATCCGCGACATCATCACCCATGGTGAGAACGGATACCTAATCGGCCTGCATGAACTTGAGCGCCTGGGGGAAGGATGCCTGGAGTTGCTGGATGCCGATACAAAGGCAGTAGGCCCTGCCGCGCGCGCGCATATGCTGGCCAATTTCACCCCGGAAGCTGAAATGGAGCGCCTGCTGGCGCTATACGACTAGCTTCTCGCGATAGACACGCAGCAGCTCCTCCCCCGCGCGCGCCCAGGTGAAGCGTTGCGTCACCTCTCGGCGGGCGGTATCGCCAAGTCGGGCGCGTAACTCGGCATCCCCCGCCAGGCGCAGCAGCGGTGCAACGAGGTGGCTGGTTTTATTGGGTTTGTAGAGCAGCGCCGTCTCCTCATGGCATAATATCTCCCGCGTCACCGGCAGGTCGGCGGCGACGATGGGACGCGCACAGGCCATGTACTCGAAGAGCTTCAGCGGGCTGCATCCCTGCACGGTATTCCGCTCGGTAGGCATGAGGGGCGCGACGCAAATGTCGACAGCAGCGATGATCTCACCTGCACTGCCGTGTGCAATACTAGGAAGAAATGTCACCAGCTCCCCCACCCCATAACGCTTCACCCGCTTTTGCAACGGCGCACGCCAGCGGTTGCTCTCCGGGCTGAGGAGTTGCAACCGCAACGGCTGCACAGCCACCGCACGTCGGAAGGCATCCAGCAGGAACTCCGCCCCCTGCCAGGGCGTGAGGGTGCCCACATATAGCACCGTGGGTGGGTCATTAGCCACATCGACGGCAGGGGGGCGGAATAGCTCCAGGTCTACCCCGTTGGGTATCACGGTTATTCTCTCGGTTGCCACATTGCATTTGCCCAGATACTTCGCCGTCACTGCCGATGGCGTAATGATATGGTCAGCACTGTCGAAAGCAAGTTGCTCCTGCGCACGCAGCTTCGCCATCAACTCCGGGCGCGCACGCAAGGCTGGGTAGTGGTATTTTAGTTCAATGCTCTCCACCCCGTTCACCTCGCACACCACGCGCGTCCCGTGGCGCTTCGCCTCCTCCGCCACCGGCAGAGCAGCCCACATGGAGCGGTAGTGGATAAAATCGTAGCGCTCCACCTCCAGGTGATCCCAGATGAACTCCTGAAAATCCAGCGCGCGCTCCAGGTAGTTCTCCTCGCTTCCGGGGAAAATGATATGGTGTACTGGCAAGTTTACCTCAAAACCAGAGAACGGAGGTAAACTGAGCAAGGTGACGTCATAATGCTCCGCCAGCACACGCACAAAAGCACTGACATGCGTACTGGCCCCCTTGGGCGAGGGCACAGCATCGAAGCAGATATAGAGCAGTCGTGGACGAGCAAGCATGTGGGTATTGTAGCATATTAGTCTCATCTGATTAAACACTGAACATATTGTAGAGAAAAGCAGATCCAATCCAACGTGCGCCACACGCCCTAAACGAGGTGACTAGCAAAGCAAGCACGCTGATGGGCGCATAATTCTGTTCGATAAATACGCCCGCTATTCGCCCGTTATCATGGGCGAGACACCCATGCTACGATGTTCCTGCTAGTTTCCAACCCCAATTTCTGGTACAATAGCGCCAGAGGCTTCTCATGGCTTATCAATCCCTTTATCGCAAATATCGCTCCCGTGGTTTCAATGACCTGGTGGGGCAAAACCATATCACGCAGACGCTGGCCAATGCTATCAGCAGCGGGCGCGTGACGCATGCGTTTCTCTTCTGTGGGCCACGTGGTACCGGGAAGACGAGTACCGCGCGCGTGCTGGCGAAGGCGCTTAACTGCGTGCATGGCCCCACCGCCGAGCCGTGCGATGTTTGCCCGCTGTGCGTCTCCATCCGCAATGGCAACGCCATGGACTTTGTGGAGATAGATGCCGCTTCCAACCGCAACATCGACGACATCCGCCAATTGCGCGAGCAGGTTAACTACCCGCCGGTGGAGTTGCGCTATAAGTTCTATATCATCGACGAGGTACACCAGCTCACCAAGGATTCCTTTAACGCTTTCCTGAAAACGCTGGAAGAGCCGCCGGCGCACGTGGTCTTTGTGCTCTGCACCACTGATCCGCATCAGTTACCCGCGACCATCCTCTCGCGCTGCCAGCGCTTCGACTTCCACCGTATCACCGCGCCGGACATTGTCGAGCGTATGCGCTGGATCGTCGGGCAGGAAGGCTGGACTATCGAAGAAGAAGCGCTGGCGCTGCTGGCACGTACCGCCAATGGCGGTATGCGTGACGCGCTGAGTATGCTCGACCAGGCCGCTTCGTATGCGGGAAACCACATCACAGCCAAGCATGTGCGCGAAATCCTCGGGGGCATTGACCTGGCGCTGCTGCTGGAATATACCGACTATATGCTGAAACAGGATGCGCGCGGGCTATTTGGCCTGATCGACCGCATTATGTCCGAAGGCAAAGATGTGCCGCAACTGGTAGGCGAGCTGGTGCTGCACTGGCGCAACCTGTTACGCGTACACATCGGCGGGCCAGATGCACTGATGGAGCTTTCCCCCGAGCAGCGCGAAGCTATGGGGCACCAGGCGAAGCTGGCTCCGCAAGCGAAGATCATGCGCGCCA
>JBBQQW010000111.1:0-9028 GCA_038215455.1 Armatimonadota bacterium
GGTTTTGCCGGTCTGGCCCACCTGGTGCGGGTAGGGCATCATGCCGCTGTCCACTGCCGCGCGGGAGGCACCTACGGCGCCGTCGAGCAGGTCGGCTAGCTCCTTCAGATAGGCGAAGTTCTCCGCCGCGCCCATGCCGCGCCCGCCGGAGACGATGACGTCGGCGTCGACGATATTCACCTTGGATTCTACGTCGGCGATGAACTCCATTATCTCTACTTTTGATTTCATCAGCGAATCATCCGGGGTGATGTTGATGATCTCCGCCGTTGTCACCTCGCCGGGTATTGCGGACTGCATTACTTTGTGGCGCACGGTGGCCATCTGCGGGCGGGTGTAGGGGCACTGGATGGTGGCCATGATGTTGCCGCCGAAGGCCGGGCGCGTCTGCAGCAGCAGGCCGTCCTCGGCGATCTCCAGCCCGGTGCAGTCGGCGGTGAGGCCGGTGTACAGCTCGGTGGCTACTTTGGCCAGGAATGATCTGCTGGTGGTGGTGGCACTCGCCAGCACTACTTCCGGCTTATGCTTGCGCACCAGCTGTGCCAGCACGCGGGTGTACGGCTCGGGGCGGAAACGCGCCAGCGCGTGGTGGTCATACAGGTAGACTTTGTCCACCGGGTATTTGGCCAGCTCCTCACCCAGCTGCGTCAGATTCTCACCCAGCACTACCACGCTCAGTTCGCAGCCGCGCACGTCGGCCAGCTTGCGCCCTTCGCCGATCAGCTCCGGCACTACGCCGGCCAGCTCGCCGTCGTTCTGCTCGCCGAATACCCAGATGCCGTGATAGTCGGCCAGGTCTTCCTGCGCCTGCTTGTCGATCTCGATGACGATGGCGGCGAATTTGCACGCGCTGACGCAGCTGCCGCAATAGGTGCAGAGGTTCAGGTCGATAACGGCCAGCTTTTCGTCCATGCTGATGGCATTCGCCGGGCAGGAGCGCACGCAAGCTTTGCAGCCGATGCAGGAATCGGTAATTACTTTTATAGCCATGGGATTTTCCTCATATCTTTAAACTTTTACCTAACCCCCCGGCCCCCTTCCCTACGCGGGAAGGGGGTGTCCAATCGAATGATCATACTTTTTCGTTTTATGTTTTCAATCGGCTCCCCTTCCCTTGTAGGGAAGGCGCTGGGGGTTAGGTTATTTATAGTTCAGCAGGTGCAGCGTTCGCGGATAACTTCCAGCGCTTTGGCGGCCAGTTCGTGGGCTTCACCTTCATGGATAGCGCCACCGGCGCGGTGCTCGGGCGAGAAGACCTTCACCACCTGCGTGGGGCTGCCTTTCAGGCCGCATTTCTCCAGGTCCAGGCCCATCGCCTCCACCGTCCAGATGGGGATCTTCGCGCTTTTCGCCTTCATTTTGCCGCGCAATGACGGGGTGCGTGGCTCGTTGATCTCTTTCACCACGGTGAAGAGCGCCGGGAGGGCGATCTCGACTACTTCGTAGCCTTCCTCCAGCAAGCGCCAGACGCGCGCGCGCTTCTCGTCGATCTCCTCTACTTTGCTCACGTAGGTGGCCAGCGAGTAATCGGCGTGGCAGGTGATGCCGGGGCCGGTCTGCGCGGTGTCGCCATCGATAGCCTGCATACCGCAGAAGACCAGATCTGCGCCCACTTTCTTGATGCCCGCCGCCAGCGCATAGCTTGTCGCCCAGGTGTCGCTACCGGCGAAACCGCGGTCGCAGAGCAGCGCGGCGTCATCCGCACCCAGCGTGATAGTTTCGCGCAGCGCTTCTTCCACCTGCGGCGGCCCCATGCTGATCACTGTCACCGTGGTTTCCACCCCGGCGGCGATCATGCGCTCTTTCACGCGCACCGCTTCTTCCAGCGCATAGAGGTCAAAGGGATTAATCTGTGACTCGACTCCCTGCCGCACCAACGTATTCGTCTCGGGATCAATGCGGACATTCGTGGTACCCGGCACCTGTTTGATGCACACGACAATTTTCATATCTTCTCCAGTATCCTTAAACAGTCAACACAATGGCGTCACCTCACAAAATGGCAAGATGGCGCCCACTACTGCTAATTATAACAATTTGGTGGGATGAGTGCTAATTTTAGTCTATTCTGGGTTAAATGCGAAGGAAATGGAGAGGGTAATAGCACGTCGTTGATGCCGGAGTGGTGCAGAGAGGGCGTCCTCTATCGTTTTAATTCACAGGATATTAAGGATCTTACATCCCCCATCTCAGGAGTATCGGATTTTGCGCCCGTCCTGTTCGCCCAGTCGTGAACGACTGGGCTAGTGGGACGGGCGCAAAAAACGATACTCCTGCAACATCCCCATCTAGTCACGCCCTGCTAATTCTGCTATGATAGCTGATAGAAAGGGTTTTGATGCAGCGTATTGTCTGCCGTTATAATCGTGATATTTCGCTGGGGGCGTGGAATCAGAGCCAGGTGCGCACCTGTTGGAGCGAGGCGATAGCAGCGGCGGGGCTGGAATTGGATGCGCGACGCGGGTTTATTTTCTGCCCGGTTTTGCCATCGGGGGCCAGTAGCGAAGCGGAACGAATAGCGCTGAGTTTGAACTCTTTAACCGAACCTTCACAATTAAGAGATAGAATTAATCAGGAGTTGCCCACCGAGCTGCAGATATCATGCGCGTGGGTGGCAAATCCGGGGTGCGAGGATGAGAATCCTGCCCGCCTGGATGAGAGTGATTATGAGTTGCGCTGGAGTGGTGCGCCCCCGGTGGGCGAGCTGTTCCCGCGCGTAGCTGATATTTTGCGCCAGCCCACGTTGCCCTTTACCCGGGTACGCGAGTCTAAGACGCAGAACTTTGACGCCCGCCCCCTTATTATCAACCTCACTCCGGCAATGGGCGACCGGCCATTTCTGCTGACGCTACGCAATGGCGAACAGGGGAATTTACGGCCGGACGATATATTCTCACTCCTGGCCTATACCCCTGCTGCGGATTCCGTGCAGGTACATCGTACCGAAATGCGCGTATCCAGCTGGCACAATCCGCCGAAGACGCGGAACCTGCGTCGTGATTAAAGGCAAAGTTCCAACTTGAAAGCATCTGCCGTAGCGGGTGGGTACTTTGAACTTAGAACTTTGCACGAACAGGTTGTTAAATGACTAAAGAAATTATTGTCAATTCCGGCGAAACAGAATCCCGTGTGGCGATTCTGGAAAATGGCCGGCTTATGGAACTGCACGTCGAACGTGACCCGAAAATAGTAGGAAACATCTATAAGGGACGCGTTACGAAAGTGCTGAAGGGGATGGATGCTGCCTTTATTGAGATCGGCATCGAACGTAACGCCTTCCTCTCCGTCTCTGACGTCGTCTCCGACGATGATGACGACGGTGGCGGGCGGCATCGTCAGCGGGTAACCGCCCCCATCAATGAACTCCTCCACGCCGGGCAGGACGTGCTGGTGCAGGTAGTGCGCGCCCCCGTAGGGACTAAAGGCGCACGCGTCACCACGCGCCTCTCCATACCCGGACGCTACATGGTGCTGATGCTCAACGGCGGCGGCCACGTCGGTGTCTCGCGCAAGATCGAAGAACCGCGTGAACGCCAGCGACTGCGTGCGGTGGCCGAGAGCCTGCGTATCGAAAAGTTCAGCATTATCGTGCGCACCGAGGCTATGGACCGCACCGACGAGGAGCTGAAGCAAGACCTGAGCTTCCTCATCGACCTGGCCAACAAAATCGAAGAGAAGACGAAGAGCACCCCGGCACCGGCGCTGATCCACGGCGACCTGACGCTGATCTTCCGCCTCATCCGCGATGCCTTCACCCGCGACGTCAACCGCGTGGTAGTGGACAACCCGGATACCTTCGAGAATATCGTCGAGATGGTAGAGTTGCTGATGCCGCGCATGAAGAACCGCATCTTCCTCTACGAGGAGCCGACGCCGCTCTTCCACGCATATAACATCGAGCCGGAAGTGGAACGCGCGCTGCGCCGCAAGGTGTGGCTGCCCAGTGGTGGCCACCTGGTCTTCGATCAGGCAGAGGCACTGACGGCAATTGACGTCAACACCGGCCGTTTCGTCGGCTCGGTAGACCTGAACGAGACCGTGCTCACCACTAACCTGCAGGCTGCCGAGGAGGTAGCCCGGCAACTGCGCCTGCGCGACCTGGGCGGCATCATCGTCGTGGACTTTATCGACATGGATAACCCGCGCCACCGCCAGCAGGTGACCAAAGCATTTGATGATGCACTACGCAATGACCGCGCCAAGATCAACGTGCATAGCATCGGCCCGCTGGGGCTGGTGGAGATGACGCGCAAGCGCACCGGCGACAGCCTGGCGGGCTTGCTGACGGAGTCCTGCCCCTACTGCAGCGGTATTGGTCGTATTCAGAATACCATCACCATGGCACTACGTATCCAGCGCGAGATCGCCGCACAGGCGGCGCAACATCCGCAGACGGAGACCTTCCTGCTCAAGGCGCATCCGCGCATTATCGCCAGCATCCTCGGGTTCGAGGGTGAGGCGCATCGCGATCTGGAAGAGTACATCGGGCACCCGGTCTACCTGCGTATCGAGGAGAATTTCCACCCCAACGCCTACACGCTGGAGCTACTGACCTTTGAGCAGGCACTGGGCGCGGTATCGCGGCTGGAAGAAGAGAGTATCATCGAGGGGCGCATCGTCACCCCGGATCCCGAGCTGTCCGCCGATACGCTGCTCTTCGCCGAAGGCCAGTTCATCATTGCGCCCGGCCTGGAAGCCCCGGTGGGCACAATAGTACGCTTGAAAGTCGCCGAAGCGGGCACCTCGCTGGCGAAGGTAGTACCTCCCCCCGGCGAAAAGATCGCCGTGCGCCAGGAGAAGGGCCTGCTCGCCACCGCCCGGCCACCACTGGTGCCGGAGTCGATGCTCCCATCTTATCTGCGCGACGAAGCCGCCCCGATGCCACCACACGGTGCACTGCTGTTATCACCAACTGCGGAAGGCGTGCCCGCACCGGAAGCGGATTTTGTCCCCAGCTATGCGCAGACTTACTCCGAGCCGGACGACGCACCGCGCGGGCGCAATCGCCGTGGTACCCGAGGCCCGAAGAAGCAGGAGATCATCTTCGCCAAGCCGGCACCGGTAGAAGTACCAGTAGAAGAGATAACCATCATCAACTTCGTCGATCCCTTCGCTGAAGATACTGTAGTGGACATGGACGCCGATCCGTTTGCTGAAATAGAGCTGATAGGAGAGGACATCAGTGAAGACGAAGTGACAATCAGCGCCTCCGCCCGCAAACGTAAGCGTCGCCGCCGCAAAAATGGCAAAAAAACCGAGGATGCCGAAACAGCCGAGGTGATGCCTGCAACACCAGCAGCGCCTGTCATTGAGGAAACTGAGGTGCCTGAGGGCGAAGAGATCGCTCCCGAGGATGCCGAAGTATCCACCGATGTCGAAGCCACCAAGCGCAAACGCCGCCGCCGTGGCGGACGCCGCCACCGTCGCCCCACCACCGGTGAGGAGACAGCGGAAACGGCTGCAACTGACGAAGTAGCCGAGGTAGTGGAGATCGCCGTGGAACAGCCAGCCGAAGCGCCTGCAGTGGATGTAGAACCGGAGCCACCGGCCCGCAAGCGCCGTGCCCCGCGCCGCCGTGGCAAAGAAGAGCCAGAAGCCGGGCTGGAGCTACCCGCTCTCGACGCGATCTTGCCAGTGATAACGCAAGTAGAGGCCACCGACGCGCTGCAGTCGCTGCTCGCCGCCATCCCCGAGCCGGAGGCGTCAACAGAGCCAGTAGTAGTGGCGGAGACCCCCAAGCCCAAACGCGCCCCCCGCAAGCGCGCGCCGAAAAAAGTGGCAGCGCCAACGCTGGAGCCAGAGGTGGTGGCACCCCCGGTAGCAGAGCCAGCACCAGTAGTTGAAGAAGAAGCCCCCAAACCAAAACGCGCACCACGCAAGCGCGCACCGAAAAAGGTGGAACCAACGGAATAGAGGTAATGAATTAGATGTCTGGAAGGATGCCACCCCTCTTCCAGACATCAATTCAAGATGATCTGCATCCATAACGCCGTACTCACGGACGGGACGCCGAGGAAGTAGCGCGACTCCTGCGCCTTCGCGAGCAGAAAATCTCCCGCCGCGTCACCCTCCTCGGCCTCCCGCCCCAGAACAGATGTGCATCAGTATCGGGTTTGTGGGAGTGGGGTAGAAAGGTAATTCATTGAAAATGTCGAATTCAGGATATTGACAGCACGATGATAAGTGTCTAAAATACAATAAAACATGAGTTTGCTATTGAGGATATTTTATGGACAAGACTTATGAGGTTAGAGATCCGATTCATGGTTTTATAAGTTTTAATTCATGGGAACGTGATATTATCAACCATCCGGTATTTCAACGTCTACGCCGGATCAAACAACTCTCATGGACAGATATGGTTTATCCAGGTGCCATGCATACACGTTTTGAACATTCACTCGGCGTGATGCATGTAGCGACAAAAATGTTCGATAATATCGTCGAAAGATACAAGGATGTCCTGGAGAAACAATTAGGCTTTGATGAAGTGGGGCTAAAAAGAGATAGAATACTGATACGAATTGCATGCCTGCTTCACGATATAGGTCATTCACCGTTTTCACATGCTGGCGAAGAGTTGATGCAGAATAAACCCGGTTCGTCACCATACAAACATGAAGATTATTCCATTGCAGCGATCAAGTACTTATTAAACGATGTAATAGAAAATAACCGTAAAAATGATAATTATGGAATTAAAGCAGAGAATGTTGCAGATTTTATTGAGGGTAATCCCAAGCTCGGTAGACAATTATTATGGAGAAACTTGCTTAGTGGCCAAATTGATGCTGATCGCGCAGATTACCTACTGCGTGACTCTTATCATGCCGGTGTATCATATGGTAATTATGACATAAACAGATTACTTGTTACGATTGGAATAGGAATAGATGAAGCTGATGGTGGTGGAATTATTGTTATCGACAAAGGTGGCATGCATGTAGCCGAGGGTTTGATCATTGCGAGGTATATGATGTTCAGCCAGGTATATTTTCATCGTACCAGAAGAATCTATGATTACCATATTGGGAAGGTTATGAATGAATTGCTTAAGGAGTCTCAAAACGGTGATGATAAATTCCCGCCACCGACAAGCAAAGATAATATTGAAAACTATCTGCAATGGACTGACTGGAGAGTTTTGGGCGAGATTGAAAAAAGGCAAGGAGGTGACCATGCCAAAATCATTTCTGAAAGAAAACATTTTAGGTGTGTACACGAGACTAGTGAGTCACCAACCGACGAAGAAGTATCAAAAATTGATAGTATCTGTAACACATTGGGAGAGATGGTGCAGTATGTAGATAATAGCTGTAAAACAACGATGTACAAATGGGGGGACGAGATTCAAATACAACATGAAGATAATAATAAATGTAACGTGCAACCACTATCAACGGAATCATTAGTAGTTAAGAACCTGAAGCCAACTGGGCAAATCCGAATATACGTTAGTCTCGAAAACCGGGAAGAAGCAAAGCGAATTATCGCTAAAGTCTGAACTGATAAGCGATCAAGTATCGTTGCTATTATATTGAGAGGAGGAGAAGAGGATGAATACTAATGGCCTACCGTGGGATAGACTTAGCGTCATTCCAGAGGTTGTACGTCGTTTTGATGAAAAAGGTTGTCCTGCCCTGGGCAAGACAACACTTCAGAAGGTCATATATTTACTTCAGGGAGTATCCGGGAAATATCTTGGATATGATTTTAGCTTATATACTTATGGCCCTTTTGATTCTCAAGTTCTTCAGGATCTGGATTTCATTGAAAATATGAAGGGAGTAACCATCACACCAATAATTGGTGGATGTAGCGGAGTTAGTATAAAACCTGCTATAGGTACTGATGATATAAGGAACAAATCTGACCTGATGAAAGATGAAATTGTGCAACAAGAGTTGCAACGATTAATATCAGATTTCGGAAAACTTAACGCTAAAGAGATGGAGCTACGTTCTACTCTTTTTTACGTTTATCGTGATTCTAAACGTAGAAATGAACTTTCTACTAAAGAATCTGTCGTATCTCTGGTGCAAGAAATTAAGCCACGTTTCGATATTAGTACCATAGAATCTGCATATGATGAATTAAAAGATAAAGAATATATAGAATTTGAGTGAGTACTACCATCCTACCAACCAGGAGGATGGTAGGATTACTCATCTCCACACCCTCACCACCAAATCCCCCTCTTCTAGCCCAAACACAAAAACCGCCCATCAGCAACAATAGCTGGTGGGCGGTTTATTATCATTACCACAATTCCGCAGTTTAGCGGCTGTGTAGTTCTTGGATCAGGGCGCGGCCTATTTCGTCGCGTTGGATTTGGTTGGTGCCTTCGTAGATCTGGGTGATTTTGGCGTCGCGCATGTATTTTTCGATGGGGTATTCGCGCATGTAGCCGTGGCCGCCGTAGACCTGAATGGCGTCGGTGGTCACCTGCATGGCCATATCGGAGGCGAAGCACTTGCTCATGGCGCTGTAGAGCGTGTAGCGCTGGCCGGGGTTGGCGTCGATGTGGCGGGCGGTGGCGTATACCAGTGCGCGGGAGGCTTCAACCTTCATGGCCATATCGGCGAGGAAGAAGCGCAGGCCCTGGAAGCTGCTCACCGGCACGCCAAACTGGCGGCGGTTGTTGGCGAACTCCACGGCGAGGTCCAGTGCTCCTGCTGCGATGCCCACAGCCTGCGAGGCGACGCCGGGGCGGCTCAGGTCGAAGGTCTTCATGGCGGTGATGAAGCCGGTGCCCTCGCGACCGAGGAGCTGGCTCTTATGAACGCGGCAATCCTGGAAGACCAGCTCGCAGGTGGCGCTGGCGCGGATACCGAGTTTATCTTCTTTTTTGCCGAAGGTGAAGCCGGGGGTGCCCTTGTCCACGATAAAAGCGGACATACCACGTGCGCCCTTCTCCGGGTTGGTGATGGCGAAGACGGTGTAGATCTCGGCGACTTCGCCGTTGGTGATCCACTGTTTGGTGCCGTTGAGGATGTAGTAATCGCCATCCTTCACCGCGCGGGTGGTG
>JBBQQW010000112.1:0-8942 GCA_038215455.1 Armatimonadota bacterium
GGCGAGCAGCAGCTCTTCTTCTTTATCAACAACTCGCGTGACCAGGTGCAGCATTGCCGCTTCACTCTGCTCGATGGCATGAAGACACCATTGGCTAGCTGGGACGCCCTCACTGCCACGCGTCGGGAGGTCAGCGGTGATATAGTAGGCAAAGACCTCTGCTACAGCTTCACGCTGCCGCCGATGGGGTCAATCATCCTCGTCTCCGGTGCAGATGCGGTAGGTGATGAGAAAGTCACCCCGACGCTGCCGGATCTGTCCACTGCCCACGCGATACCATTACCCGGCACGTGGAACTTCTCCCGCTCGGAGGAGAACGTGCTGGTGCTCGACCGCATTACTACCTCGCTGGATGGCGGTGCCAGCTGGTGGGCGGAGGATATGGATCACCGCGTTCGCAAGCAACTGGCCGCGCACTTCGGCACCAGTGAGGCACTGGAGTGGCAGCCGTGGGTGGCCATCCGCAAGGGTCTCTTCGACGGCAAGGGCGGGCCGGTAACACTGCGCTACCGCTTCCACAGTGAACTGGATAAGCCGTGCGCGGCGATTGTTATCGAGGATATCAGCAAAGGCAAGCTGACGGTGAACGGCACCGCAGTGGCGACTGACAACCCGACCTGGCACTGGGATCACGATTTCGGCAAGGTGGATGTCGGCGCACTGATAATCGCCGGGGAGAACGTCGTTGACTTCACGGTGGACTACGACTTCCAGACCGAGGTGGAGCCGGCCTACCTCGTCGGCAACTTCGGGGTGCGCCTGCGCACGCCTGATGCCGGCGAGATCGTCGCCGAACCCGGCGTGCTACACAACGGTTCTTGGCTGGAGCAGGGCTACCCCTTTTACTCGGGAGTCATGACCTACTGCGCCACCTTCCCCAGCGCACCCCAGGCAGGGCAGCGCACCTTCCTGCGCTTGCGCCGCGCCTCGGGCATCCTCTACAAGGTTCGCCTCAACGGCATCGAGCTGGAGAATATCCTCTGGCGTCCCCATGTACTAGAGTTGACGGAGGCACTGCACCCGGGCGAGAACACCCTGCAGATTGACGTCGTCAGCAGCCGCCAGAACTCGCTGGGGCCACTGCACGAGAAAGATGGCGATGACAACCGCTGGTGCGGCCCCGAAGCATTCGAGAATGAAGACAAGCTCCGCCAAGAGTTCTCCCTCTTCGACTACGGCCTGCTCGACGGGGCGGAGATTGTGCAATTGGGCGGGTAGTGTCTGCTGGTACGTGAAAGGGATGGGGCTGATGACTTATGGGAATCAGCCCTATTTCATATTTGAATACCATTCACCCATTATTTGACATAATCTACTTCACCAGTAACAATAATCATGACACTCCTTTCTGTCGAGAATGGAAGGCAGCGGGGAAGTTTGAAATGGGGTTATGCGATGAATAAACAAAATAGGACTCAAATCACTCGTGTGAAGTTACGAGGATTTAAGACCATTAAAGATATTGGTGCCGAAGGGTTTGAGCTGCGTCCATTAAACGTGTTAATTGGCGCGAATGGTGCAGGAAAGTCCAATTTCATTTCATTCTTTCGCATGTTGAACTGGGCCATGAATAATTCACTTGGCGGTTTGCAGGAGTATATTGGGGTGCAAGGTGGCGATATTACCATCCTTAGCGACGGACCGAATGTAACCCCCGCAATGGATGCCGAGATAGTAATGTCTAACATTGATGGCGAGTATAGCTACCACATTAAGCTCGCGCACGCTGCGGGTGGGACGTTGATATTCGCAGCTGAAGAATATCGCTTATCACCGCATAATGCGGCAATGGATCCACAATGGGAATCTCTGGGTACTGGTCATAAGGAGTCAAGGATTATTGCTGCAGCAGACAATAGCGACGTGGCTAGAGTCATTTTGAACTTGCTGCGACAATGTAAGGTATTTCAATTCAGCAATACATCGTTTACCTCTAACATGCGCGGACCGTGGACCATGAATGATAGGCAGCAACTGCGTGAAGACGGTAGCAATATTGCCCCATTCCTCGCGCACTTACGCGATGATCATCCACTAAATTTCCGCAATATTGTTGAAACGGTGCAACTTATCGTCCCGTTTTTCGAAGATTTCGTCATTGAACCTCGGCATGATACGCTGCTTCTCCGCTGGAAAGAATATGGCAGCGAGATGACTTTTGGTGCATCACAGGCCTCAGATGGCATGCTTCGCGTGATAGCCCTGATCTCACTGCTTTCACAACCGGTAGATGATATCCCAGACATCGTAATACTCGACGAACCGGAACTCGGTCTCCATCCATATGCTATTGCGGTAATTGCCGGCATGATTAAAAGTGTATCAAAATCAGTGCAGATCCTTCTTAGTACGCAATCCAGCACAATGGTTGATTGGTTCGAGCCGGAGGATATTATCGTTGTCGATCGTTCTGGACGAGATTCAAAATTCAGACACATATCAACAGAAGCACTTGGAACCTGGCTGGATGATTACTCTATCGCAGAATTATGGGAGAAAAATGTGCTGGGGGGACGACCGAGATGAGTCAACTCATTCATATATTAGTGGAAGGGCAAACAGAGGAAGCCTTCGTTCAAAGGTTGCTCATCCCGTATTTCGCGCGGATAGGCATCTATTTGAATCCTACTATTGTGAAGACACGACAAAATAATGTTTCTAAAGCAGATCGTGGCGGATATGTTCCGTTTGACCGCCTGGTTAATCAACTTAAGCATCTTCTCGGTGATACCAGCGCAACAGCGGTTACAATGTTCTTTGATTATTATGGCATGATGAGATGCTTTCCTGATCGTATAGCTTTGGTCGGCACAAATGGCTACCAACGCGTCTCGCAACTTGAAGCAATTATCTCCAATGAAGTTAATCATCAGCGTTTCATCCCGTACCTGCAGTTGCACGAGTACGAGGCATTTATATTCGTCTCACCATATGACACCGCTGAGGTTCTCGATTGCCCGGAAAAAATTATGCAAATAGCACGTGTTCGCCAGGAATTCCCCAGTCCTGAAGAAATCAATGATGACCCTACTACAGCACCATCGAAGCGAATTGCTGGCATACATGATATGTATAATAAAACATATCATGGCCCACTTATCGCCAACCGAGTCGGCCTGCCCTCCCTACGCCGGGAATGCCGACATTTTGATGAGTGGGTGACGAAGCTGGAGAGCTTAAAGGTGGGGTAAGTTAAGAACTATGTCACTGCCTACTCTTCCTCATCCACAAAGCCGCATAATTCGATGATACGCTCTATTGCCCACTCGGCATGTTCGCGGATTATGGGGTCTTCGTCTTGCAACGCTCCCTGCAGGGCGGGCAGGTGAGCTTCGTTGCCCAGGTTACCCAGCGCCACGCAGGCGTTGCGCAGCAGGCCGGTGCGTTTGGTACGATATAGGGCGGTATGGCGGTAGCGTTCTTTGAACTCCTCGCTGGTGAGTTTCAGCAGCTCCGGCAGTTCGGTGATGACGGCGCTGGCGGCCAGTCCTGGGCTGCCCGGCGCGGTAGTGGCATTGTGCGGGCAGGCATCCTGGCAACTGTCGCAGCCGAATAACCTGCTCCCCTGCAACGGGCGGATTTCCTCGGGTATGGCACCCTTGTGCTCGATGGTGAGGTAGGACAGGCACCGGCGCGCATCCACCACTCCGTTGCCCAACGCCCCGGTGGGGCAGCTGGCACGGCAGCGGTTGCAGGTGCCACAGTCGCCGCTTTCCAGCAGTGTCGCAGGGAGGAGCGGTAGATTTGTGAGAATACCGCCGATGACGAAGCGCGAGCCGAATTGCGGGTGAATGAGCAGACTGTGCCTGCCCACCCAGCCGAGACCGGCACGGCGCGCTAGCTCGCGCTCCGGCAGCGGGGTGGCGTCGACGAAGGCACGGCATTCCGCCCCCGCATACGTTGTAGTGATCTCGCCGATAAGCTCCCAGAGGATATCCCCGATCACCGTGTGGTAATCTCCTCCGCGAGCGTAATGGGCGATGCCGTCATCGGGTGTCTCGCCGGGAGTATGCCCGGCGTAGGGGAGAGCGATGATCAACGCAGTACGCGCCCCGGGGAGTATCGCCTCGGGGTGATCGCGCAGCGGCAGGTGCTTGCGCAGGTAGTCCATCCCCGCACCGTAGCCCCGCTCCAGCCACTCACGTAGCGGCGTGGCATCCAGCTCACCCAGCGCTGCGACCCCGGCGTCACCAGCCCCCAGCGCACAGGCGCGCGCCAGCAGCAGCGGTGTATCAACTTCGGGGTCAAATTTCTTCATCTCATTCCTTCGTGCAGGATGGCTCCGTGATCCCCGCCGCAGCACGGCGCGCTGCCAGTGCCGCCCCCACCAGGCCGACGTTCGACCCCAGCGAGGCCAGCGACATCGGGATGTAGCGCTCATAGCTCGCCAGCGCCGCGGCGATATTCGGGTGCAGATAGTCCCACAGGGTGGTGGCCAGATAGCCTTTGAAGACGATCTCGCACGGGTCGAGCACGCGCACAATATTCATAATGCCCGCGCCGATCCACATGCCCGTCTCCTGCACCAGCCGGTGGGCCATGCCGTCGCCATTGGCGAGTAATTCCGGCAGATAGCTGAGGCGCATGGAGTCCGCGTGTTGTGTCCAGTGCCCCTCGCGCCAGAGCTTGCTAAGGCGGTTCTTCAGCGCACGGCCACTGGCCAGCGAGTCCAAGCAGCCGCGGTGCCCCAGGCGGCAATAGCTGTCGGCAGTATGGTCGATAATCATATGCCCGACTTCGCCCGCGGTGCCCATGTGCCCCTCGTACAGGTCACCATTGATCATGATTCCGCCGCCGATGCCCGCCGAGATAGTCATCAATATGAAGCTGTGTTTGCCTGTCAATCGTGGATTATAGGTGCCCTCCGCCAGCGCCGAAGCTTTGGCGTCGTTGAGGATCGCCACCGGACGCTTCAACTCCAGCATAGCCGCCAGCGGGTAGTCATTCATGTTCATCGAGCCGGCGGTCACCAGACCACCTTTTTCCACCATACCGCCAATTGCTATCCCCACCAGCGGATTATCCGCTGTCACGGAGTAGCTCTCCACTATGCGCTTGATGTGTTCAACTACTTCCTCGGGGCGGCTGGGCGACTCGAAGGTCACCTGCTGCGTCACATGACCTTCTTCATCGACCAGGCCACTGCGGAAGCGCATCCCGCCGATATCAAACGCTATATCTTGATTTGCCATTAAATTGCTCCAAAATCCCTGCTAATCCGTGGAAAAAGGTAACTCTTCCCGCGCCACGCGCATTATCTCATTTTTCTCATTCACAAACACCACCGTCGGATGCCAGTTCGCCGCTTCTTCCGGCGTCATCTGCGCATATGCCACAATGATGGCAATATCCCCGGGGTTGAAGTGATGCGCCGCCGGGCCATTGAGGCAGATCACCCCGCTACCGCGTTCACCCGCGATAACATAGGTCTCCAGCCGTGCCCCGGAGCGCCGGTTCAGCACCTGCACCCGCTCGTGTTCCACTATCCCCGCCGCCGCCATCAGGTCAACTGCGATAGTGATACTACCCACATAGTCCAGATCGGCCTGCGTAACAGTACCCCGATGTATCTTCGCCTTGCATAAAGTCAATAACATTGTAAGGATATTGTACCGCAGTGGGGCGGGAAGGGCAATAAGGGGCAGGCCAGGGGTATCGCTTTTAGCGACAAACTGTCCTTACGGGCCTGGTAAGGGTAAGGGTAAGCGTTCCCGTCCGAAGGACGTTCGGCGTAAGCCCACTAGCCCAGTCGTTCACGGCTGGGCGAACAGGACGGGCGCAAAAACGATACCCAGGGGGGGCAGGCTTCATTTGTATGAACCCAGATTTTCATAATTAAAGGAATCAGTGATGAAGTGCGCTTCATTATTTGTGGATGAAAAACTGATATGGTATCTGCGGCGTTAGCGTTGGTCTACCTAACCCCCCGGCCCCCTTCCCGGCGCGGGCAGGGGGAGGATGATAGTTTTTCAATGGATAATCATTGAATTGGCACCCCATTCCCTCGTCGCAGATCATGAGCTTGCCGAATGGCAAGGAAGGGACTGGCGTTAGGTAGACCAATGGGCAAAGCGCTGCAAAATCAATTTTCGTAGTAGGAGATTGCAGTGGTATTTGTCATCACTGTTGGATAGCCTCTGCAGTAATGGTTTTCCCTGCATTCAATAATGCGCTATCCAACAGCAGCAGCATTACCTTCACCCTAATCCTCTAATCATGCGAATCAAGGTTCAAGACAAGTAACTACGGCATCCGGCGGGCGCGGGCTGCAAGGCAGGCTGGACGCCTGCCTGCCCTGGGGTGCCCATGAAGTTATGCGCTTATTGCCCGTTCTCATGGGCGGGACGCCCATGGCACCTCACCACATCACCACCCGCACCACATGCACCCCGCCGTCGCCGATGGGCACGATGAGGTCGCCGGTTATCTTCACGCCGTCTATGGTGATCTCTTGCACGGCACCTGGCTGGCCACTGGGATTGCTGATGCTGATCTCGTAGGTGTCGCCGCGGAAGGGGCGGCTGATGGCGCAGTCCGTCCATCCGGTGGGGAGCGAGGGGTTGATGCGCAGGCCGTCGTAGTCGGCACTGACGCCTAATATCAGCTCAATGCCCGTCATATAGAGCCAGGCCGCGGAGCCGGTGCGCCAGCCACTCAGGTACAGGTTGCGCTGGGCGCGGCGGGTGTAGTTGGGGCCGATATAGTAGTTCGGCACGATGAACGGCTCGGTATCCGCGTTCGGCTTGTTGTCGGTGTCTGGCAGGATAGCGCGCAGCGCGTCCCATGATTCCTGCCCGCGCCCGGCCACGCCCAACGCGTAGACCCAGAAGCAATTGCCGTGTACGTAGACGCTGCCATTCTCGTAGAAGCCCGGTGACATCGCCGTCATCTGCCCGATGCGTGGGCGCAGCGCGGTGAAGACGGGCCAGTTGAGGATCATGCCGTAGCCGACATTCAGATATTTCTGCGCGGCGTTGATGGCGCTCTCTTTGCGCCCGGCATCGGCCACGTCGCTGATAATCGACCAGCTCTGCGGATTGACGAAGATCTTGCCTTCGCCGCAATCCTGCGGCGGGGGATTTTGGCTGCCCACCGGCAATCCTTCATCATCGAAGGCGCGCAGGTACCACTCGCCATCCCACGTTTTGGCGTTGATGGCATCCTTCAGTTGCGCGGCGGCGGCGCTCATCTCCTGCGCCAGCTCGGCATCGCCCAGTTTCGTTGCCAGCTCCGCCAGTTGGTCACAGCCCCATTTCACCTGCATGGTGAGCATCACGCTCTCGCCCTTGCCCCCGGCTCCGACGCCGTTCATGGTGTCGCACCAGTCTCCGTAGCGGATGAGCGAGAGCCCGTGTGCGCCCAACTCACTCAGTAGATAGCGTTGCGCCAGCACCACATGCTCCAGCACCGTGGCACTGCTGCTAGGTGCGACGTAGGGGTCTACCGGGTTGAGGAAACTCACCTGCTCCGCCAGCACGGCGAAGTCCGCCGTCTCCTTCAGGTAATACGAGAGCGCCATGATCATCCAACTGGGGCTGTCGGCGTAGTCCTGCAGGTCCAGCTCTGCGGTAGGCAACCGCCAGGCGCGGATGCACTTGCCGGTGGGGAACTGCTTGCTGAAAACCTCCAGCAGGCAGGCACGTGCGGCCGCCGGATCGGTGATGCGGTGCCCGAAGGCATCCTGCAGAATATCGCGGTATCCGCGCCCGATGACGCGCCCCCATTTCGCCACAAAAGCGAGCTGGTGCTTGAGCCAGATATTCATCCAACGGTCGAACTGCACGTCGCTGGTCTTCACCACCGTGCGTGCGCACATGGCATCGGCTGCGGCGATAATATCGGCAAAATACCGCTCCGGCGCGCCCATTGCCAGGTACTTGCCGATGAGGCGCTTGCCGTCGTCGATGCTGTCCATCACCCCCACCAGGCAGTTGATGGTTACCTCCGCGCCCGGTTGCAGCGTGAACTCATGGCGCAGTGATGCCCCCAGCCATTCGGTGCCCGCCTCGGGGTTATGTACGTCGCCGCGTTCCAGCGCCAGCGGGTTGGCGTAGCTGCGATAATGCCCGAGGAACTCATCCCGGCTCACCGTGGCCCCGGCGACCTCGGTATCCGAAGCGAGCAGCCCCTTGAACTTCGGCGGAAATTTCACACAACTGTTGATGCCGAAGACCGCTTTGCTCTCGGCGTCATATTTTCCGCCCAGCACTGCGATGAAATCCATCAACGTGCTGCCGCCGGTGAGGTGCATCTCCAGGTAAGGTAGTACGCTGATGCGGCGCACGGAGTCTCCGGTGTTGGCAATTTTTATAGTCCACAGCTCCGCCGAGTCCACCCCCTGCGGTACAAAGACGCGCCAGGAGGCGGCAATGCCTTTATAAACGCTCTCATTAATCTGGTAACCCAGCCCGATGCGGCAGCGCCACTCTTCCATCTGCGGCAAGCCCGGTGCGCCGGTTACCGTCCAGTACTCGCCACTCTCGGCATCGCGCAGATAGACATAGCGCGCCCCACCCTCGCCGTCGCGATCCTCGGTGAGATTCGTGCGCAGCCCCTCGGTACGCGGCTGGTAGAAGCTCGACCCGGTGCCCAACTGCGTGAGATTCACCAGATACTCATCATTGACGAGGAAATTATGCCACGGCCGCGGCGTGCGCGGGTCGGTAATGATATACTCACGCCCATCGGCGGAGAAGTAACCGTATTGATCTGACATGATTGCTGACCTCCTGCGAATACCACTGTAAAATTATCCTAATGGGTGGGGTGGTGTCAAGGCGAGAATTGTTGGCATGGGCGGGACGCCCATGAGAACGGGGTTGGTAACTATTCAGAGTTGTCAGAATAGCGTAACTAATGCCTTGGTTTCACCTAACCCCCAGCCCCTTCCCGGCGCGGGAAGGGGTGCCTACCCAACATCCACAATTGAATAACGACCTTGC
>JBBQQW010000113.1:0-8910 GCA_038215455.1 Armatimonadota bacterium
GGAATCGGCCGTGGAGCGTGCCGCCGGAGCGATCATCTCCCGCATGCAACTGCAGGGGCTGGTGACCTCGGTAATGGCAGACGGCAACGTGATGCTCAACATCGGGGCGCGCGCCGGGGTAAAGCTAGGCGACCGCGCCCAATTCGGCTACTATACCGACCACGAGACCGGCCTAATCCTCTGTGGGCATCGGTAGTATGACCCGGTTGCCGGGCGGTGGTTGACTCGTGACCCGATTGGCGTTGCGGGTGGTATTAATCTTTATGCTTATTGCGGCAATAATCCTGTTTCGGGGATTGATCCGGAAGGGTATATTAAAGGCGGGTCGTATACTGACTTGGGCGGATATATTGGAGAAGTTGGTGATGTTTGGTGCGGATACGGAGATGTATTAAATCCTGTTAAATGGGCGGAAGGATTGGGGTCATTAGCTGGATATTTGGATTCACACTCCATCAGGTGTGCCGATACATGGAAAACTATGGGAAGTGGCTTTGTAAATGGATTGAAATTCTGGGAGAAAGAAGATTGCCGAGAATTTGGGACATCATTCGGCACTGATTTGTTGCTGGTTGCACCGTTAATAAAGAAGATACCCAATATTACCCCCTCGCATTAGATGGCTTATATGGGGGGCTGGGAGTTATACATTAATAAATGCTAGATGGGGAGGGAATCAATTCTTCCGTGCAGATGTTGGTAAATTGCCCAATAATGTAAGCCCATCAGTATTAGGAGGCCAGACGATGCTTCATTATCATCGTCGTGGCCCGTTAGATCCTTCCAAAAAAATTCCAGTGGAAGGTCAAGGGATGAATCGTCATCGCCCATGGCAAAATAAAGATGGAGACAAATCTCCTATGGATCGATTTTAAGGATGTGTGTAATGGTTATTTTAAGTGAGCATGGGGACATGATGGTTTTTACATCTGTTGAGGATGCTATAGATAATATTGAAGCGATAGATGTGCTATATGATGAGTATATCTTCTACAATGAGGATGGAGATATTCTTCATGCAATTGTAGAAGATTATCAGGTTTTATCATTTGAGAATACAGGAGTTAATAAACGTGAAGAATTAGATGATGCTCTTAGAGGCTGGCTGAGACGCTTGAGGAGAAATGACATTAGGCCTTCAATTGATTGGATAGAAGGTGCATCAATCACTGAGTTGCTAAATAAGGTGAAAGATATATGTTAGGATTTACGAGCTGGAATGACATACTGATTATGACCCTAGAAGTATTTGATTTACTCGAAGTAAGATACCGGCACCTTGAAAACTTCATACGCCTGGGGCAACCTCCTCTCCGGCGGTGACCCCACCGACCCCTGCGGCTACCGCGCACAATTCGGCTATTATACCGACCACGAGACCGGGCTTATTCTTTGCGGGCACCGGTACTATGACCCGGTTGCCGGGCGGTGGTTGACACGGGATCCGATAGGTGTTGCAGGGGGGATGAACCTGTACGCATATTGCGGGGGGGATGCGGTTGGTGGGGTTGATCCGGAGGGAACTTCTTTTGGGACTTGGCTTGACGGTATTGCTTGGGACAAAATATGGTGGCAGACAGTAGGTGGTGCGGCAGGAGGTTTGGTTATGGGTATCGGAGGCCGACAGGTGTGGATAGCGTATAAGTGTTACAAGGCATCTAAGGATATGGCCCCGAAGACCCAGAACGCTCAAACAACTGTAATTGATAAGATGGATAATTCTGAAGGGCAAGATGGTGATCCAGGAGAAACTAAATTCCGTGGAATCCAAAAACTTATGAAACGATAGTATCCAACAGTGGGTTTTGGTTCGTCAGAATGCAAGGTATTTAAACCATCGACTGACCAAAGGGGACATATGCATCGTATAAAAAAAATTATACTTGTTGCTGTAATATTCGTTTGCGCTCTGGTGTTAATATTCAAAATGAGTAGCAAAACGCTGCTTTTTATGGCGGCCGAAAGAGGACTTCCAGAGATAATATCTTTGGGAAGGTTATTAGGTGCAAATATTGACACTCGCAACGAAAAAGGTGAGACGCCATTGCTTGTGGCCGCTAAGGAAGGTAATGGTAATGCTGTAGCCAGCCTTATTCGTGCTGGCGCAAATCCACTGGCATGTTCGTCCCGAGGGTCGACTTCATTGATTTATGCTATATCACCTGGTAACTTTAACATAGTACAAATGCTTCTGCCATTGAGTGGGGACATAAATAAACGATCTGAAAATGGAACGACAGCACTTCATTGGGCATCGTCATTAACTCCAGTTCATATGGATATTGTCAGTTTGCTCGTTGATAATGGAGCAGATGTGACAATGAAAGATGGTAGGCAAGACTGGGATAGTATGATGTATGCCGCAGAAGCTGACTCAGCCGAACTGATAGATTACCTTGTAGCGCATGGAGCAGATGTGAATTCTCAACAGACAGGTAAGAATAAGCAATCTCCTTTACACACCGCAGCACGGCATGATTCTTCTGCTGCCACTGAAGCGCTGCTGCGCTGCGGCGCGAAAGTGGAAATTCGAGATGTTGTGGAACGCACACCTTTGCTCATCGCTGCAAAATACGGTAGTACCAGGGTAATTACGATTCTGCTAGCAAAGGGAGCAGAAGTGAATGCCAAAATGTTGGATGATAGCACTCCATTGATTGCATCTGTTGGATGGTGGCAGGATATAGACGGCCCCGGTGGACCTTCAGCAGATAGTGGACAGGATAATAGTAATGACAGTGCGAAAAAGAAATTGGCAGAAAAGCGTCTTCACTGTTCGCAGATGCTGCTAGATGCTGGTGCTGATGTTAATTGTGCTGATCAGAATGGAAATACAGCGTTGTTTGCAGCTATCTGGGCTGGTAAGATTAATGCTGTGGAATTGTTACTTACCCAAGGTGCATCTATCCACTTTAAAAACTTAAAGGATCAATCACCACTCGCTATCGCCATAGAGGCGGGAGATAAAAAGATCATAGATATCCTCATACAATTTGGAGCTTCATCTAGTTGAGCATGTCGCAGGTAACTATTAAATGCCCCCCCATTCCCCACTTAAGCTTTACTTGCGTTGGTGATGGGTTGCTATGCGACCAGGTCATATGTCAAAAGTTGCATGGAGTGGGGAGCCACACCACACAATTACGACAGTTTAATAATGCCCGAAGTTAACTGACCGCCGGAAGAGATTTCAGCGGTTTTCGCGTGTCTGCAGGCGTGGAAACACACATTTGATCTTTTACCCAGGCTAGCTCATACTCGAGTTTTTCTGTGGTTGTTCATCCCCCGAGATGGATGATTTGAAGGTGTCTGCCGTGAAAAAAAGAAATATCCTGATAACTGCAACTATTCATGGCAACTTAGCTATATAATTGATACATCATTCTCTACGGAGGTTAATCTATGCGCCTATATTCACTGCTGTGTATCTGCCTGCTGACTTGCGGATGCCTGTTTGCTCCCCTCGCGCCGTTACGCGCTGCGGATGCTCCGCCTAAAGCGGTTACCTTGCCTGACCCGATGACCGTGCTGGTGCCTGGTGGAGACAATGTGGCCGCCGCCCTGCCGGCGACCTATGCCGACGAGAAAGGTTTTCAGCAGCGCGGTAAACTGCTCGTCGCTGAACTCGCCAAGATTGATCTGCTGCCGTACCGCTCGGGATCGTATTTCGGCAAAGGTGGGGATCCGGGCAAGTATATTCCCGGCCCGGCCATGGCGCGGTTACTCGTCGACCCGAGCGATGCCGACTCCCTGAAATACATGAATGACGATCGCAGCCCCAAAGAGGTTTACCACTTCGCGGTGGTCAACTGGGCGCGTTTCCTGCCGTTATTCCACGACAGCCTGACCCCGGAGACGATCGCGACGTTGACCGCCAACCTGGCGAAGGCGAGTATGCTGGCGCGCGACGAAGGCCCGGGCACCGAAAACCATGTGGTGATGCAAATCTCCAGCGGCGTGGTCTTATCCGACTGGGTGAAGACCGACCGTTTCGCCGGCATGTCCACTGCCGCGGCAAAGACGAAAGCCAAGGAATGGTTGCGTGGCTATGTAAAGAACCTCTACCAGTATGGACAGGGCGAGTGGGACTCCAGCACGTATATGCCCTACGACATCAACGCCATGCTCAACATCTACGACTTCAGCAAGGACGAAGAGTGCCGGCTGCTGGCGCGTGCTGCGCTGGACTGGTACGCCACCGCGTATGCACTGAAATACGTCAACGGCATGCACACGGGGCCCAAGGAGCGCGGCTGGACGACCGGCATCGGTCACGGCCTGGATTCGACCGGGCTGCTCTGGTGGGGCAGTACCAATGAGCTGACCGAGAAGGTCGGCTGGGATCGCACGGCTATGCACTCCTACACCTCTGGTTATCGCCCGAACGCGGTCATCAGCAATATCGCACACCGCCAGTTGCCCGTACTGCCGGCGGAGTTCCGCAACAGCAAGCCGAACTACTGGACTGGCCTCGATAAAGCACCAATCCCGCCCATCGCCAATGTATCGCAGGAATCTCTTTACGTCACCCCGCACTACACTCTGGGCAGTATGTGGTACTCTGAAGACGTCTGCACCCAGCTTATCCGACTGCAACTCGGGGCGGCGACGAAAGAGGGCGCGGTCTCCTTCACCGGGTGCGCCCCCGGTTCCTATAACGGCGAACCACGCTACTTCTCCGGGCAGGGGACGCATATCACCCGGCCCGCCGCCGACTACGGTTCAGGCAACGTAACCGACTCCCAGCCGCCGAAGACCATCGGCTTATACACCCAGTATGCCCAGGTAGGCCCGACGCTGATCTGCATGGCTTGCTTCCCCGCAGATGCGAAGGAGCAGTTCACCTACTTCACCACGCCCGTCCCTGCGGAGAAGATCGGCGACTGGTACCTGATGCAGGCTGGCGAGACCTTCGTCGCCGTGCGCCCGCTTACAGCGACGGCTGAAGTCACCACGCTTGCCAAAGAAGCAGCGCTGGTTTTCCCCGGCGCAAAAAGCGGATTCATCCTGCAGACCGGTGACACCAGTAAATATGCTACGAAGGAAGCCTTCATCGCGGCGCTGACGGCGAGCCAGCCCGACCTCACCGCCTGGCCGGAGCAGCTGCGCGTCTCCTGCCGCACCCTGGATGGCCGCGCACTGACCATGCAATACGCGACAGGCAAGCAGCAAGCCGCCGTCACGGTGAACGACGTTCCCGTCTCCTATCAGGATTGGCCGGTGTACGGCGGGCCTTATGTTACGCAGCAGGGCGGTGTACTCACCGTCAACGATGGCGTGAGCGGCTTCGCAGTCGACTTCACCGGCGACCTGCCGGTATACAAGACGTGGAAGCCGTAGCAGCAGCCATATCATTTCCATAACACGCCCACGCCGTCCGCAACCCTCATTTTGCGGACGGAGGTGGGTTAAGCTAATAGAGACGCACCTCACCGAGTATTGAAGTTGGTAACGAGAATTGAACATTAAACTGCCATAGATAAGTCATGTTTCGATGCCGATTGACACCAAATGGCAAAAGAGAGCAATGAGTACAACGCCTAAACTGCAGGACAATAAGGAGTTGAGTTATGGCAAATGATATCGTGCCGGTCAACACCGGTGAATTTACGCTGTATCGGACGGATGATGGTGGCACACGCGTGCAGGTGCGGATCATAGGATTTCTATCCGCCAGTGGTGGGTAAATTTCTAAAGTAGATATGCTGATGAAGTGCTTGGTCGGCCAGCTAGCCATCGCGTGCGTCATATCGAATATTGCCACAAGGAGGAAGGGATGAGTGATCGTCAATCCAATGAGATTATCGACATCTTACTCGAAGTCATCGAGCGGTTGCCTAATCCGCCCCGCGATCAGGTAAAGAGAGAGCTTATGAAGATTAAAGAGTTGCTGTTTGACAGCCGTCCTCCACGTATCATGATCGTTGGTCGGCGCGGAGCGGGGAAGTCTTCCCTGGTAAATGCGATTTTCGGCGAGAAAGTGGCTGAGACTGGCGCTGTGCTCTCGCAAACCGGGGCTGCCGAGTGGCGAGTCTACTCCAGCCAGCATGGGAAGATGCACATACTTGATACCCGAGGTATTGGCGACCGCTGCAAGCCAGAATCCGCGAACTTTGCGGAATCCGTTGACGAGATCAAAAGCGAGATCACCAAAGAGTGCCCCGACGCGATCCTCTTCCTCTGTAAAGCCAAAGAAGTCGACGCCCATATTAAAGAGGATATCACCTGTGTTAATGCGATCGTCGCCCACGCCTACAAGAAACATAACTACCGCCTGCCCATGGTGGCCACGGTGACCCAGGTAGACGAACTTGACCCCAAGCGGGTGGAACCACCGTACAAGAACGACATCAAGCTGGCCAATATTGCCCAGGCAGTCAGCGCACTTGAAGAAGCGCTCCACTCCGCTGACCTTTCATCCCTCGAAGTCATCCCCACATCGGCGTATGCGGAATACGACGGGAATGGTCGGCGCAGCTACGATAATTACTGGAACATCGATACGCTGGTCGAATATCTGGTTACTGTGCTGCCTACGACCGCACAATGCCAGATGGCCCGAATCGCTGCGATAAAACGGATTCAAGCTAATATTGCGCGGAAATTAATCGGGTCAACGGTGACGATTTGTGCCGCCATCGCAGCGACGCCGATCCCGGTCGCCGATGCCATCCCTATAACCACAGCGCAAGTAGGCATGGTTACCGGCATCGGCTATATCGCGGGGCATGAATTGTCCAGCAAAAGCGCCATGAAATTTTTGGCAGCATTGGGTGCCAATGTCGGGATTGGACTGGTATTGCGTGAAGCAGCACGCGCCCTCGTCAAATTTGTGTTTCCTGGTGGTGGCTTGCTAATCTCCGCCGGTGTGGCCGCAGCAGGTACCTGGGCTATCGGTGAAGCCGCAATCAAGTATTTTATTGATGGTCTGTCGATTGAGGATGCGAAGCAGGTCTTCCAGCGCAAAAAAGACGACAATAAAAAAAATGCTACCCTGTAAGACCTGTGGAATCATGGCCACTCGGTTTGGACTGTTCTGATAGACAATAGAGTATGTTAGAGGATGGGTGCGGCGGCATCCGGGCTAGTTATCGGGCGTTTTGTGCGCCAGGCCAACGGCCGCGAATTCGCTGGCTATGCTAACACAAATAACTTCATCCGCCACTACAACGCCAACAATCAGTGGGTGGGGTATACCGACCTGCAGAACCAGAACCAGCTGGTGGGTACGGGGTTGTTCCAATACGACGCTAACGGCAATCCTACGGTATACAAGGGGAAGGCGGCGGAATATGACGCCGATAACCGCCTGACCAGCTATGACGGCGGGCTACGCGCATGGAAGCAGAACACGGAAACGGAAGTGCATACGTTCTTCCTCTACGACGGCAACAACATCATCTGCTAGCTACAATTGAACACGGCAGGCACTGACCTGCAGGTGAGTGCGAACGTAACCTGGGGCCCGAACGGGCTGGCGGAGCGGCACACCACCGCAGGTGGCGACACCTACTACCAGTGCGACCCCCTTGGCAACGTGATCCAGCGGCTTGATGCCAGTGGGCAGACGCTATCCGCGCGGAAAGCTGTTAACCCCCAATATCTCAGCAGGTTAGCAGCCTCAGCCACCGACCTCTGAGGCGCTCAGAGTGTCCCAAGCTGTATGGAGTGGGGAGCCACATTTAGCCTCAAAATGAACTACAAACACTAGATATTAGCCATAAATCAGCCTGCTGGCACCAAGGTGGCACCAAGGTGGCACCAAGGTGGCACCAAAAAAATACAAAGTATCACCCCGGCCCTGCCAATCCCAATTACGGGATGGCAGGACCGGGGTGTTTTTGTTTCTTACGGTTCTGTCAGAACTCACCCCACATCAAACTGTGAAGCGGCATTGAATAATAACCAACCTTTGGCGGTTAAATATCCTGTTCTTCACAGGTTTTGTGGCAATGGCGCGTGTTGCCGGGGTTAATGCGGTGATCGAGTAAATATGACGATGCCGCCAGAGCCGCGCGCCTTGATCTCCGCCCGCCCCTTGATGGTAATGCGGTAGCGGAGCCAGAGCAGGCACTTGCGGAGTCGGCGCATTGGCCGGCACGTCATTGGCGCACGCGGCGATAGCCAGCGCCATAATTAACAGGGCTATATGCACGAGCTTCATCGAATTCTTCTACCACGTCTTCTGGAAGTGTATCGGTGCAGTGTACGGCTGCCCGATGCGCGGGTCTTTCTCGGAGCCGCGTACGATGCCGAACACGGTCAGTAGGTCGGCGGCCTTCACGGTGTATGTCGCATGTGCCTTCAGCGCCTCTGCCTTCGCCTTGTCGACGATGCCTTCGGCGGTGAGCCCCGTGGGCAACGGGCCATCCGTAAAGCAGTACAGCACGCCGTCGCCGTCACCCATGTTAGACAGCCAGAGCACGCCCTTGTCATCGGCAAGCTGGTATGGCCGGCGCATGTTGGGCAGCGCGGCCATGTACTCGGCGCTCATGCGGCCCATACTGGGAATCTGCGCAGTATCACCATCGCCGGGGCAAATGGGGCCTTTGTTTGCCATGCTACGGAAGAACAGCCGGTCGGCCTTGGCGGTGCCCTTGCCTGGCACGTCCTCGCCACGGTACCAGCGTGTCACGTAGGGTAGCGTCCACCAGGTGCCCTCGAAGTCGTGCGGGTTGCCGCCCACTTCTATGGAGCAGGAAAGGGCGGGGAAAGCTGTGGATTCACTTATCAAGCCCACACCCTTGCGGCTTTCCGCGGCCATCCACGTCCACCACTCGCGTACCTGCGGTGCCTGGTCGGCATTTTGGTAGTTCATCTGACTCATGAACATGTTCTGAAAGCTGTCTATCCAGTAGCCCGACGTGCCCATGTCGTCCTCGGCGGAGTTCATGCGACCTTCCCACCAGG
>JBBQQW010000114.1:0-8849 GCA_038215455.1 Armatimonadota bacterium
AGGAGCCTTCGCACGGGGCGGGGCAGACGCGGCCGGTGAACTCGGGGAAATTGTTCGTTTTGTGCAGCCGCTCAATCGCTTCACGCCACAGTCCACGAAAGACCAGGTCATTCCACTCGGGAATGAGATTATTCACCGGGCAACCGCTGGCCATTCCGCTCAGCAGGATGCCGGAATGGCAGAACGGGATGCCGCAATCCATACAGCGTGCGCCCTGCGTCCGCTGTTCTTCCTCGCTCAGGTGCAGGTGGAATTCCTGCCAGTCACCGATGCGCTCTTCCGGGCAGCGATCTGCAGGTACCGTTCGTTCGTATTCTAAAAAGCCGGTAGGCTTACCCATTTCATTTCCTCCGCACCCCTCACGGCGCGCTGACTTTCGCTATTATTAGTTGCCGCCCACGCGGGACAGATCGCGTTTGTTCTCTTCAAAGGCTGCCATGACTGCTTCATCGCCGCTGAGACCGGAGTCCAGCACCCGCTTGGTCGCGGCCAGCACGCGTTTGTAGTCTTTCGGGATGACCTTGACGAATTTCGGCAGCGTCTCCGCCCAGTGTGCGATTATTTTTTTCGCCACGGTGCTGCCGGTGTATTCGGCATGTTTAACGATCATCTGATTCAGTTCGATGGCGTCATCATCATCCAATGGATCGAGGTCGACCATCTGCTTGTTGCAGTTTACTTCAAATTTGCCGTCAGGATCCAGCACGTAGGCGATACCACCGGACATGCCCGCTGCGAAGTTGCGCCCGGTTTCACCCAGGATAACTGCACGTCCGCCTGTCATATACTCGCAGGCGTGGTCACCCACACCCTCCACCACCGCGCGCACACCGGAGTTGCGCACGCAGAAGCGCTCGCCTGCCAGCCCACGGATGTAGGCTTCGCCGGAGGTGGCACCGTAGAAGGCCACATTGCCGATGAGGATGTTCTCCTCGGGAACGAAAGTGGCATCCTTGGGCGGGTAGACTATTATCTTACCGCCGGACAGCCCCTTGCCCAGGTAGTCGTTGATATCGCCTTCCAGCGTCATGGTGATACCGTTGGGGACAAAAGCGCCGAAGCTCTGTCCGGCAGAACCGGTGAACTTCAAGTTAATAGTATCTTCCGGCAAGCCCGCTTCACCGTACTTGCGCGTGACTTCGCTGCCGAGGATAGTACCCACCACCCGGTTGACGTTGCGGATATCTACCGCAGCTATCACCTTCTCGCCGTTCTCTAAAGCTGGCGCGCATATTTTCAACAGACTGGTGTTGTCCAGTGCCTGCTCCAGTTTATGATCCTGCTTCTCGGTGCAGTAGTGGCCTACTTCCGGGCCTACTTCCGGCTGGAAGAGGATAGCGGAGACGTCGACACCCTTGGCTTTCCAGTGCTCAATGCCTTCGCGGAGGGCGAGCTTCTCGGTATGGCCGACCATCTCGTCAATGGTGCGGAAACCGAGCTGCGCCATCAGTTCGCGCATCTCCTGCGCGATAAAGCGCATGTAGTTTACGAGGTGCGCCGGGTTGCCTTTGAAGCAACTGCGCAATTTGGGATTCTGTGTCGCCACACCTACCGGGCAGGTATCCAGATTGCAGACGCGCATCATGATACAGCCGAGGATGATCAGCGGTGCGGTGGCAAATCCATACTCTTCCGCTCCAAGTAACGCCGCGATGACCACGTCGCGCCCGGTGAGGAGTTTGCCATCGGTCTCCAGTACCACGCGGCTGCGCAGGTTGTTCAGCAGCAGCGTCTGGTGCGTTTCAGCTAGTCCCAGTTCCCAAGGTAGACCGACGTAGCGCACGCTGGATAGCGGTGAGGCCCCCGTGCCACCGTCATGTCCACTGATGAGGATAACATCGGCATGCGCCTTTGCTACACCCGCGGCGATGGTGCCGACGCCTACCTCGGCCACTAGCTTCACGTTGATACGTGCCTGCTGGTTGGCGTTCTTCAGGTCGTGGATCAGCTCCGCCAGATCCTCAATTGAGTAGATATCATGGTGTGGGGGAGGGGAGATCAGCCCTACGCCCGGAGTGGAGTGGCGTACCTTCGCTATCCACGGGTAAACTTTGGAACCAGGTAACTGGCCGCCCTCGCCGGGCTTGGCCCCCTGCGCCATTTTAATCTGAATCTCTTCGGCATGCACCAGGTAGTTGCTGGTGACGCCGAAACGCCCCGAGGCTACCTGCTTGATGGCGCTGCAGCGCGAATCGCCGTTAGCATCCGGGGTAAAGCGGGCGATATCTTCGCCACCTTCACCGGTGTTGCTCTTGCCACCCACACGGTTCATGGCAATAGCCATGGATTCGTGCGCCTCCTGGCTGATAGATCCGTAGGACATGGCACCGGTTTTGAAACGTTTGCAGATTGCATCGACTGACTCTACTTCATCAAGCGGAACTGGGTTGGCAGCGAAGTTAAAGTCCAGCAGACTGCGCAGCGTGGAGAATTTGCCCTGGCCGCTGTTGACGATCTCAGAATATTCCTTGAAGCGTGTGTAGTCATTGGTGCTACAGGAACTCTGCAGTTTGGCTACCATCTCCGGGTTAAAGAGGTGGTACTCGCCATCTTTGCGCCACTGGTAGTAGCCACCGCTATCGAGGGTGTCGGCGTCTGACTGGCGCGGATCGTAGGCGCGCTGGTGGCGCATGATCGCCTCACGGGCGATCTCTGCCATCCCGATGCCTTCAATGCGTGAAGCCGTGCCGGAGAAATAGGTGCAGATGACTTCCTGTTTGATACCGATGGCCTCGAATATCTGTGCTCCGCGATAGCTCTGGATAGTGCTGATGCCCATCTTTGACTGTGTTTTGACGATACCCTTGACGCCCGCCTTGATGAACTTCGCCACCGCTTCCTCGTGAGTTGTCTTCGTCAACATACCTGTTTTGATCAGGTCATCGATGGTCTCAAAGGCCAGATAGGGGTTGATCGCCCCGGCTCCGTAGCCGACGAGGAGAGAGAAATGCTGAACTTCGCGCGGTTCGCCCGACTCCAGCACCAGCCCGACGCGAGTGCGCGTCTCTTCGCGGATGAGGTGATGGTGTACCCCGGCAACCGCCAGCAGCGCTGGGATAGGCGCGTGGGTGGCATCGACACCGCGGTCGGAGAGGATGATGATATTCGTTCCGGCTTCGATTTGCCGGCTGGCTTCGGCACAGAGTTCTGCTATCGCCTGTTCCAGCCCGGCACCACCAGATTTTGGGTCAAAAAGCATCGGCAGCGTCGCCGCTTTGAAGCCCGGTATATTGATATGGCGCAGGCGCTCCAGCTCATCATTAGTGAGGATGGGATATTTCAGCTTGATCTGCTTGCAGCTCTCCGCCTGCGGGTCGAGCAGGTTGCGCTCCGGCCCCAGGGTGGTGGCGGTGCTGGTGACGATCTCCTCGCGGATGGCGTCAATCGGCGGGTTCGTCACCTGCGCGAAGAGTTGCTTGAAATAGGTGTACAGCAGTTGTGGTTTGTCGCTCAACACCGCTAGCGGGGCATCGTTGCCCATCGCACCAACCGGGTCTACGCCGTCACGCGCCATCGGGGCAACCATGAAGCGCAGGTCCTCATAGGTGTAGCCGAAAGCCTGCTGATGCTTGAGCACGGTGGAGTGATGCGGCTTGACCACATGCGTGGTAGCAGGGACTTTCTCCAGCGGTACCAGGTGCTCATCGAGCCAGGCGCGATAGGGGTGTTCTGCGGCGGCGCTTTCCTTGATCTCTTCGTCGCCAATGATGCGTCCGGCGGCGGTGTCGATGAGGAACATTCGGCCCGGCTGCAGGCGGCCTTTGTAGGCAATCTGGTCAGCGGGGATATCCAGCACGCCCACTTCCGAGGCCATGACGACGATATCATCTTTGGTCACGTAGTAGCGCGAGGGGCGCAGGCCGTTACGGTCGAGCACGGCGCCGACGGTTATACCATCGGAGAAAGCAATAGATGCGGGGCCGTCCCACGGCTCCATCAGGCAGCTGTGGAATTCGTAGAAGGCTTTCTTCTCCGCGCTCATGCTCTCATGGTTCGCCCATGGTTCGGGGATCATCATCATCGCGGCCAGTGACATCGGGCGGCCGGCCAGTGCGAGGAACTCCAGGCAGTTATCGAACATCGAAGAGTCCGAGCCTTCTTCGTCGATGATGGGGAATAATTTCTGCATTTCCTCGCCGAAGAGCGGGGATGCCAGCAATGATTCGCGTGCGTGCATCCAGTTCACGTTCCCGCGCAGCGTATTGATCTCACCGTTGTGGATGACGTAGCGGTTTGGATGGGCGCGCTCCCAACTGGGGAAGGTGTTGGTGCTGAAACGGGAGTGTACCAGCGCCAGCGCGGTGTCCATGCGCTCATCGCTCAGCTCCGGGTAGAACCCTTCCACCTGTTCCGGGGTGAGCATACCCTTATATACAATGGTGCGTGCGGAAAGGCTGGGGAAATAGAAGTACTCGCCTCCCGGCACTCGTGCGTGGCGGATGGTGTTTTCGGCGCGCTTGCGAATAATATACAGTTTGCGCTCGAAGGCATCGACATCGGTGATATCAGCGGAACGGCCGATGAATACCTGGCGTACGAACGGCTCGGTGCAGATGGCGGTGTCGCCCAGGGTGGAGTTATCGGTCGGCACGGTGCGCCAGCCCAGAACTACCTGCCCTTCTTCACGGATAATCGCCTCCAGCAGCGCCTCGTTCTCCGCACGTAGGACTGCATCAGGAGTGAGATAGAGCATACCCACGCCGTAGGCACCGGCCTCGGGCAGGGTAAAGGGCAACTCTTCCCGGAAGAATTTGTCGGGTATCTGGAAGAGCACGCCTGCGCCGTCGCCGGTATTCGGCTCCGCACCTCGCGCTCCACGGTGATCAAGGTTGATCAGCACAGTCAGCGCCTGTTTCAGGATGCTATGGGATTTTTTTCCCTTGATATTTACGACAAAACCGACGCCACAAGCGTCGTGTTCAAACTGCGGATTATAAAGCCCCTGCTTGGGGGGCATACCTACGGGACTCATGCGCCTGTGCTCACTTTCCAGTTGCCTTCATTATTATCATTCACGCCAGTAAGATCAGCGGACACAGTTATGCGGTAACTACGGGAACGCTGGGACGTAAATGCCTTGCGGCGAGGAAACGAACCTGCACGTTGCTTACCCATAATCGTACCACGGATATTTCCGGGTGATTCCCATAATAATAACAAATTTTTAGCGAGAATGCTACTGTAAAAAAAACGCCGTCCGCCCATAGTAGGGCGGACAGCGTTGGTAATCACCTTAAAGCAGACTATTTCGCAGCGACTTTCACCATTTCGGCGAAGTCAGGTTTCAATGCGGCTCCGCCTACCAGGGCACCGTCGATCTCGGGCATGCCCATGATCTCGGCGATGTTGCCCGGGGTGGCGCTGCCACCGTATTGGATGCGTACAGCATCAGCGGCGTCGCCAAAGCCTTTGCGCACGGTCTCACGGACGATGCCGATGACGCGGTTGCCCTCGGTGGGGTCGCATACTTTGCCGGTGCCGATGGCCCATACTGGCTCATAAGCGATGATCATGCCCGCGACCTGTTCGGCGGTGAGGCCGTCCAGCCCGGCGGTGATCTGCCCGGAGACTACTTCGTCAGTAACGCCAGCTTCGCGCTCGGAGAGCGTCTCGCCGCAGCACATGATGGGGATCAGACCGTAGGTGAAGGCAGCTTTTACCTTGGTGTTGACGACGACATCGTTGTCACCGAAGGCCTGCAGCAGTTCTGGCTTCCAATCTGCCGGTACCGCTCCGAAGCGTCCACGGCGTTCTGAGTGGCCGATGATGACGTAGGTGCAGCCCATATCAACGAGCATTGCGCCCGAGATCTGGCCGGTGAAGGCACCCTTGGCTTCCCAGAAGATATCCTGGGCACCCAGGGCGATACCGCTTCCCTGCAGTGCTTCGCCGACGGATTTCAGCAATACATACGGCGCACAGACGGCGGCGCAGCTAGCTTCATCAGTGTTGAGTGCGGCTTTCAGCGCATTCACCAGACTGACGCCCTCTGCTGTCGTCATATTCATTTTCCAGTTTCCAGCTATAAGGGGTTTTCGCATATTTTTCATACCTCGCAGTAAATTTCCAAAAGATTTGTGGGTGTTAACGCGTTACCCTGACGCAGAAAATCGCCCCGCATCAGATGACACGGGGCGTCCAAGTGTTTAGTCTGCTGCAACGAAGGGCAGCAAGGCCATATTACGAGCGCGTTTTACCGCGGCTGCAACCATGCGCTGATGTTTGGCGCAGGTCCCTGTCATACCACGGGATTTGATTTTCCCGCGTTCGGTCACCGTACCGCGCAGGCGGCCGGCATCCTTGTAATCCAGTTCTTTAATATGGTCTACACAGAATTGACATACTTTGGGACGCGGGCGGCGGAAATTCCGTCCACCGGCACCACGCTCGCGCGACGGGCGCGCCGAGTTCTCTCCGGAATTCATCTCAACTCTCTCCTCGATCGTAGCCGGCATTCGTCGGTTACGTTCTTCCCAATCGGGCTATGCCCGGTGGGATGGTCACTGATCCGCGAACGGATCTGCAGTAATATCCGGCGTATCGAAGCACTGGGCCTGCTCTTCAGGAAGGGCAGGGGGTGGGGGCGGCGGAGTCAGATCATCATGATTATTATTCATATTGCGTGCCTCTCCCGGTTCGCGTATTTCACGCGGTCGGTCAAGGGCACGGATCTGGTCTGCCACTACCTCAGTACTACGACGCCGTTGTCCATCTTGCGTCTGCCACTGGCGTACCTGCAATCTGCCATCTACCATGACCAGCCTGCCTTTGGCAATGTAGCTGTTCACATATTCGGCATGTTGCCGCCAGGCAACCACATCAATAAAGTCTGTCTCACGCTCGCCCAGCGCATTAACGAATGGACGGTCAACCGCCACGCGAAAATTTGCTACTGCCACACCACCAGGGGTGTATTTCAGTTCAGGATCGGTACATAAACGCCCAACAAGTAATACTTTATTGACCATTTTACTCCTCAAGCTAGTGCAAGAGACTTAGTTATGTGACTAATCGCGACGCAAAATCATATGTCGCAGCAGAACTTCGGTCAGTTTCATTTGACGAGCCAGCTCAGCTTCGAGTGCAGGTTCAGCTGTAAATTCTACTACTACGTAGTAGCCTTCACGTTGTCCCCTGATCTCGTAAGCCATCTGCCTACGTTCCCAACGATCGGTCTTCAGCACTTCGCCTCCTCTAGAGACTATCAGTTCTGTGTACCGGTCTACAAGCGCGGTCAACTCCTCAGCCGACAGTGTCGGGTTCAGGATGTACATTACTTCGTACTTCCGCATTGTCATTCACCTCCTTCCCTCGGACGTTTTTAAAATGGCCCACTCCATAGCGGAGGGGCAGGAAGGGGAGCACAGATTAATCTATACCCACCCCCGGCAATGCCGGGACGCAGTTATTCAGCACGCCGAATAAACACGCGGAATTAGTATAGCAGAATAGCTGTCGAGTAGCAAATTATTGCGTAACAGGATGTCGTTACTCGGTGATTATGTCCTATTGATGCCGATGGTGTCATCCATGAGAATTGCAGGCGTGCCCCGGCACACAAGGTTAAGCCGGAGGTTCATGCGGGGGTGCTCCGCCTTACGCACGAGAAGTACCCTGACGCGTTGGGGGGATTGCCCGGAAACACTATAAACGGCGAAACCGCAACAGCCTATATAATCGCTCGTGTTTAGGAAGGCACAATGTACGTATAACTCGGGTGAAGCAATACGAAGAAAAGTATCGTAAACAGCAACTTGCGCAATTACGTGAGAAGTCAAGGAGTTTGGGCTTAGAATTAATGCAAGCAGCCTGATTGACTCTTATGAAAAAGTGTATAATATCCAGACTCGATGAGCAAATGCGCCACTGAGAAGGCAGCTCATGCTATAATCAACAGAGGATAACTATTGGAAGCCACTTACAAGGCAACAATCAGCGTGAGCAATGGAGCCTTAAATGACCAACCAAATAGCAGTAGCGGTAAAAGACCTGGTGAAACGCTTCGGCGATTTCACTGCGGTGGATCACGTCTCCTTCACCGTGCCGCGCGGGGAGATATTTGGTTTTCTCGGGCCTAATGGCGCGGGCAAATCCACCACCATCCGTATGCTCTGTGGTATCATCGGCCCTACCTCTGGCAGCGGCACGGTGAACGGTTTTGATATCATCAAGGACACCGAGAAGATTCGGGGGCGCATCGGCTACATGAGCCAGAAGTTCTCCCTCTATGAAGACCTTACCGTGCGCGAGAATATCGAGTTCTACGGCGATATCTATGGCGTCCCCCGCGCCCGGTTGCGCGAGCGTATGGCCTGGATACTGCAGATGGCCAATCTCACCGAGCGCGTGGATTCCCTCACCGGAGGGCTGGCGATGGGGTGGAAGCAACGGCTGGCGCTGGGGTGCGCGCTGGTGCATGAGCCGGACATCCTCTTCCTCGATGAGCCGACTGCCGGGGTGGATCCGATCTCGCGACGTAACTTCTGGGAGCTGATCTACGACGTGGCGGGCAAGGGCGTCACCGTCTTCGTCACCACGCACTATATGGATGAGGCCGAGCACTGCGACCGCCTGGGTCTGATCTACGGCGGCAAGCTGATAGCCTTAGGTTCCCCACGTGATCTGAAAGAGAAATACGTCGCTGATGTGCTGCTGGAGGTGCAGGTACAGCCGATCATGGGTGCGCTGGAGCTGCTGGAACAATCGCCCAGTGTGCAGGACGTCGCCATCTTCGGTGCCGCGCTGCACGTGCTGGTAAAGTCGGAAGAAGACATCGCGCTGCTGCGCCGTGACCTGCAGGCAGCGGGCATCACCGTGACCAATATCGAGCGCATCGTGCCCACGCTTGA
>JBBQQW010000115.1:0-8636 GCA_038215455.1 Armatimonadota bacterium
GCAGGCTATGCGGATGTCGTCTTTCATGCGCATTATGCGTACGCCCTGGGCGCTGCGGCCGGTTTCGCGGATGTCGCTTACTTTGCTGCGGATGATCTGGCCGCCGGTGCTGATGAACATCACTTCGTCGGTTTCGTTCACCACTTTGCAGTCGACGAGGGGGCCGTTCTTCTCGGTGATGGATACCGTTTTGATGCCCATGCCGTTGCGGCTTTGCACGCGGTACTCGGTGAGCGGGGTGCGTTTGGCGTAGCCCAGCTCGGTGATGGCCAGCAGGTCTTGCCCTTCACGTACCAGCGCCATGCCTACTACCCGGTCATTCTCGCGCTTGAATTTGATACCACCCACACCGGCTGCGGTGCGGCCCATCGGGCGAATATTGTCCTCGGGGAAGCAGATGGAGAGGCCGAAGTGCGTGGCCAGCACTACGTGACGGGTGCCGTCGGTGACGCGAACCCAGCGCAGTGCGTCGGTCTCGTTCTTCATGGTGATAGCGATTTTGCCTGCCGAATAGACGTTGGCGAATTCGGAGAGCGCCGTCTTCTTCACCACACCTTCTTCGGTAGCCATGAAGAGGAATTTGTCCGCCGGAAAATCCTTCAGGTGCAGGATGGCGGTGATTTTTTCATCGGTGTTTTTGGCGATGAGATTCATGATACTGGCCCCACGCGCGGTGCGGCTGGCGGTGGGCACTTCGTGGGTGCGCAGCCGGTAGACTTTGCCACGATCGGTGAAAATCATCAGGTAGCTATGCGTGCTGGCGATGAAGAGATGTTCTACCAACTCCTCTTCCTTGGTATTAAGGCCGATGATACCCTTGCCGCCGCGGTTCTGCGTGCGGTAGGTGTCGAGTGGTAGCCGTTTCACATAGCCGTCGCTTGTGACGGTGATGATGACGTCTTCCTCGTCGATCAGGTCTTCGATAGACAGGTCTGCTGCCTCTTCCTGGCGGATGCGCGAGCGGCGTGCATCGCCGTGGCGCTTTTTCATGTCCAGCAGTTCGGTCTTCACTACGGCCATCAGTTTGCGCTTGTCGGCGAGCAGGCTTTCCAGGTATTCGATACGCGCCTTCACCTCGGCGTATTCCTTTTCGATCTTCTCGATCTCCAGGGAAGTGAGGCGGTGGAGCTGCAGGTCGAGCACCGCCTGCGCCTGTTTCTCGCTCATGGCGAAGGTGTGCATCAATCCTTCGCGCGCGGTAGACGGGTTGCGGCTTTCGCGGATGAGCTTGATGACAGCATCGAGGTTGAGCAGTGCGATGCGGTAACCTTCGAGGATATGTGCGCGGTCGCGCAGCTTGCGCAGCTCGAATTTGGTGCGGCGCGTCACCACGTCGCGGCGGTGATCGAGGAACTGATTGAGCAGGTCAATCATGGTCATGTTGCGTGGTTCGGGCTTGCCGTCCACCTGCACGATGCCCACCATGTTGAAGTTAAAGCGTTTGCGCAGCGGGGTATGCTTGTAGAGCTGGTTGAGGATCACGTGCGCGTTTACGTCGCGCTTCAGCTCGATAATCAGCTTCATACCATTGCGGTCCGACTCGTCGCGCAGGTCGGCGATGCCGGAGATTTTTTTGTCCTTCACCAGGTCAGCGATCTGCTCCACCAGGCGTGATTTGTTCACTTGGTAGGGAAGCTCGGTGACGACGATGGAGGTTTTGCCATTATCCGCCGGCTCGATGAGGGTGCGTGCCTGCATGGTACAGGCTCCGTTGCCGGTGCCGTACGCCTCACGGATACCGCTGGTGCCCAGGATGAGGCCACCAGTCGGGAAGTCCGGTGCCGGCATCACCGCCAGCAATTGGTCTAGCGTAATATCGCCGTCATTGTCGATGATGAGCGTACAGGCGTCGATGACCTCACCCAGGTTATGCGGGGCAATCTCCGTCGCCATACCCACGGCGATACCGCTGGTACCGTTGCAGATCAGGTTCGGGAAGGAAGCGGGCAGCACCGATGGCTCGGTGGTCGTCTCATCGAAGTTCGGAATGAAGTCGACGGTGTCCTGCTCGATGTCGGCCAGCAGCTCCGCGCCCAGCGGGGTCAGCTTTGCCTCGGTATAGCGCATTGCGGCGGGGGGATCGCCGTCGACAGAACCGAAGTTACCTTTGGGGTGCACCAGCGGGTAGCGGCTGTTCCAGTCCTGCGCCATGCGCACCAGCGTGTCGTAGATAGAGGAGTCGCCGTGCGGGTGATATTTACCCATACAATCGCCGACGATGGCCGCGCATTTACGCGTGACACCTCCGGGATTCAGGTTCAACCCGTTCATGGAATAGAGCACACGTCGCTGTGAGGGTTTCAACCCGTCGCGCACGTCTGGCAGTGCGCGGCTGATGATTACGCTCATGGCAAAGCGCATATACGAATTCTTCATCTCGTCTACGAGAGAGACATCCGTAATCTCGAAGGCAATAAGCTTATCTGACTCTTCCGACATCGGTTCTCCTTAGGATACTGCGTCAATTGCGTCCAACTGCACCGGCACACAATCAGTCATGCCACGTGCATTAGAATACCATTTATTATACCAAATTTCGGGGTAGAGTAGGGAAAATCAGCGGAGCAGAGCTTGGAGTATCGTTTTTATCGTCCGTCCTGTTCGCTCAGTCGTGAACGACTGGGCTATTGGGCTACGCCGAACGTCCTTCGGACGGGAACGCTTGCCCTTAACCATCCCGCTCACAGGGACGGCTAGTCGCTAAAAACGATAACCCTGCGAGAAGAGCTTGGAGAGGCTATCGCAATATCTCCTGAATTCAGACCTGGGCAACGCCCTGGGGGTTATGAATTCACCTCGAAGGGTTTGGGAATCATCTCCATCCCATATTTCCATCTCCGCACCTGCTGTTTTTTATGTCCAAAGGATACACCAATACGGCAGAAATCGTTATCATAAGACCATCGGAGTGCAATAATGACTGCAATGGAAGATTTTTTGCTGGTGTTACTGGCGTATAATGCCACCACGGTGGGGCCGCATGCGCGGCCGTTGAATATCTACCTCACCTACCGGGGTGGGGAGTGGGCGGCAGGCTGGGCGCTTTCGCCGGGGTGGAACAAGGGGCTGCATAGCGTGGATCCTTCCGGGCTGACGGTGGACGGGAACGGCGTGCATGGGGTGCTGTACGTCACGTTGCAGCCGGATGATTATGTCCCCGCTGATCACCAGCCGGTGCCGATGACACTGCAGGTATCCACCGGCTGGCAGGGGACACGGCTGGAGGGGGAATATACCGGGCGGCGCGGGGAAGAGGCGATTGCCGGGTTCATCAACGGTGCGATCACCATCGCTGACAGTGTGGTCACCAGTGACTGCGAGCTGGAGATTCGTTTGCCGGACGCTCATGGCTGGGCGGGGATAGACTGGATGCGCAAGGGGCGCGTGCAACTAGAGTATACCAATGGCATACCGGGGCGCGGCACATTCCTCACCAAATATGGCGTGGGGGAATCCCCCGAGACCATAATAATGCCCTTTGACACGTCGAAATTGACGTTGACGCAGACGACGCTGACGGGTGATATCACCGTAGTATACCCGGCGCATCCGCTGGGACCAGATACCGCACAGCCAACAACCTATAATATCTGCACCACCATCGCCGGGCCGATCATCGGCGGCAGCTTCATTTGCGATAACCCGATAATGTACCGCGACAAGCCCGCGACCGGCACGGTGCGGGGGAAGGTGCGCAGCAAGATCGCCGGGTGGGCACCGGAGCAGTTCGCCCATCCGGGGATGCTCAACTCATTGGAAGATTTCGCGCTCATCGCCGGGCGAGTGGAGACCGGCGCGCAGCCGTGGAGTATGGGGCTGGAGAAGGTGAAGGCGGATGTGGCGGCGGTGTGGGATATCACCCCGCGCCCGATGGCAGAGTATGTCTTCGTCCATGCTTCAATGCCCGGGCACTCGCGCGATATCCTCACAGATGGCACGGCGGTATACGGCTGTGCGCTGATCTGGGCCATCACCGGCGAAGAAAAATATGCGGAGAAGGCACTGGAGATTCTCAACGCCTACAGCAATACCCTGAAGACTATCAGTGTATCCCGCACCGATGCAAATGGCTTCCCCTGCGATCAGTCTGGCAATATCCTGGGTAGCAGCTACAGTTGGCCGCAGTTTATCTGGGCGGCGGAGATCATGCGCTACACCTGCCGCGAGTGGGCGGAGGCGGACCAGGCGCGCTTCACCAGGTTGCTCGTCGATATCGTGCTGCCGGTCGCCAGCATCTACGTGGTGGATAACAACTGGCGCTCGTGGAACCTCTGCACGCGCATGGCGGTGGCGATCTATATCGACAGTCCCGATATCTTCAACATCGCAGTGGATGCCTTCGCCGATCATCTGCCCGACTACGCCGACCCCACCGGCCACTGCCGCGAGACCATGCGCGATCTGTGGCATACGCAGATGTCCTTCGGCCCATTACTAGCCTGCGCAGAGATGGCCTGGCAGCAGGGGCTGGACCTCTACAGTCTATACAACAACCGCTTGCTCACCGGGGTGGAATACCACGTGCCCTTCATCTATGGCGAGCTGGAGAACTGGCCCGGTGGCACGGAGAACCCGCCGCGCGAGATGGGCAAATTCTGGAACATGTACGAGCTGGCCTACTACCACTACCACACCCGCTATGGCCTGGACTGCCCGCAGACCCGCCGGGTGGTGCAAGGGCACCGACCGGAGGGCTGGGGCCGACTGGGCTGGGGGACACTCACCCATGCGGATTCCGAGCTGTGAGCTACAGCCCGCCTACGCGGCGTAGCTCTGCGGTAGAAAAGGAGTAGGTGCGGCTGTCATCTTCGCGGAGTGTCAGCTTCATGGGAGTGGATTCCTTGGGCACCCGGAAGAACAGATGCACTCGGGCTTCGTTGCCGGGTTTTACGGTGGTGTCCACTCTTCGATTGCCTGTTTCCGAATACAGGTCGCCGCCATAGGTAAACTCTTGACCATTCGCGCTGGAGAGGATTGCTTTGAAGGTATCGAAACGCAGGTTGGCTTCGATAGTCGATTTGTTTTTCACCAGCAGCGTAAAGATCATGAATTGTTTCCCCGCCCGCAGTGGGGCGTGATTGAAGGCATTGGTCGCGTATTCAGATTTTTCTACGGTGACTTCGTATTGTTTGTACGGGTAGGTGGCATTCAGCTGCCCGGGCACAAGTGTGAGTGCAGTGGAGCCAGTTTTATCAGCGGGGTCAGCAATAGGGGCGGGCAGTGGCGTCACCGGATTCACTGCACTGAAGTCGCCTAGCAGTGGGAATTCGAGAATGGGGCTGTTGTCCGGTGAGATCACCTGCAGTTTCACGGCGCGGTCTTTGGCATTTAACTTGATCACCGCGATGCACTCCAGTTGCTGGTTCTGCAACAACTGTGTATCAATGATCTTGCTATCTATCGTATTAGCCCAGTCGGAGGTTGCTTCGAAGTTATTCCCTGCCGCATCAGCCGCGACGAACTTCAGCGAGTCCCCGCGCAGGGGAATATTTGCCGTGGTGGGATTTTTTATGGAGAAATGCGCCAGCATCAGCTTTTCATCGGCAGTAGGTACATAGCAGTTTTCACCGATATTCACCTGTGCCGTGGTGTAATCGAGTTTTTTTACATTGAGCTGTAGTGGGTTCGTTTCACGCATGTTATAGACGGTGCCCAGCTTACCGTTAGGTACCGGAGGGTTGCCCACCACCCCCGTGGGGGCGCTAGAACCGCCACTTTGTCCGGGGAATATCAGACTCATACTGTCACAGAAAAGCTCTGCCTGTCTTCTTGTTGGCGAATCAGCTGTAGCTGGAATCAGGGTATAGCTGCAAATGCCAATATTCCGTAATTCTATCCGCCCCATCTCCACCTGGCGATCAGAGTAGAAGATAATTCGCCCCTGCCGCGCAACAGTTGTGCTATTATTCCCGGCAATTACATAGGAATCGAACCACTGCGACCACGCTAACGTAGATGATTCTGCGATGGTAACAAAAAGGTTGGGGAAAGTTAATTTGCCGCGGTTAATCTGGGGATCACGCACGCTTCCAGCGTTTTTGGGGGCGAGTTCCCGTTTAACGGTAAAGCTATTAATCTTCACCACATTCGCACAATCAATTCGATCAATCTCCAGGGCGAAATTTGCTGATAACCATGCTTTGCTCACCGCCGGAAACTGTTTTGATGTGTCAGGAGGTACATCCTTGCTGATAGTGGGAACGAAGGTCACCCCCAGATAAGACCTTGATTTGTTAGAATAATCACATTCGGGGATGGTGATCCCGGTGATTAAAGCATCGGTAAACTGCCGTTCACTGCGAGCATGGTTGACATAGCTTGTCGTTATTATAGAACCAGATTTTGTATATGGAGCAGCAGTCCAGGCGTTGTTAAGCCAGTTATTGAATGGATCCGACATACCGGGACTGACCTGTATGGTGAAAGGATCATAAATAGGCGGGCTGATATGCTTGGTGCTGGTGCCGTTGCCGTTGTCTACATTGATAATATCCGCATGTGCCCCACCACCAGCCACATATTCAACGTTACCGCATGGCAAATTGCCCATGGTAAGGAAATACCAGCCGGAGGTGTAGATACTACCATCAACAGCGGCGTGTACCGAGCCAGCGGTGCAGACTAGCAGGCCACAGAACAAAGACAGCAACAGCGCACGATTAAAAAAAGATGTACACATGTGTATTAATCCTCCTTCTATCTCATTATACCATGCAATTCGCTAATGCAATGTTAGTCTGTCGCTGCATCACAGGAGTATCGGGGTTCCGCTATGCTACCCCTGCGCCTCGCGTACCATCGCCAGGAAGTATTCATGAATCCGGGTGTCCTGCGTCAGCTCCGGGTGGAAAGCGCTGGCGAGGAGGTGGCCCTGGCGGATAAGTACCGGGTGGCCCTGGTATTCGGCCAGTACATCCACCTCGGTGCCGACTGCGGTGATGAAGGGGGCGCGGATGAAGATGGTGTGAACGGGGCCACCTTCTATGCCGATAACGGTCAGGTGGTCCTCAAAGCTGTCCACTTGGCGCCCGAAGGCGTTGCGGCGCACGGTGACGCGCATGGCACCGATACGCGGTTGCTCGCTGCCCTCGATATCGTCCGCCAGCAGGATCATGCCGGTGCAGGTGCCGTATATCGGCTTGCCTGCCGCGGCGAAGGCTATCACCGGGTCTATCAGGCCAAAGCGCACCAGCAGCTTGCCCACGGTGGTGCTCTCGCCGCCGGGGATAATCAGCCCGTCCACGCGGGCCAGCTCCTCCACGGTGCGCACGGTAATGGCCTCGCCTCCCGCGCGCGCTATCGCCTGCATATGCTCCCGTACATCGCCCTGCAGCGCCAGTACGCCAATTAAAATGCTCATCAATTTCCTGTCTTCCCTCGTTGACCATGATAATGATACTATTTTTGTGCGATTTTGCGTACACGACAGTATTAGTCGCATTAGACATCGGCGTTAAGTTCTGGTAAAGTTAGTGCAACTCGTGTGAAAGGAGATATCGATATGGAAGAAAAAGTACGCGCCGCCCTGGAGGCGATTCGCCCGATGCTGCAGGCCGATGGTGGCGATGTGGAATTGGTAGCGGTAAAAGAAGGCGGAATCGTAGAAGTGAAGCTCACCGGAGCCTGCGGTGGCTGCCCGATGGCACAGATGACGCTGAAAAACGGCATTGAGCGCATCGTCAAAGAGCAGGTACCGGAGATCACTGAAGTCGTGGCTGTCTGATAATTCAGTGCATGCCAAGGTTAACGAGCGGGGGCTGATGGCAGTCACCGCTCGTTTTTCATTGGTTTTTGGTGGGCTTGCTGTGCATGTTTGTGGAGACTGGTAAACCTCTATTCTTTACAGAGTAGAACAGTAAGCATAAAATGACGGCATATGAGTAAACGAAATGATCGGCGGCGGGCGGCGCAACTATTGGCCAGTGTTGTAGGGATCGAAGTTCAGCAAGGCGCGGCGGACTCTGAGCAGATTAGCAACACCACCGAGGATTTGACGCAACTGCTGCTGCCGGGGAGCAAGCGCGAGTTGACGCGGATGAAGAAATTCCGCTTTCAACTGCTGCATGAATATATCGTGGGTCATATCTCTCCCTGCCGTGTCGCCGATATCGGCGGCGGCAAAGGGTTGATTGCCTATCTGTTGCAGCAGAGCGGCTGGCAGGCCACAGTGATCGACCCCATACATCAGGCATTGCCGACGAAGTACAAGGATCTGCTCACTGACAAGCAAGTGCAGATCGATCCGTCCGCGGTAGTCACCCGGCTGGATTGCATGTTCGCCCCCGAGTTAGCGCGCGACTACGACCTGCTCGTCGCGCTGCATGCACATGGATGCAACATCATGATCATCGACGCTGCACTGCAATACCACCGCAAAGTCATCCTACTTCCCTGCTGCATCATCGACGAGCCACTTATCCCGGCGGCGGGAATCCACTGGCTGCAATGCGTTGCCGATTACGCCAAGACCCGTGGCTTCACCGTCGAACCATTCCAGCTCAACTTCAAGGGGCAGAACATCGGACTGTATATGATTCCGGCGTGCGGGAATCATATCTGTTCAGTCTTGTCAGAATAGCGCAACTAATGCCTTGGTTTGACCTAACCCCCAGCCCCTTCCCGGCGCGGGAAGGGGT
>JBBQQW010000116.1:0-8431 GCA_038215455.1 Armatimonadota bacterium
TTCAGTAAGGCCGAAGGCGGCGAGCATGCGCCCGCTGGCTACTTCCGGCAGGTACTTCTCTTTCTGCTCTTCGGTACCACTGACGATGATGGGGATAGTCCCCAGGCCGGTGGCAGCAAATGCCAACGACATACCGCCGCAGGCTTTGGAGAGCGTCTCGGTGACCAGACACATATTCATATAGGGAGTGGTGCCACCCAGGCCGCCGTATTTTTCATCGATATATACGCCGCAAAGGTCAGCAGCGCCCATGGCTTTGATAACATCCCAGGGGAATTCGCCGGTTTCGTCGTGGTGGGCGGATACGGGGCGGATTTTCTTCTCGGCAATTTCATGGGCACAATCGCGGATGAAAATCTGTTCTTCGGTCAAGCCATAATCGAGCATCTAGTATTCTCCTACTTAATAGTCCCAGAGTCGAAAGCCCTGGTGCAAACCAGTAGAGTATACCGGAATGATGAGATAACGTCAAAATATCCCTATGCGGATTCTTCATTGGCGGGAATAATTTTTGGTTTTGCGTCAGATATAGTGTCCTGCAGTGCATTCAATAATAGATGTAGTGTCTCTAGTACCAGCAGTTGTTTTTCTTCGCCCATCGTCGCCAGTGCATGTGCCGCACGCTGTATCCGCGCTGCTTTGCGGCGGGCGAATATCTCCACGGCATAGGGGGTCAGTTGCAGCTGCTTCACGCGCCTGTCGTTTTCGTCAGCAGTGCGCGCCACTAGCCCGGCGTGTTCCAGCCGGTCTACCAGCTGGGTCAGTGCGCTCAGGGTGATCCCCAGCTCATGGGCCAGTGTCGTCATCGGGTGACTCCCTTCGCGCAGAATCGCACAGACGCGCAGCTGTGCCACCGGTAGTTCGCTGGCGGGATCAGCCTCGCCGGTGCGTGCGATCTGCCGGCTGATGCTTGGCAGCAGCGCCACCAGATCTCCCGCCGTGGTCAGCAACTCATGCTTCATCTTCACCCTCCGCTGGTACCATGTTCGTTTTTCTGCCCATGCGCAACGCTATATCATCCATCACGGTATACATCACCGGTACCACAAAGAGGGTGAGGAAGGTGGAGGTGAGCAAGCCGCCGACCACCACCGTGGCCATCGGGGCCTGGGTAGAGGTGCCTATCGCCAGCGGTATCATCCCGAGCATCGCGGCGCAGGCGGTCATCAGGATCGGGCGCAATCGCGTCGGCCCGGCGGTGAGGATCGCCTCATTTCGTTCGATACCGCGCCGCCGCAGGGTATTGGTGTAGTCCACCAGCAGGATGCCGTTCTTCACCACGATCCCCGTCAGCATCAGCATACCGATAATGGCCGTCAATCCGAAGGAACGCCCGGTGAGGAAGATGCTCAAAATTACCCCGGTAGCGGCCAATGGCACCGAGAAAAGCACCGTGAGTGGATGAATGAAGGACTCAAACTGCGAGGCCAGTAGCATATAGATGAGACCGAGGGCGAGCACAATCGCCAGCCCCATGGCGCTATACTCCTCCGCCGCGCGCTTCTGATTTACTCCCCAATCCCAGTAGTATCCGGTGGGCAACTGCACCCCCTGCATCACTTTGGCGATATCGGCCTGAATCTCACTGGAGGCGCGTCCAGTCGGTGTGCCGGTGATGGAGATGAAGCGCTGGCGATCCTGCCGGTTGATCTCACTTGGCCCTAAAGATGTAATCGGCTTCGCCAACTGCCCTAGGAATAACGGGTTACCATTCATGCCCGGCGCAGAAGGGCTGATCATAATATCTTTCATTGCATCAATAGTTTTGCGTTGCTCCGGCGGTAGCTGCACGATAATGGGATATTGGAATCCCTTATCCTGGAAAAAACTGGCGGTGTTGCCGCTGGTGGCAGTTTTGAGGGTATTGGCCACATCAGAGAAGCTCACCCCCAGTTGATTGGCCTTCTGCCGGTCTACCTGCCATTGGATCTCCGGCGAGGCTTCCTGCCATCCGACATCGATATTCTCCAGGTTGGGAACCTCGCGCATCTTCGCCATCACCTCTTTCGAGGTTTTGGATAACGTGGACAGATCATCGCCGAAGATATCTACTTCGACATTCTGGTTACCACCCCCCATCAGCTGCGCTACGATATCACGCTGGGTGATGTTGGGCCTGATCCCCGCGATGCTACTCAGTTGCTTCCGCACTTCGTTCATCACTACCGATGTCGGCAGCTTGCACTCTGGCTTCAGCTTCACTGTCATCGAGCCTTGATATGAAATCGCTGATCCTCCGCGCCCACCGGTGCCAGTGGTAGCCAATACCGTGTCCACGTTTTTGTTCGCAACCACCACCGCTTCTACTTTTTTCATGGCCTCGTTGGTAGTGTCTACCGCTGTACCGATCGGCATCTTGATACTTACATTGAAGTCGCCCGAGTCGGTGGGTGGCATCTGCTCGTATGGGATTAAGAGCAACAGGAACAGGCTGGCTGCCGTGATAGTAAAGGAACCGCCCAGCACCCAGGCACGATGCTTGATCGCCCAGCCGAGTCCGTGACGATAGCTCTGATCCATGCGGTCGAACCAGATGCCGAAGCGATGGAAGGCGCGCTGTAGCAAGGAACGGTGGGTCTCCACCCCCGCTTCCTCCTCCAGGTGCGCATGTACATCGACGAAGCGCGTGGTGAGCATCGGCACTACCGTGGTGGCGGAGAGCAGGGAGATGGCGATAGAGAAGATGACCACCAGCGAGAACTGGGTAAACATCTGTCCGGCCTGCCCCTTGATGAGCATCAAGGGTAGGAATACCACCATTACCGTCCAGGTGGAGGACATCACCGCCGCGATAACTTCGTTGGTGCCACTCACCGCCGCCTCGCGCGGGGTTTTCTTGTCACGTTCAATATGGCGGAAGATATTCTCCAGGATAACCACCGCATCATCCACAATTAGCCCCGTCGCCAACGCCAGCCCACTGAGTGACATGGTATTTATGGAGAAATTGCATACGTAGAGCAACGCGAAGGTGCTGATGATACTGATAGGAATGGAGAGCGCGATTACCAACGTGCTACGCACATTACGCAGGAAGAACAGGATAAGCAGAATGGCGAGGATACCCCCGATCAGTGCGCTGGTCTTCACATCAGTGACCGAGGTTTCGATGAACTTCGATTGATCGTAAGTGACCTTAAACTGCATCTGTGGATATAGCTCTTTAATCTTTTCAATACGATCAAATACAGCATTTGCGGTGGTGATAGTATTGGCATCGCTCTGTTTGGCGATGCTGATACTGCCGGCGGGGTCACCATTCAGGCGGACAAAGGTACGTTGTTCCTGGTACTGATCACGCACTTCTGCTAGCTGCTCCAACGTGATCGTTTGCCCGCCAGGTGAGGAGATCGGCAGTTGCCGCAGCGCATCCAGGCTGACCAACCACCCCAGGCTACGGATGGTGTACTCGGTGTCGCTCTGTTTGGCGATACCCGCCGGCAGATTGATGTTTTCAGCGGCGATACGCTTGATGACGTCATTTAACGCCAGGTGATGCGCGGCTAGCTTCACCGGATCAATGTTAACTAGGATCGCCCGTTGCAACCCGCCGGAGGCGGTGGCGGAGGCTACCCCGTCGCAGGATTCCAGCATCGGGGTGATCTGGTTATCAAGGATGGTGCGCATCTTCACCGGGTCATCCTCACCCGATACGCCGAAGTTGAGAATAGGTAGCTGGTTCGGGTCAAACTTCTGCACGATAGGCGTCTGGATAGAATCATCTGCCGGGAAACGGCGCTTGGCACGCTCCACTAACTGCAGCACATCCACCGCCGCCTGCCCCATATCGGTGCCCCAGTTGAACTGGATGCGCACGCTGCTGCTGCCCTGGACGGAACTGGACGAGACGGTGTATAGGTTAGGTACAGCAGATACCGCCTGTTCTACCGGGCGGGTGATCTGCGACTCAATCTCCTCCGGTGCCACGTTTGGCCACGTGGTGGTGACGTTGATGGACGGCAGTGTGACTTTCGGCAACAGATCCACCGGCAAGCGCATGGCACAGATAGCACCCAGCAACACCAGCGCCGCAATGCCCATGGTGACAGTAACCGGTTTATTAACGGAAAATTTTGCTATATTCATCGATTGACCCCTATGTTTTTTCTACAACTATTGTGGCTTCCGCTGTCCCTTTTTACCATTCTCTACTGGTTCACTGGTGGTGCTACTAGCTGTCGCATCCTTGACGGTAGCGCTGCTTCCGCCCTTGCCACCACCTTTACCGCCGCCCGGGCCGCCGCCACCACCGGCATTTACTTTTGCGCCGTCTCGCAGAGTGGAGGCCGAGATGGTGACGACGGTGTCGCCAGCTTTGAGGCCGGATTTAACCTCCGTGTAGGTGGAATCAGAGACGCCGATAACAATAGGGCGACGTTCGGCAAGGTTATCTGCCGTGACAATGAAGGCGTAGTTGCCGTCTTTGTCTGTCTCCACCGCCTCTTGCGGCACCGTCACCACCTGCGTCACGCGGTCAGTCTCCACGGTGACTTTGGCGAACATCCCCGGCTTGAATTGCCCCTGCGTATTATTGAGAATAGCGCGCACGGTGAATTGCCGACTCTGTGCATCGGCGGCGGGGTTGATCTGGATTATTGTGGCGGTGAAGGATTTGCCCGGCAATGCATCCAGCGCCACCTGTACCTCCTGCCCGATACTGGTCTTCAGCACCACATTTTCCGGCACAGATATCGTCACCCACATGGAGTTGATAAACTGCACTGCGAGGATGGCCTGCCCGGCACTGGCGATTGCGCCTTTGTCGAGAAGCCGGTCAGTTACCACACCATCCAGCGGGGAGGTCAGCACGGTATCGTTTAGCTTCGCGCGTGCGCTGCTGACGCTGGCTGCTGCTGCCGCCACCGCGGACTTCAGCGCTTCTACGCTTTGCAGGTAGGCGGGTTGGCTGGATTGATTATTGGCCTTGGCGGTCTCCAGCGCGGCCTGTGCCTGCTGAAGTTGCGCTTGTGCTGATTTATTGGCCGCCGTGGCGGAACGTAATTGCCCTTCCGCTACCTTCACGGCATTGCGATTATTATCCAACGCTTGCGCGGAGATGAAACCCTGGTCAAAAAGTTGCTGCTGCCGATTGAGCGTCTCCCTGGCGGCATCCAGGTTAACCCCCGCATTGTCCAGGCTGGCGGCAGAATTATTTACGCGGTTATCGGCATCATTCACCGCTGCCTGCTGTGCGGCCAGCTGCGAATCGCTGCTAATACTGTTGGAGTTAGTGGCTATCTCCGCCTGCGCCAGCCGATAGCGCGCCTGCGCCAGGTTCGCCTGCGCCTGGTCTACCCCCGCCTGCAGGTCAGCCGCATCCAATCGCGCCAGCACCTGCCCTTGTTTCACCTTATCACCTTCCTGCACCTGCAGATAGGTGATACGCCCACTCACTTTCGCCGCAATCTTCACGTTCTCCGGTGCCTCCAGCGTACCGGTGGCGGTGAATATCCCCACAATGTCGCGCAATTTTGCCGGCACTGCCGTAACTGTAACGGCAGCGCCGCCCCGCATCGCCCGCTGCGCTGCATCAGTTTTAAGCTTATTCTGCTTCTCCCATATCCGGAATCCGATGAACCCCAGCAAACCGACACCTAATACTATCAGTACCAGCCACCACAGATTGAACTTCATGACACCCTCCAACTAGTTAATGTCCCTACATGGTCAATGTATATTAAGTATCTGGGAATGTCAAGGAGTCATGTGGGGTATATGCGTAACTATTCAGAGTTGTCAGAATAGCGTAACTAATGCCTTGGTTTCACCTAACCCCCAGCCCCTTCCCTGCGAGGGAAGGGGTGCCTACCCAATATCCACCCTTGAAAAACGACCTTGCTCCCCCTTCCCGCGCCGGGAAGGGGGCTGGGGGGTTAGGTAAAACCAAGGCTGACAAGTCTGAGCAGTTACGTATATGCCGCTTTGCAATCATGCTTAAGATGCCCAGGCCGCCGCGTCTACCACCCATATTACATCCTCGATCAGCTGCGCCGGGTATATCTCTGGCTGGGGCGGGCCATCGATCACCTGGTGCAATATCTGCGCTTTTTCTGCGCCGGTGACGAGGAAGAGCTTTTGTATGGCGTGGTTGATGGTGGTGGGGGTGAGGGTGATGCGGTGGGGGATGGCGAGAGTTGGCTCATACACCGCGACTGCTGAAGCAGGTGACTGCAGTGCGGGGGAGGCGGGAAAGAGCGAGGCGGTGTGGCCATCTGTCCCCAGGCCCAGCAGTATCATATCCAGCGGGAGCAGCGCCACCGCGTATTCCGCTGCCGCACGCTCGGGGAGCAACTCGCCTTCGATACGGTGGATGTTCGCGGGCGGTATCGGGACGTGATCCAGCAGCGCGGTTTTCGCCAACTGATAATTGCTCTCCGCTGAATCCGGCGGCACGCAGCGCTCGTCACCCCAGAAGATATGCGTGTGTGCCCAGTCTATCTGTCCGGCATATGCCGGCGACGCCAGCAACTGATAGAGCGCACGCGGAGTGCTGCCACCGGCGAGAGCCAGTGTGAATTGCCCGCGTGCCGCGATGGCGGTGCGGGCGCTGGCCACTAGCTGATCGGCGACGAAATGATTGGCTGCTGCGCTATCAGTGAATACAAAAGGTTTCATCGCCCCACCCGCACCCGTAATACCAGCAGCGCCCGTCCCGCGTGGGCAGATCATCCGCGTCAGTCGGCCCGTATGATTCACGCGGATAGATGCTCAACTCCGGGGCGTCCGGCCCCTCCCAGGCGGCGATGAGCGGGTCAATGAGCTTCCAGCTAACCTCGATGGCATCGTTGCGCGGGAAGAGCGACAGATCCCCCTGCAGCACATCGAGGAGCAGGCGCTCGTAGGCATCGGGCAACTCGGCCCCCCCGTTTTCATCGCTGAAGTGGAACGAAAGATTAACGGGATGCGTCTGCTGTTGCGAATCCGGCACCTTCGCCTGGATGCTCAGGTGTATCCCCTCCGCGGGCTGGATGCAGATGCGCAGCACGTTGGGGATACCGGAATGTGCGGCGAAGATGCTGTGCGGGGGCTGCTGGAATTCCACGATAATTTCGCTTGATTTCGCCGCCAGTGCCTTGCCCGAGCGCAGGTAAAATGGGACGCCGCGCCAGCGCCAGTTATCGATATTCAGCTTCAATGCGCCGTAGGTGGCGGTGCTGGAGTCCGGTGCAACGTTCGCGCTGTCGCGGTAGCCCTGGTACTGCGCGCGCACGGTGTCCGCCGGGTCGATAGGGCGAATGGCGCTCAACACCTTGAACTTCTCGTCCCGCACGGTGTCCGCCTGGAAGGAGGCGGGCGGCTCCATGGCCACCAGCGTCAGCAGCTGCAGCAGGTGGTTCTGGAACATATCGCGCAGCACTCCGGCTTTATCGTAGTAGCCGCCACGCGCGCCGATGTCGACCTTCTCCGCCACGGTAATCTGCACATTGTCGATATAATTCCGGTTCCACAACGGCTCAAAGATGGCATTGGCGAAGCGGAAGAAGAGGATATTCTGCGCCGTTTCCTTGCCCAGGTAGTGATCCATGCGGAATATCTGCCCCTCGCTGAAGGCGGTGTGCAGCATGGTGTCCAGTGCCTGCGCGGAGTGCAAGTCCATGCCAAAGGGCTTCTCTACCACAATACGGCGGAAGGCATCGTCGCTGACGGCCGCCATGCCGCTCTCATGCAGCAGGCAGGCGATCTCGGCGAAGTAGCCCGGGAGCGTCGCCAGATAATAGATACGGTTTGCGGTGCCGCCCTCCAGTTCTTGCAACGCCACATCCAGCAGCTGATAATCCGCCAGTTTATTCGCGTCACCCGCCTGGTAAAACAGCCTTGAGCTGAATTCCCCCCACTTTTCGGGGGTGACAGCGGGCAGATGTGCGGCCATCTCCGCGCGGTATTCCTCATGGGTGAAGGCCGTGCGCGAGAAACCGACAATGCGCAGCCCCGCCGGCAAACGCCCCTTCTCCCATAAATAATAAAGCGCCGGAATCAGTTTCCCCCGCGTCAAATCGCCCGAACCGCCGAAGATTATCAGAGAAATTGGTTGGTCGGTCATAGTGCCCCCCCGTGCATTTGTTATACCATATTTCATGGTACAGAAGAGTGGTGGAAATAGGACTATTCTTCGACACCTAGCCCCGGCAGGCTGTGTACCAGCTTCATCGTTTCCACGCTCACCATTACCACGCGGCCAATGAGGCGGATAAGATATTTTGGATCATTGGGGCGGTTAGGATCGCTGGTGATGCCACTCCGTTTGTCGGTAGTGACTCGATATTGATCAACCACCCATTCCAGCGCACTCCGGTTGCCCAGCCGATATTCATAACATTCCGCCGGAATACCCGACAATGTCAGCGATTCGTTCACCGTCAATATCGAGCGGTCAGCATCCAGCCGCATCTTCTCCACCCGCCAGCTGAAGGGGATGCTGTTGTTTTCTACC
>JBBQQW010000117.1:0-8353 GCA_038215455.1 Armatimonadota bacterium
GATCCCTGCTTCGGCTGCGCCCCCGAGGTCGATCCCGGCCTGGTGTCGCACCCCACCGTGGGCATCTATTGTGAGAACGCACACGATGTCGTCATCCGCAACACCAAAGTAGTATGGGGCGAGAACCCGCCCGAATACTACAGCGCCGCGCTGGAATGTCATAATGTCACCGCCCTGCAACTGGACAACTTCACCGGTGACTCCGCCCACCCAGCCACCATCCCAGCACAGATAAACACGTAGGAGCATACCTTCGTAGCATGGGCCTAACAATCATGAGGCTCTCGAATGACGCCGCTGTCCGCCGTAGCCAGGATGGCGAAGGTGGGAGCGAGACCGGAATGAAAAATGGTGTATAATATAGTAGCTAGTAACGAGTCATTTAATAACGGTTAATAGCCGGAAAGGGGTAACTATGCACGGGGATTATACGGCGGTCACGAAAAATGTTGGTGAATGGTGGATCGGCTGGATTGAAGAGCTGCCGGGAGTTAACTGCCAGGAAAACAGTTATGAAAAACTGCTGGATAGCCTGCGGGTGACTCTGGTAGAGGCTTTGGAATTTAACCGTGCGGAAGCTCTTTTGGCAGTAGGTGATGGTTATCGCGAAGAAAGAATCGCTGTATGAAACGCGATGAGTTTATTAAACACCTTGTCGCCCATGGTTGTGAATTACTTCGTGAAGGTGGACGACATTCATGGTGGCATAATTCTCTTCTGAACACCAGGTCAGCAGTCCCACGTCATCGCGAGATTGTTGATATCCTTGCCAGAAAAATATGTAAAGATCTCGGCATCCCCTTTGTGAAGTGAAATACGGCCTATCGCTGTTGAAGTGATACCTGGGAACGCAGGCGTCCCGCCTGCCCCTAAAATGGGCAAATAGAGTCTAATATCGTATCCCTAGACTAATGACTAGCGACTAGCGACTATATTCCACAGGAGTACCAACATGAAACCAATTAAGTTCGGCACTGACGGCTGGCGCGGCGTAATCGCCGACGACTTCACCTTCGAGCGCGTCGGGGTAGTCATTCAGGCTATCGGCGAGTACCTATATGAGGAAGATATGGCAAGCAAAGGTGTCGCTATCGGCTACGACAACCGCTTTGCCGCGGAGGAGTTCGCCTTCCTCGCGGCCACCATCCTCACCCGGCAGGGCATCCGTGTACGCCTCAGCGCGACTAACTGCCCCACCCCGGTCATCTCCTACGTCACCAGGTACGACAACATGGGCGGCGGTATCATGGTCACCGCCAGCCATAACCCGGCCCCCTACAACGGGATCAAGTTTAAGCCCTGGTACGGTGGCTCTGCCCCGCCGGAGGCTACCGCCCGCTTCGAGGCACGCGCCAACGAGCTACTCGGTAACTTCGACGTCGACGCCGTGCGCGCACAGGGGCCTGACGAGAGTCTCCTCACCCGGGAGGATTTCGTCCCCGCCTTTATTAAGCATGTCCTCACCTTCGTCGATGTCGATCTCATCCGCGCCGCCGCCCCGCGTATCCTCATTGATCCGCTCTACGGCTCCTCCATCGGTGTGCTGGATCGTGCCCTGCGCGAGGTCGGCTGCGAAGTTCATATGATGCACAGCGAGCGCAATCAGGGCTTCGGCGGGCTGCACCCCGAGCCGATAGCGCTGAACCTCGGGCCATTCATGGAGGCCATTAAGGGTATGGATGTTGACGGCGGCGTCGCCTCCGATGGCGATGGCGACCGGCTGGCCGGATGTACCGAGGACGGCGTTTACCTCTCGCCCCACCACGTCTTCAGCCTGCTACTCATGCACCTGGCGGAGGATCGCGGCCAGACCGGTGGCGTGGTGAAGACCGTCTCCACCACCACCATGATCGATCAGCTGGCGGAGCGCTACCAGCTGCCTGTCTTTGAGACGCCCATCGGCTTCAAATACATCGGGCAACTGATGATGGAACAGGATATCATGATTGGCGGCGAAGAAAGCGGCGGCGTCGGCTTCCGTGGCCACATCCCCGAACGTGACGCCACCCTCATCGCGCTCTACCTGGTTGAGATGATGGCTATGCGCAAAACTAACTTCAGCGGCCTGCTGGCCCAGTTGCAGGCGCTCGTCGGCGACCACGCCTATGACCGCATCGACGTCAAGCTCACCCGCCCTGCCACCGCCTACGATTTCGCCATATTGCGTACCAACCTTGCCACTAAAGTCGCCGGAAAAACGATCCAGTTGATATCGGAGAAGGACGGCCTCAAGCTCCTCTTCACCGACAACACCTGGCTCCTCCTCCGCGCCAGCGGCACCGAGCCGCTACTCCGCGTCTACGCAGAAGCCCACACCCCCGCAGAAGTAACCGCCCTGCTGGAAAGCGGACTCCAACTGGCCGCCACGGTAGGCATAGAAAAAGCGAAATAACCTCTATCAAATCCCGGGGGGCACTATCAATGCCCCCCCGATCACCAGAAAATAGTAGCTACAGCAAATCCACATTATTCTCCATTCGATCACCCCTATAATTCATAGTATCACCACATACTAATAGAAAGCGCCTTGACACCATCCCACAATTGAATTATACTTGTAACTAGAAACAGTTAGCTAGGGAAACTATCGGTAGGAGCGACATTATGGGCATGCGTGGTGGCGGCGGCGGACGATTCCGGCATATGGGCAACGAGAAGACAAAACCTAAGGCCCCGTTGCAATCCTTCAAACGCATCCTCCCCTGGATTACACCCTACTGGCCTATCATGCTCATAGGCTTCGTCTGCATGATGCTCACCACCTTCCTGGGCCAGCAGCCACCCCGCATCATCGCTTATACCACCGACTATGTACTCGGACAGAAGCATGCCGAAGATATCCCCAAAGTAGTATTTCTCTTCATTGGCATCTACGTTGCCAGCAGTCTTTTCGGTTTCTTGCGCACCTATTTGCTCCACGTCGCCGGGCAGCGTATGTTGCATCAGCTACGCACCACCCTTTACTCTCACTTCCAGAAGATGTCCCTCACCTACTACGATAACAAACAAACCGGTGACCTTATGTCGCGCATGACCGGCGATGTCAGTGAGATTGAGTCACTCATGGTCCACGGCCTCGATGTTCTCATCATGGGCATCCTCGGCATGGTGCTGGCATTCTATTACATGTTTCACATTCAGCACACCCTGGCGCTACTCGTACTCATCCCCGTGCCTATTCTCGCCCTGGGCATCTACTTCTTCAGCCAGAAGGTACGTACTATTTACCGCGCTATCCGCGACCGTGTGGGCGATCTCAACAATAAACTGCAGGAGAATATCTCCGGCATCCGCGTCATTAAGGCCTTCAGCCGTGAAGAGACCGAGTTAACCTCCGTCACTACCCAGAGTGCCAACGTCCGCGACATGAACATCAAGGGCATCCGCATGTGGTCCAGCTTCGGCCCGATGATGGGCTTCGTCAGCAATATCGGCTACCTCACTGTCATCGGTGTCGGCTCTAACATGGTGATCAATGGCCAATTGATGATTGGCCAGCTTTTCGCCTTCCTCATGTTCGTCGGCAGCTTCTACTCCCCCGTGGGCAGTCTCTTTCAGTTTTTCGACAGCATCCAGCGCTCCCTCGCTGCCGGTGAGCGCATCCTGGAAGTGCTGGACACCCCGCCGGATATCAACGACGCCCCCGACGCCCTCCCCGTTCCTTCGGTAAAGGGGAAAGTGGAATTCTGGCACGTCTACTTCAAATACGCTACCGGTGAGGAAGTGTTACACGATGTAACCGTCACCGCCCACCCCGGCGAGCGCATCGCCCTGGTAGGCCGTAGCGGTGCCGGTAAGAGCAGCTTCATCAATCTCATCCCACGCTTTTATGACACGCTGGAGGGCATGGTGCTCATCGACGGCCATGACATCCGCACGCTGCGCCAGACGGAGCTGCGCAAGCATATCGCGCTGGTGCTGCAGGAGACCTTCCTCTTCAACGGATCGGTCGCTGACAATCTGCGCTACGGTCGTCTGGAAGCCACCGACGAGGAAATAATCGCTGCGGCAGTAGCGGGCAACGCGCATGAATTTATCAGCACACTCCCAGATGGCTATAAGACGGAGATCGGTGAACGGGGTGTCAAGCTCTCCGGTGGGCAGCGTCAGCGTATCGCCATCGCTCGTGCGGTGCTGGCCAATCCACGCATCCTCATCCTGGATGAGGCCACCTCGTCCGTCGATTCCGAGTCAGAATTCCTCATTCACCAGGCGCTGGATCGGCTGATGGAAGGCCGTACCACCTTCATCATCGCGCACCGTTTAAGTACAATCCGCGATGCGGACACTATCCTGGTGCTGGAGGACGGCTGTATCATCGAGCGCGGCAAGCATGATGCCCTGGTGGATGCTGAAGGCCGCTACGCTATGATGTATCGCCAGCAGTTCTGGCTGGATGATCTATCTGATACACCTGACAATGGAAATGCAGTAGCCGATGACGATGCCATCCCGACATTATAGAGTGCTCTACCTGATTAGCTCGTCCCACTTACGTGCGGCGATTACTTGCTGGTAGACGTCGAGGAGTTTCTCGGTGCAGCGCCGTGCTGATATCTTTTCTGCACGTTGCCGTGCTGCTGCTCCCATCTGCTTTCTTTTGGTGGGATCAGCGATGAGGGCACATACTGCGTCGGCAAAGGGTACTTCCGCATCAGGTACCAGCACCCCATTCACGCCGTGGGTAATGATACTCCGTTGTGCATCGGCGTCCACCGTCACCACCGGCAGGTTGCAGGCCATCGCCTCGCCGATTACCAGCCCCTGCGTCTCTGTGGTGGAGGTGAAGACGAAGATATCCGCTGCGCGCATCCCCCGGATCACTTCCTCCCACTCCACCATTCCGCTAATGTGGAACCGCTCCGCAATCCCCAACTCCGCGGCTAGCGCCTGCAACGCCTCCTCTTCCGGCCCTCCGCCCAGCATTAGCAAATAGGTCTCCGGCAGGCGTTGTATAATCAGTTTGAACGCCTTGAGCAACCGCGGCAGATTCTTCTCCTGCGCCACTCTGCCAGCACAGACTAATAATGTAGCATCAACCGGTATGCCGTACCGTGCGCGTACGTTGTCGCCTTCCACCGTGTCAATTATATCGATATCAATCCCAGTGGGAATAACAGTGATGGGTTTCTCGACATGGTAACTGCGCAAAAGTTTTGCCACTGCTGCGCTGGGGGTGATTATGTGGTCCGCTTTGTTTGAGTACTCGCGGCTGATTGCGACGGCACGTCTCCGCACCCATTCATGCGGTAAGGGTATATAGTGCGTATATTCCTCAATAATGGTATGGTAAGTAAAAACCAGTGGGATATTCAGTCGTTCGTGATATGACACTGCTACGTGGCCCATGAGCATGGGTGAATTGGAGTGAATAAGGTCAAATGGTTGCTCCAGCAACATCCGTCGAGCTTCTCCGGTGGCAATGGGTATCGCCAATGGGTAAATCATGCGAAAGGGGAAGGTGATGGAGGGAAAACGGAACACACCACTTTCATCCTCCTGTTGCTCGGGATGATGGGCGGTGAATATAATCACCTGATGCCCCATTTCGTGCAACACACGGGCGAAGGTACTTACCGAAATAACTACCCCATTGTGCATTGGGTGATAAGATTCTGTGAATACGGCAATATTTAGCATATGAATTCTGGTTTCCGATAATAAACTGCAGGAATTCTCTCACAAACAAGAGAATATATGCAAATTATAGCACATTCCAAATAGTGAATGTGATGTAGATGGTGAGGAAGACGACAAAGTGACTGATGTAAAGATGAGTTTTGAAGATGCACTGGCACGATTAGAAGAGATCGCTGCGTTGCTGGATCGTAATGAAGCGCCGTTAAAGGATGCTTTGGAATTATGCGCTGAAGCAGCAGCACTGGCACGTTTTTGTCGCGCTCAACTAGCAACAGCCGAGGGGAAACTGGAACAATTGCGCGAGAATTCCACAGGAGAGGTATCCATAGAACCATTAGCTGATTCTTTCTAATATTATGCTGAACTATTTTGAGATGTTGAATATTAAAGAGGGAGCCACACCGTCTGATGCGAGTTTTGCATTTCGTCGGCTGGTGGTGCGCTACCGCTCGACTACCACTACTGATCAATTAATCGCAGACCAGCGCTTTCGCCAATTTATTAACGCATATCTCACCTTGACTGACAGTAAGCTTAACGCCAAATATAACGAGATGTGGAATAGTCCTAAGCGCGCATCGTTGCCGGATATTCTACCACTTGATAATCTACCGCAGGAAGAGCGACGCATGTTAATGGCGCAGATAGCCTTCTGGCGACGAGAACAGATCGAGGCCCTGCATATATTGCGTGAACTAGTGGAGCGCTACCCTAATCATGCTTGTGCGCACGCTATGATGGGCGAGGTCTATTTTCAGGTAGGTAGAATCGATGAGGGCATTCATGCATACCAGCGTGCAATAAGAGAAGCTCCCACAAACACCCAATATGCCGACAGATTGCACCATGCGCTACAGGCTCAGGCTGGTGTGTGTGAATTAGCTATTGAACCGTCTATCGAAGAGCAGTTGCTGGCTGAAGAAAGAAGGCGGCGGCGTTGGAAGATGATCGGAATATGCTCTGTAGGACTGTTATTTATGATTTATGTTTTCGTGACACGAAAACAGTTATACATTGATTCCTTCAACATCCCATGGAAGTCGATTTGGATGCTCGTACCAGCGCTATTTTTGTTGATGTATGGATTGGCTTATGGAAGATTATTGGATTCATATGAACGAGTGATGGTTTTTAATGGTATGAGTGTCAGTACTCATGGGGCAGTGCGGAACTACCCATACGGCCTGCTCCTATTTGTTACTTGTGCGATCAGTCTTTGGTTGGGTGTTTGTTATTTGATAGCAATAGCTGTGATGGAAGAGGAGTGGCCAACTTCAACCAGTATTTTACTGGGGATCTGTGTTGTGGTTATCTCGCTACTGTCTCTTATGGTGAATATTGCCTCTCCTTATAACTGGGTCGGGACATTCATTGTCGGTGGCAATCTGTTGGCTATTGCCGGGATTATCGGGTGGTGGGCTGGGAGTATGGGTACCTCAGACAATTGCACCTAGTAAAGCATTACACTGAAGCTATTTATCAGCTATAATTGAGCCAAGAGGTGACATTGTGAGTCGTATTGAAGAGAAATTTGTATATTGTAAGAAAAAAAACGAGGGAACATTAGTTGCCTATCTGATGGCAGGTGATCCAGATTTCAATCAATCCTTGACGGCATTGTGTGCGGTGGCAGCTGGTGGTGCCGATATCATTGAGCTTGGTGTCCCCTTCTCTGATCCCATGGCTGATGGCAAGGTCATCCAGTTAGCGGCAATTCGTGCGCTGGCAGCTGGGACTTATATGCCGCAGATATTCTCGCTGGTGGCTAAGTTCCGTGAAGACCACACTACCCCACTGCTACTCATGACATATTGGAATCCAATATTGCAGTATGGAATTGAACGTACCTGCCAGGAGGCTAAAGCAGCTGGTGTTGATGGCCTTTTGATCTCCGATTTACCACCCGAAGAGGCTACGGAATGGCTAGCAGCTGCCAATACTTACGGCATTGATACCATCTTCCTGCTGGCACCCACCAGTCCGGAGAAGCGCATCAAGTTAGTGGCGCAGGTTGGCAGCGGATTCACTTACTGCGTTGCCCGTCTGGGAGTAACTGGAGAGCATGCAGATCTACCTGCGGACCTCTTTGCACTGATAGCTCGGATAAAAGAATTCTCCACAGCTCCGGTGGCGGTGGGTTTTGGTGTGTCTACACCGGATCAGGTTCACCAGATCTGCCAGCATGCTGATGGTGCAATCGTCGGTAGTGCGCTGGTGAAGCTTATCGCTTCCCACGCCGGGAAGGATACCCTGCGAGATGCAGTAATGCGATTCATTGCTTCTCTCAAGGCAGGGACGTTTATCGAAGACGAAGGAGCGGCAACGAATGAATGTAGCAACGGCAAATGATAACTTGCTGACTCTCCTTGTTTATGGCATTATGTTGTATTTCGTATTTCGCTGGTTTTTGATTGGTAATTCGACAACGCCCGGCAAAAAGGCATTCAATAATCTGTTTCTCCAGGAGATTAAGAGTTACGATAGCAATACCGAAGTGGCAGCTCCGGATGATGGTTCCCTGGTAATATCATCCGGGGAACAATCAACTCGGATTTCGTTGGGGCATTTATTTCGCTACAGCATCTCCTTCCCTATCATGGCCGGATCAATTATCACAAATGCGGTAGCGGTATTGCTTAAAACCCAGGCTAGTTTTACCCCAGTTCTTCCCGAGAATTGGCAAAATAAGATGATGCCTATTCTGACCGACGGT
>JBBQQW010000118.1:0-8294 GCA_038215455.1 Armatimonadota bacterium
AGGAGGGCTAAAATGACGGAAAAGATGAAAAAATTTGAGCTGGATTTACGCGACGACGCATTGAGCGGGTTGCTGCGTGACACCTATAATAATGATGAGGCGCTGCAGCCGGCACCCGAACGCAGTGAGCGCATCATGCGCCATATCCTCGCGGCGCGTGCCAATCCGGCACCGGTACGCGGCTGGCAGTGGCCCGGATTCGCCTGGGCGGGTGGGGCACTGGCCATGGGCGGCCTGGCGGTAGCGATGTTTATGGCCACGCACGTGACCACACCGACAAATATGCCGATAGCTGCTGTAGCGCCGAAGAATTCAGTGACGGCACTGGCACCGGCACCAGTGGCGGTGCCTACACAGGAGATTGTGGCGAATGTACCACAGTTACCGGTAGTTGTCGCTGTCGAAGAAACCACGGGATATACGGTACCTGCGCCGCAGAAATCACGCACGTCCAAAGTACTGACTAAACCGACACCAGAGAATAGCAATACAAATATCGCCAGCAAAACTCTATCTCCGGTAGCATCTAATAATACCGCGAGACTAGCGGTACCGACAAAGGACGCCTTCGCCAGCACTGCCGGATTAGCCGGGATGAATGAGATGGCGAATGCCTACCTGGCCAGCGGTGATGTGGAAGGTGCGTTGCTGGCGATGGAGATAAAGCGCGGCCAGGATGCAGACCCGGATACTGACCTGGCGATAGCGCGACTGTTGATTGATAACGCAGAAGAGATGAGTCTTTAAGGCCAGGGGATGGCTGGAGGATAGAAGATGAAATACCAAAATATGATACTGATAGCCCTGGTATTAATGTTGAGCGCACTGGTGCAGGCACAGCCAGCACCGGGTACTGGCGGTAAATTTGATCCGGCAAAACCCGGCATTACCACAGCTGGGCAACTGTACGGCAAAGTAGTTGACGTCAAAACGACAGATAACAATAAACCCAAACCGCCGCTGACCACCGCCGCACTGAAGCTCTTCATTATCGCCGATGATCCGAACGCACCGGGAAAAGTGCCCGACGAGATGGCACAGCAATCTGCAGAACTGCAGAAAAAAGCCGATGAGATGGAAGCCGAATGGAAGGGTAGAAAAGAAGCTATCCCAGCTAAACTAACCGAATATTTACGTCGCCTGCGTCAGCAGGCAGTGGATTTGCTGCGCTGGCGTGAGACTGACGCCACAATTACCTCAGCAGATGTACCTGCAGTGCCTATCGAGGTTATCAAGCGCATGACATTCGCAGAGCTGACAGTCGGACAACGCTTACATATAGTCGGGCGTCTAGGTGGCGCGGAACGTGGGAATCCAGGACGCCCAACGCCAGCCATACCAGAGAGTGTAACGATAATTCGTGATGCTAATGTGGTAGGTGCAGATGTTGCGCTGCAAGTGCAACTCACGCAGCCGATGACACAAACTGGTGGTAATGCATACCGCGTGGCGTTTTATGACATCACTGGCGATATCGTCAGTGTAGAACCGCTGATGCTGCAGGTAAATGCGAAAGATGCAGCGGTGGCGCAGAAGATACAGGTCACCACCTCGCGCCAGTTCGCGGTGCTGCAGCGGGTACCGCTGGCCATCACCGACCTGCAACCGGGTGCCAAAATCAGCGTTATCGTGACGCTCAACCCCAACAATAAGCTACTCGTTGATTCGATCCAACAGATCAAGGTGCTGAGTGGGCCGGTGAATGGCATAGAAGCCGTCAATATCGACTTCCCCGGCGAGATTCCGGGTACCACCCGCTACATCAAAACGGTAGATTATTCCCCGGCTGATGCACCGTTGGGTGACATAGCGAAGCTGCCCAAAAATTGAACCGATGTTACTTTCCCCCCGAACGCCCGGTGATTGCCCACCGGGCGTTTTTTGCGCAAAATTTCACGAATAAGCTCGGTTTGCGACATTTATGCGTACTTTACCTGACACTATATATGCGGTTAAAAATTTCTAAAAAACGTATTGACACGCTAGTACTAGTGGTGTAGTATATTCTCATTGCCAATGATACGACCCTGTTGCTGGAGTGTGGAATGCGCTGCCCTTATTGCCAAACTGAAGATACCCGGGTGATCGAGACACGCACCAGCGAAGAGCAGGCGACTATCCGACGGCGCCGCGAATGTCAGGATTGCCGACGGCGATTTACCACCTATGAGCGCCACGAAGAGCCGCAGTTATTCGTTATCAAAAAAGACGGACGCCGTGAGCCTTTCGACCGGGCGAAACTGCTCTATGGGCTGACCAAAGCCAGCGAGAAGCGCCCCATAAGTCGCGAGGCAATTGATGAGCTGTGTTATGACATCGAGCGCACCCTGCGCGACGCGCTCAAAGATGAAGTACGCACCCCCTTTCTCGGCGACATGGTGCTCCGGCGCCTGCGCGATATAGATGAGGTGGCCTACATACGCTTCGCCTCGGTCTATCGCGAGTTCAAGGATTTACGCTCCTACGTAGAGGAAACCGAGCGCATGGTGGCGCAAAGCCGCCAGGAGCGCATAGACGAGGAACAGCGGTCGCTGTTCGAAGGTTAAGCCCCTGGCACTTCCTGCCGGACTTCCGCCTTTTTCAATTTTTGCCCGTACAGATTGGTTAAGCCGATGCGGTACAAGAAAAAAAACATTCATACAAGTAAGGACACGCAGATGAGCACTTTTGATACCTTCCTTGATAACAAGGATAAGAGCACAGAAGGACTATTCGGTGCGGGTAAGACGGGGGCATTACGCATGCACCGCTACTTCACCACCGAGGGAATACACCCGTATGATGAGGTAACCTGGGAGCATCGCTACGCCAGCATCACCGCTGAAAACGGCGAAGTAATCTTCGAAGCGCACGATGTGGAGATGCCTGATTTCTGGTCGGCTACGGCGGGGAATGTGGTGATCTCGAAGTACTTCCGCATTGGCAGAGGGCAGGTGGAGCGCGAGAAGAGCCTGCGCACCCTCATCGACCGGGTGGTGGACACCATCAGCAACTGGGGGCTGGAGGACGGCTACTTCCAGACGCAGCAGGAAGCCACGATATTTGCCGAGGAGCTGGCGCACCTGGTGCTCTACCAGAAAGCCGCCTTCAATAGCCCGGTATGGTTCAATGTGGGCGTCGATGAGACCCCGCAATGCTCCGCCTGCTTTATCAATGCGGTAGAAGACACCATGGATTCTATCCTGGGGCTGGCACGTACCGAGGGGATGCTCTTCAAGTTCGGCTCCGGCACCGGCACCAACTTCTCTTCGTTGCGCTCCAGCAAGGAGAAGCTCACCAGCGGCGGTTTCGCCTCCGGGCCGGTCTCGTTCATGCGCGGTTTTGACTCCTTCGCCGGCGTTATTAAATCCGGTGGCCGCACCCGCCGCGCCGCCAAGATGGTCATATTGGATGTCGAGCACCCGGATATCCGCGATTTTATCAACTGTAAAGCGCATGAGGAGAAGAAAGCCTGGGCGCTCATCGACGCCGGCTACGATGGCTCCTTCGGCGGCGAAGCCTACGAATCCGTGATGTTCCAGAACTCCAATAACAGTGTGCGCGTCAGTGACGACTTCATGGACGCGGTGATCCGCAATAAAGACTGGCAGACACGCTCGGTCGTAGGCAAGGTGCCCAAAGAGACGATGAAGGCGCAGGAGCTGCTGAAAGAGATCTCCGCCGCTACCCATCTATGTGGTGACCCCGGTATCCAGTACGACACTATCATCAACGAGTGGCACACCTGCCCGGAGAGCGGACGCATCAACGCCAGCAATCCCTGCTCCGAATACATGTTCCTCGACGACAGCGCGTGCAACCTGGCTTCGCTGAACCTGATGAAATTCCGCCTGCCCAGTGGCGATTTTGATATCACATCCTTCCGTCGTGCCATCACGCTGATGGTCATCGCCCAGGAGATTATCATCGATCGCGCCGGCTACCCGACAGAGCAGATCCAGCAGAACAGCAAGCGCTATCGCCCGCTGGGGCTGGGGTACGCCAATCTGGGTGCATTCCTCATGTCCGAAGGCCTCCCCTACGACAGCGACGAAGGGCGCGCCATGGCGGCCACCATCACCGCTATTCTCACCGGTCAGGCGTACCTTGCTTCAGCGGAGATCGCCTCTCGCATGAGTCCATTCGATGAATATCAGCAGAATCACGAGCCATTCCTGCGCGTCATCGGCAAGCATCGCTCCATGGTCGACCGCATCGAGCGCCTCAGCAGTGTGCGCGAGATGATCAAGGCCGCGCGGCAGATCTGGGACGAGGCCATCGCCCAGGGCGAGCAGTATGGCTACCGCAACGCGCAGGTCACCGTGCTCGCGCCCACCGGCACCATCGGCTTCATGATGGACTGCGACACCACCGGTATCGAGCCGGATATCGCACTGGTGAAATATAAGAAGCTCTCCGGCGGTGGCATGTTCAAGATCGTCAACCAGACCGTGCCGGCGGCGATGAAGAAACTCGGCTACACCGAGGCGCAGATCACCGACGCACTGCTCTATATTGAGCAGCATGATACCATCGAGGGCGCGCCGGGACTGAAAGACGAGCACCTGCCCATCTTCGACTGTGCCTTCAAGCCCGCCAACGGGCTGCGCACTATTCATTACATGGGCCACCTGCGCATGATGTCCGCCGTGCAGCCGTTCCTCAGTGGCGCTATCAGCAAGACGGTGAATATGCCGCACGAGGCCACGGTAGAGGATATCTACGAGGTATACATCGAAGCCTGGCGCCTGCGCCTGAAGTCCGTCGCCGTATATCGCGATGGCTGCAAACGCACCCAGCCGTTGAATGTAAAACTGGGCAGCAAAGCTGCTACTGCGGTGGAGGCCACCGTCGCCCCGGTAGAGGTTCCCATCGTGCGCCGCCGCCGCCTGCCCGAGGAACGCAACGCTATCACGCACAAATTCAGCGTCGCCGGGCACGAGGGCTACATCACCGTCGGCCAGTATGATGACGGCACCCCGGGCGAGATCTTCGTGAAGATGTCCAAGCAGGGGTCGGTGGTCTCCGGCCTGATGGACTCCTTCGCCATCGCCATCAGCATGGCGCTGCAGTACGGCGTACCGCTCAACACGCTGATAGACAAGTTCAGCCACACACGTTTTGAGCCAAGTGGCTGGACGGGCAACAAAGAGATCCCCATGGCCAAATCCGTGGTGGACTACATCTTCCGCTGGATGGCACTACGCTATATGCCGCGGGATATGAGTGCGCACTACGTCAGCAGCACCGATATCCTCGAGCTAAAGGAAGATGACGATAACGGCACCGGCACGCTCTTCCCCGCCACGCTGCTGCAGAGCAATTCCAGCAGCAGCACCCTCGGCTTCGACAACCAGTCCGACGCCCCCCCGTGCCCCACCTGCGGCGAGATTATGGTCCGCAACGGTGCGTGCTACAAATGCATGAACTGCGGGAGCACTAGTGGGTGTAGCTGAGGAGTTTCTGCACCCTGAAGGGTGCTGGCAATAATGAAAAATGGGGTAATACGTTTGTAAAGTGAAGGGGGGCTTTTGGCCCCCCGGAGGAATCCTACTGACGGGTCTAGCCCGTTCTCAGATTCCAATGATATTGTACCACAAACGGTAGGATTGTAAACCCCTCCATAAGTCAGAAGCTGGTGAACCACGGTATTGGGGTGTGGATAATAAACGATACATCTATAAATACCAATCTGTTCTCTCTGTTGCGAGTAAAAATGAGGTGATTCTGTGAACTACCGACCGTATCTCCATGTTCATCGCTATTGAGGGTATCCCGGAGGGGAGGAGCTGACCTGTATCCTCCCCTTCTGGTATCAGGCGCTAGATCCCTGCTAGACCAGGAGTATCGTTGTTTAGCGACAAGCTGTCCTACCCGGCTTGGCCGTGAACGACCAGGCTGGAAGGCCTACGGCCAATCGCCCATTCGGGCGGGACGGGTAAGGGTAAGCGTTCCCGTCCGAAGGACGATCGGCGTAAGCCCTCCAGCCCAGTCGTTCACGGCTGGGCGAACAGGACGGGTGCTAAAAACGATACTCCTGGGCAACTCCTCTGGTCTGAATTTAAGGAGGTTTTACGATTGCCACGGGCGTCGCCATATTGGCTATTTACTTTGCATTCTCATCAAAAGTTTCCATTCTTTTGCATTAATGATATTCAACACCGTTACTGTTCGATTCGCAGAGTCAATCAAATATACTATCCTAAATCTTAGACGGTTCCTGTTATCACGTAGTTCCAGGAAACGTAACGCGCCACCCTCGAAATCAGCCGCTATATCAGCCGTTTGTAAAGCTAATGCAGGCAATTCACGGCATAAGTCAGCACAATCAAACACGGAAACTGTCTCAAGTTTCCGCATCGCTGGCGGTGCCAGCAACAAATTATGAAGAATAATACCTTGCGGCTGGTCAATATTGAAGAGGATTAGCGGTTAACAGACTGGTGAGAAGCAACGCGGCGGGCAGCTTCCTCCCAGGTTACAGCGCCTTTTTCGAGAACTTCTGCAAGGGCTGCATGGGCTATTACTTCGTCGATCTGTCGTTCAATGCGCTCAATAAACTGAAGGTCACCAATAGGAACGATGGCAACGGCATCACGGCCATGCCGGGTGATTATTATCCGCTCTTTGTCCAGCGCCACCTTATCCACATAATCGGCCAAACTACCGCGCAATTCCCCTATTGTAGCATTAATCATCAGCTGACCCTCCCAGTAAATGAATCCTTCTCTAATCAGTATTCCACATTATGGACGAAAAATACCCATAGATCACAACATATTTGTACATAAAAACATCTATTTTGTACAAAATTAGTATAGATTTATGGGCATTTTAGTACCAAAGTCATAATCCGTCAATCATTTTTCCCGCACTATTTCACCACCGCCACCACAGGCACCGGGGCAATAACCACTTCGCCGGCGTCGGGCACTGCTTCGAAGAGCAGGGTGGTGCCGGTCAGTTGCGACCAAACTGGTTTGTCGCCCTGTTTCACTTCGATCTGTTCCCACTTGTTGGTGTTCTCGTAGGCGAAGGTGAGGGGCAGGTTGAAGGTCTCGTCTGCCAGGCCGTCGGTGAAGGTGAAGCGCACGGATTTTTCATCCTGCGCCGTCATGGTGATCTTTGACTGCCGGGCCTCGCGGATATAGCGCGCCACTTCGCCGTAGGTGGCCAGCCAGAGACTGTCTTCATTCTTCTTCAGCAGATCGAGTTGTTCGGGGAAGACTTTATTGGTGGTGTCGCGGTAGTTCAGTATCGACATGGCCTTCTTCTCGATGCATTTGTCCACTACATCTTTCATGTCGGCGGCGTTGGCACCGCTGATGTAGTAGTCTTCCATATTCATGAAGAGCATCGGCCAGTGTGGGTAGAAGAATTTTTTGCTCTGGAAACGTGCGGAGATGTAGAGGCCGTCGGCCTCTTTCTTCGCTGCGCCTGAGAGGAAAGCCAGCACCACGCACTTCTGTGTGGTGATCTCTTTGTCGATCTTATCGCGCGAGTCGCGCAGGTCGGCGGTGACATCGGCGCTGTATTTCGCGGTGGTAGAGTTACTGCCGATCTCCATCCCCGCCTTGGACATCTCGCGCAGTTGCTCCCAGGTGACGTAGCCGGGCTTCTCCACCGCGCTGGTCATCACGTTGAAGGTACCGCGCAGGCCGCGTTCTTTCAACAGTGGGAAGACAGTGGTGTAATCGGTGGCCGCGCCACGATCAAAGGTCAGCGCTACGGTACCGATTTTATTGTGTGACCACTGTGTGATCTTCACCGGCAACGGAGCCGGAGCAACTTCCGGTGCCTTAATCACCGGAGTTGTATCCGGGGTAGCCGGTTTAACATCCTGCGCCAGCAGTGGCGAGAGCATCGCCCCGGCTAATAGTGACGTCATTACGAAAAATTTTCGCATCTTTTTCCCTCCGATTCCTTTATGCGCCTCAGCGTTTGAATTTCGCCAGATTTTTCTTATGGCCGAAGACGACGAGAATATCGCCTTCGATGATTTTCGTGTTGCCACTCGGTGCAGTGGTGAACTTCTCGCCACTGCGGATCAGCAGCACCTGCAGGCCGTAGCGTCCCGGCAGTTGCAGGTCATTCAGCTCGCGCTCCAGCCAGCCGCGCGGGGCCACTATCTCCTCGATGCCGAAGTCGCCCGCGATATCCATATAGTCCAGCGTCTGCGTGCTGGTACTGATCATATGCGCCAGTCGCTTGCCCATGTCGCGCTCGGGCATGATAATCTGGTCGGCACCGATGCGCTGCAGGATCATCGCCTGCGCGTCATTCATCGCCTTACAGATGATAGTACGCGCTTTCAG
>JBBQQW010000119.1:0-8188 GCA_038215455.1 Armatimonadota bacterium
CCTATAGGGTTCGTTGCCGATGCTTTCGCTGTGGAGTTGGTGCTGGTTGGCGAGGCGGTGTTGCAGGCGGCGGAGGTAGGCTTCGCGCGGGGGGAGTTCTATTGGGTGGCTGGTGGCCAGCACTTCGCGGATGGCGGTGCGGGCTTCGCGTATGGCTTGCATCTCCTCGCCGTCCTGGTTAGGGTTGGTGATCTCGTGCAGGGCGTTGGCTATCTGCTGGTAGGTGTTGCTGCGGATAACGTACACCGGCACGCCGGCGCGCTCTATCTCCTCCAGCTTGGCGCTGTCGCGGCGCTCCAGTTGCTTCACTGCCAGGATGACGTCGGCGTCCTCCATGTGACGCGCCATCACGGCGTTGGCACCCATTTCGGCGATGGCGCGCTCCAGTTTGTTGCGCGCTACCCCGTGTGGGTAGATATAGATCGCCTTATCCTGGGGGATGGTGACGGGTTTATCCTCCAGGAAGCCGCCGTACTCGCGCCATTTGCCGTCATCCTCTTCTGGTGCTGTCAGGTCAACGCCGGGGCGCTTCTCCACCTGGCCATCGCTGCCGATGCTGCGGATCTCCGGCGTAGGCAGCCCCTCGCGCAGCGCGTGGTCGATCACCATAGCGATCTCGTCGTAGACCGCCAGCTTATCCTGTTCGATCATCTCGATGACTACGTCGAAGGTGGGCGGGGCCTTGCGCTCCAGCACCGTCTTCTGCGTACCACGCCGCCGCGCTTCCTCGTCGGAGAGCGTCACCGAGGTGATGCCGCCGATGAGGTCGTTGAGCGAGGGGTTCTGCATCAGGTTTTCCAGCGAGTTGCCATGCGCGGTAGCGATGAGTTGCACGCCGCGCTCGGCGATAGTACGCGCCGCCATGGCCTCGGCCTCGTTGCCGATTTCGTCGATGACGATAACCTCGGGCATGTGGTTCTCCACTGCCTCGATCATCACCGCGTGCTGCGCCACCACGTGGGGCACCTGCATACGCCGCGCCCGGCCGATAGCGGGGTGGGGGATATCGCCGTCGCCGCCGATCTCATTGCTGGTGTCCACCACCACCACGCGCTTGCCGTTGGTGTCAGCGAGCACGCGCGTCATCTCGCGCAGCTTGGTGGTTTTGCCCACGCCGGGGCGTCCCAGAATGAGGATTGATTTGCCCATCTCCATCACGTCGCGGATGATATCCACCGTGCCCGGCACCGCGCGCCCCACGCGGCAGGTGAGGCCGATGATACACCCCTGGCGGTTGCGGATAGCGGAGATACGGTGCAGCGTGCGCGGGATGCCAGCGCGGTTGTCATCGCCGAAGTCGCCGATACGCTCGACTACCAGGGCAATGTCCTCCGCCGTCACCGGCTTATCGCTCAGCACGGCGTAGGAGCCGGGGAAACGTGCCTCCGGCTCGCGCCCAAGGTCAAGGATGATCTCCAGCAATTGCCCCATCTGCGGGTGTTTCATTATCTGCATGCGCAAATTGGGCGGCAAAACATCCAACAGCAGGGGAAGGTCGTCAGTAATACCAGTGTGGTTTTCAATCGTCATGTTATCCACCATTCCACCATACGATACGAAGTTAGAGTGACTTTCATGTAATATATTCTCCATTGTGAGGCATATTTCCTCTCGATTGTGGTGAATAATTACAAGATTGTCGATATTGTACGATAATAGCAACAACTAAATGATGTATACTGGGTCAGATAAATTAATTCTCACGGAGGCAAAAAACTATGCGAAACCAAATTCTGTTACTCACTCTGGTGATCTTTATCACCTCTCTGTGCGCTTTCGCGCAGTACGGACCAAATTACTTCTCTCCCAGTGAGACGGTGGTTACCCCACATATTACGTGGGCAAAACCGTATGCACAGGGGCCGGTGAAGGCACTCTTCATCACGACTCGAAAGAATCAGCGTGAAGTGATCGAGCTGGCACAGCGTATGCAGCTGGATTATTCGGTCTTCACGGTAGGATCCGACAAAGCATACTCGTTGTCATCGGATAAAGACACCGCCGGGCGCATGATAATCGGCGCTAGCGAAAAAGAGCTGACGCAGCGCCTGCAGATGCTGTTGCGGGACAATTATGATGTCATCGTGCTGGGCAATATCAAATTTGATGTTTTGCCGCAGAATATCCGTCGTAGTATCGTCGACGCCGTCTCCAATGGCACCGGATTGATGGGAGTCGCGAGTGGGATAGATGACATTAAAGGCGCGCTGCGGGCAGGGGATATACCGAAGGGTATAGTCGATGGTATCCCCTATACAGCTTTACCGGCTTTCGCAGCAGAGCGAACGCAGGATTCATTTGCGAAAAAGTTTTTCCAGTATGGGCAGGTGGGCAATGGGCGCGTGCTGCTCCTCAGCGGTTTCACCTTACCGTCGACGCAGGCACTGACCCCGGAGCGTCAGGGTTCATTCCTCACTTCTCGTATTGATTACGATTACTATCTGGCGGCCGTTATCAAAGAGATACTGCTGGTGGCGAAGAAAGAGCCGACGGTGACCATCACCCCGGCGCAGAACGCATTCACTACCGTGCGCGGAGCAGTTGACGATATGCCCTTTACGCTAGCCAGTACCGCCGGCAACAGGATGTTGGATTACGAGTTCATCGCCCGTGACCGATTCAGCAATGTCTACCCGGTGGGCAATGGCACTGTCACTGCTTCAGCAGGCGGTATCACGGTATCCCCAGTGTTAGGCGCACTCCCTGCCGGAGACTATTTCCTCGACCTGACATTGCGCGTCCGCAACCTGCGCAAAGCAGATCTGAATGCACCGGTGATATCCTTCGCCTCTGCTGCCCTCACCATTACTTCCAATTCGCATCTGGAGATGGTTACCACGGCGCGTGGCGACTATAGCATCAAAGGCCCGATATCTGGCAGTGTGGCGATAGTTAATCCCCGTGCTAATCAATTTGTACGGCTGGAGATTTTTGATAATAATAACCGTCTGCTGGCCACCAAGGATGTCGCGGTGAATGGGGGCAAACTCCCCTTCGTGCTGGATATCCTCCCGACCAACTCTATCATGGCGCGCATCAACGCTACCCTATACCTCGGCGAGTATCTGGCAGAGAATATCATTGATCGCCAGGTGGCGGAGTTCAGTTTCAACGACTTCCGGCCTGATCCGCAGGATCTGCGTCATATCATGTGGGTTACCAGCTATGACAATGACTTCATATCACCATATGCGATGAGTGAATTCCGCAACGCTGGCGTCGATACCCAGCTCGGTCGCTTCTTCCCGGAGGTGCCATATGCCGATCTGTGGCATATCCCGTACCAGACCCGGCTGGTGGATAGTAAAACCGAAGTGGCTACCAATGCTCTGGGCTACCGCAAAAAAGATGACCTGATACGCACTCCGTGTCTCACAGATCCGGATTATCGCGATAAATTACGCGCCGAACTGACCGCGCAGATGAATGCTCTCGCGCCGTACTCCACCACCGAGCTAAGCATGGGTGATGAAGACTCCTTTACTACTGCGAAAATCGACATGTGTATGTCGCCGACCTGTAACGAAGACTTCCGCACTTTCCTAAAAAAAGAGTACAACGACTCGCTCTACTTGGTTAACAGAGAGTGGGGCACGAATTATCGTAGCTGGGCCGATGTGGTGCCGATCACGCTGGAAGAAGCGAAGCAGAATGGCCACTATCCGCAATGGGTAGACCACCGACGCCATATGGAGTCTGTATGGGCAGGCATCTTCGCCTATGGGCGTGAAGTGAGCCAGGAGATTGTCCCGGGGGCGCGGGTAGGCTACGAAGGTTCCGACAGGTGGATGGGTAGCTTCACCGCCGCCGACTACTGGAAATTATCACAAAGCATGGATTTGAACTGTACCTATAACAGCGACTTTAACAATGCCGTAACGCGTGACTTCGCTGCACCGGGTTCGCTTATCGGCCTGGGATGGTATGGTGGTTATGCTGAATCGCGCAACACTCCGTACATGCGGTACCAGCCGTGGCGCACGTTGCTGAATGGAGCTAATTCCATGTGGATATGGAACGGCAACGGTGGTATAGGCTCAGTGATGGAATACGACCTGAGTATGGAAGATTTCTACAAGGCTTCCTGCGCCGAGATCAATGAGATGAAGGCAGGCCCGGCGAAGATGCTCATTAGCGCTAAACGACAGCATGATGGCATTGCTATCCTCTGGTCACCAAGTAGCGTCCACGTCGCCACCTACACCAAAGGACTAAATCCGCAGGCTACGTATGACAGCCTGGTGCGCATTATCACCGACCTGGGAATGACGAGTAAAATCATCTCCAACGTACAACTCGCCAATGGCGGTCTGCGCAACGATGAATTCAAGACGCTGATTCTCCCACAATGTCAGGCACTGTCACGTGCAGAGATCACCGCTATCAAGAACTTTGTCATGGCGGGTGGGAACGTGATCGCTGATATCCGCCCGGGTATGATGGATGAACACGGCAAGCCCTATCCGATCGGAATGTTGGACGATGTCTTCGGCGTAAAGCATGGCGACACCGAGAATTTCAATCAAGGCCAGGGAGAGCTGAAGCCCACTGATGACGGTTTCTATCTCGGCATCACTAAGGTAGATAATAGTTTGCGCGTCACGACAGGTAAGGCACGCGGAAAAGTTGACACTACCCCGGTAATGATTAACCATAAATACGGCAACGGGAATGCCGACCTGTTCAATCTCCCATTGCCGGAATATGCCGCAAAAGCTGATACTAAACTCAAAGATGGCGACTTTGCGGGCTATGAAGGTGGCCAACGTCTGCGTCGTCTTTTCGGCAATATGCTGCTGAATGACGGGGTAGTCCCCCCGGTCACCATCACACCGGAGCAGCCGGATGTGGAGATCAACCGCTATGCAAATGGCGACATTCAATACGTGGGCATCATGCAGAAACTGGCGCGCGATCCGCTGGCATATTCCTACGGCGAGGCTGCAACTCCTGCGGGCGTGCCGGTAAGAATCAATTTCCCGCCGAATAAGTATCTGTACGATGTACGTAGTGGCAGTTACCTGGGACAGACTAACCGTATTAATGCCACGCTGGTACCCGGAATAGCACAATTGTACGCGGTGCTGCCGTATCGAGTCACCGGCCTTCGGGTAAACGCTCAGAAAACAGTGGTTGCCGGTGAGTCGATGAATTTCTCTGCGCAGGTATTGACCGCTGCATTACCGGGAACTCACTGCATGCGCGTGATGGTGACTGATCCTGCAGGAGTAGCAAAGCAGGTCTATGCACAGAATGTGCTGGCACCCGACGGTAAAGCGATTGTCTCGATACCGCTGGCGCTTAACGACGTGACAGGTAACTGGCGAGTAGAAGTGAAGGATGTAGCTACCGGTGTTATCGGCAGCGCTAACTTCACTGTGACAAAATAGCAGATATCCGTACACAGAATCTGCTTCCGTAAATCTCGTAGCCTCCGATACTCGTATCGGAGGCTACAGACTTTATGGAGATACTGAACATTTTGAAATAATTCAAAAAAAAGCAGGGATTTCGTCTCTGACAAATAATATATAGATGTCAGGAAGCTGTCGACCTTTGCAATTACCATATTATAAGGTTGACATTGTACGATAGGGAAACCTATAATGATGTATGAGGCGCAGGTCTCGACATCCGCGGTATGTCATAAGTGAAATATCGCAGCTTTAATTTGATAATTTACATATAGACGTTCCGGTGGTTCCGGGGCGAAAGGGGACGGCAGTGGTAAAACTACATGACGGCCAGGCAAAGATAAAAGTTATCGGCGTGGGCGGTGGCGGCAGTAACGCTGTAGATCGCATGATTGATGCAGGTCTGGGCGGCGTAGAATTCATCGTCGCGAATACGGATATGCAGGCACTGGCACGCTCTGCCGCCGAACGCAAAATGCAGCTTGGTGAAGACGTGACGCGTGGACTGGGCGCAGGTGGGAACCCCGAGGTGGGCCGACAGGCTGCCGAGGAAAGCCGCCAGGAGATCAAGAACATCCTTGATGGCGCGGACATGGTCTTCGTCACCGCAGGTATGGGTGGCGGCACCGGCACCGGAGCCAGCCCGGTCATCGCCGAAACGGCGAAGGATCTGGGCGCACTCACTATCGGTGTGGTCACCAAGCCATTCCGCTTTGAAGGCAAGCGCATGCAGGCCGCTGTGGATGGCATCAATCGCCTCAAGGGCAAGGTCGACGCGCTTATCACCATCCCGAACGAACGCCTGCTGGGCGTGGTGCCGAAAAATACCACCATGCTGGAAGCCATGCGCTACGCCGACGAAGTGCTGCGCCAGGGCGTGCAGGGCATCTCGGACCTGATCACCGTATCCGGTCTCATCAACCTCGACTTCGCTGACGTGAACGCCGTACTCTCCAGCGCCGGTACCGCCCTGATGGGCATAGGTGAAGGCCAGGGCGAGCGCCGCGCCGCCGAGGCCGCACAGGCTGCCATCAGCAGCCCACTGCTGGAGACCAGCATGGAAGGTGCTACGCGCATCCTCTTCAACATCACTGGCAGCATGAACCTTGGGCTGAACGAAGTCGACGAAGCAGCGAATATCATCGCCACCGCCGCCGGCATTGAAGACGCCAACGTGATCTTCGGTATCGTCTTTGACGACAAAATGGAAGACCGCGTGCGCATCACCGTGGTAGCCACCGGCTTCGCCGTTGACCCGCTGGAAGAAGCCAACCGCGCCCTGATGTCCCAGGCATCCGCCCCCATCATCACCTCGTCCAGCGACAGTGGTGACAACGACCTGGAAATCCCCAGCTTCCTGCGCCGCAGGTAATCTGAATAGAATATAACCACGAAAAACACGAAAAGCACGAAAGAATAATTTCGTGCTTTTCGTGTTTTTCGTGGTTAAATTATTTCACCAGCTAGCCGAGGTATCATTCACCGCCGCGCTTTCGCCCGCCAGGTGCCCGGTGCTCCAGGCGATTTGCAGGTTGAAGCCGCCGGTGAAGGCGTCTACGTCGATAACCTCGCCGGCGAAGAACAGGCCTTTGATAATCTTTGACTCCATGGTGGTGGAGTTGATCTCGCTCACATTCACCCCGCCGGCGGTGATGATGGCATCGCTTAAGGGGAGCGTGCCCTTCACCGTCAGCGTCAGGTGCTTCAGTAGCTGTACCAATGCCAGCCGCTGTTCGCGGGTGATCTGGCTCACCGGGGAGTGCGGGCCGATGCGCGAGAGGGTGACAATCACCGGGATGATGCTGGTGGGCAGCAGTGCCGCCAGCGCATTGCCGAAGAGCCGCCGGGCGTTATCCAGGAAGTCGCGCTGCAGCCGTTCATCCAGCTTCTGTTCGGTTAGTCCCGGCTTCAGATCGATCACCAGCTTGCTCCCCGGTTTGTCGCCCACCAGGCTACTGGCAGTGAGGATTAACGGGCCGGTGACGCCGAAGTGCGCGAAGAGCATCTCACCGATCTCGCTACGCAGCTTTTTGCCCGTGGGTGAGAAGATGGTGAGGGTGACGTTGCGCAACGCCAGCCCCTGTGCCTGCGCCGGCCAGGTCTCCTCGGTGACTATCGGCACTAATCCGGCATGCAGTGGCGCGATGGTATGCCCCAGCTCCTCCGCCATGCGATAGCCATCGCCAGTGGAGCCGGTCGCCGGGTAGGATGACCCACCCGTGGCGAGGATCACGGCATCTGCGGGGATAAAAGCCCCACCGGCCAGCTCGACACCACTCACACTGCCCCCGCCGAAGCCAATGCGGCGCACGGTGACGCTCGAATTAACCTCAACCCCGGCGTTGATGCAGTGTCGGCGCAGTGCATCCACCACATCTTCGGCGTTATCGCTCTCCGGGAAGACGCGGTTGCCGCGCTCCACCTTCAGCTTCATGCCCAGGTTAGTGAAAAAATGCTGCGTATCTTTCGGCCCGAAATGATGCAGCGCAGAACGCAGAAATTTGGGATTAGTAGGCACATTCGCCAGCAGGTCGTTAATCTCGGTATCATTGGCCAGGTTACAACGCCCCTTGCCACTGATCTGCAATTTCCGCCCCACCAGCCGGTTCTTCTCCAGCAGCAGCACATCGGCCCCCCGCTCCGCCGCGCGCCCCGCCGCCATCAGCCCCGCGGCCCCACCACCAATAACAATAACTTTTCGCATAGCTAAAGTGTAACACAGATGGTGGGGGAAGGGGAAACGGGGTGTAGCATGGGCGTCCCGCCCATGAACC